>JAIEQX010000236.1 GCA_019747375.1 Beijerinckiaceae bacterium | reverse complement strand
TGCGGCCCCGTGAAGGCCACCACCGGGGCGCAACCCACCACGATGGCGCAGGGCATCGGCTTGCCCAGCTTCTGGTATTTCAGCCAGTGCAAATACCCGCCGGCTCCGCCGAGACGTGACGCCATGCGGACGCCGAGGCGATCTTCCGCCTTAAGCCCTGCACGATACGTACCCATGTTGCGCACGCCCGTCTCCGGGTCTTTTGTCACGCATACGGTGGCCGTGAGATAGGGAGCGGCGTCGAAGCCCGGCGTGGAAATCGGGACAGGCAGTCGCGACAGGCCTTTCCCGGCCTGCTTCAATTCGTCTCCGGTGATGACGACGTCGTGGCAAGGCGCGGTTTCGATAAACTCGGGCGCGATGGGATTGTCGATCGCATGCATCCAGATTTCGCCGAGATCCTTGACGTCGACGCCCATGCCCATGGCGTAGATTTCATCTGAAGCCGCAAGAGCTCCGACGACAACCGGCATATCGTATTTCTCGCCCTTCGAGCCCACCACATTGGTGAACATGAAAGCCTTTCGCTCGCTCTCGGGATAACCCCCGACGAACTGCCAGCGCACGAGCGGATGAAGCTCGGTGTCCTTGTTGATCTCCCGGTCGATGCGCACCAGCAACCCGGCCTCTTCGAGCCGAGCAAGGTGCTCCTGAAAATCGGCCGGAACCACGCGGCTTTCCGCAGCTTTCATCAAAATCCTCCCACCGGCCAAGGTTGACGTAAAACCCTGCCCCGCTCCCAGTTTGGTTGCTTTGTTACAGGCGTTGCGATAGCGAAGCAACCGGATCGCAGACCTGTAGGAACAGCCCGCAAGAGCTGGCCAAGCAGGCGAAAACGAGATTGAGGGACGTGGACGGGCCATGACGAAAATCGAAGCTTCGGAGTTCCTTTCCATCGGCAAGCCGATGCGCCGCAACGAAGACGAAAGGCTGCTTCGGGGCAAAGGGCGGTTCACGGATGATTTCTCCGTTCCTGGCCAAGCCTACGCCGCAATGGTGCGTTCACCCCACCCACATGCCCGCATTCTCGGCATAGACAGTACGGCAGCCAAGGCGATGCCCGGAGTGCTGGGGGTCTTCACCGGAGCCGACGTACTCGCCGACGGCCTGAAGCCGATTCCGCACGATCCGGTGCCAAAGACCAAATACGACATGAAGCTCGCAGGTCCCGGCGGCACGCCGATCTTCATTGGACCACACATGCTGCTCCCGGCCGACAAGGCTCGTCATGTCGGCGAGGCCGTAGCAATGGTGGTGGCCGAAACCGAGGCCCAGGCTCTCGACGCGGCCGAAGCTGTGAACGTCAACTACGACGTTCTGCCATGGGTGGCGGATCAGCGCGTCGCGCTCCAGCCTGGCACTCCGCCCGTTTGGGACGAGGTCTCGGACAATGTTCTCGTGGATACAACTTTCGGGGACGTCGCCGCGACCGACCGCGCCTTTGCCGTGGCCGCCCACACGATCAAGATGGATATCTATATTCCCCGCGTGACCGGCGTAACCATCGAGCCGCGCGCCGCGCTGGGCCAGTATGACGCCGAGACGGGTAGATACACGCTGAACTGCGGCGGCGGCGGCGCGGTTCGCCAGAAGCACGAATTATCCAGCGTACTGGGCGTGGAGCCGGAGAAGGTTCGCGTCCTGACTTTCGACGTGGGCGGAAATTTCGGCACGAAAAACCGCGTTTACGTTGAATACGGCCTCGTCATGTGGGCTGCGAAGAAAGTCGGCCGGGCGGTCAAGAATACATGCTCACGCTCGGAGGCGTTTCTGAGCGACTACCAGGGGCGCGATCTCGCCTCAACGGTAGAGCTTGCGCTGGACAGGGACGGCAAATTCCTGGCGATGCGTTCCGACAATATTTCCAACGTTGGAGCGCGCTGCGTTTCGCTGTCGCCGCTCGGCAAGGGATCCGGCCTGATCACCGGCTCCTACGACATTCCCGTCGCGACGCTGCGCGCCCGCGCCGTCTTCACGAACACCATGCCGACGCAGGCATATCGGTCGTCGGGCCGACCCGAAGTCAATTTCATCATCGAGCGCGTCATCGACACCGCTGCGCGAGAACTGGGCTTCGACAAGATCGAGCTGCGCCGCAAGAATTTCGTCAAACCGGAGCAAATGCCGTACACCAACGCGGTTGGCGCGACATACGACAGCGGCACTTACGAGGCCAACATGGACCTGGCGCTCGAAATCGCTGACTGGAAAGGCTCCGAGACGAGGCGCGCCGAAGCGAAAAAGCGCGGAAAGCTGTATGGCGTCGGACTGGCCAATTATGTCGAGTCGTCAATCGGGTCGCCGCGCGAACGGGCTGAGATTACAGTCCATCCCGAAGGAAAAGTGTCCTGCGTCATCGGCACGCAACCCAGCGGCCAAGGCCACGAGACCAGCTTTGCCCAGGTGGTGGCGGATCTTTGCGCCGTACCGGTCGAAACCGTGACGATCATCATCGGCGATACGGATATCGTGAAGGTCGGCGGAGGCTCGCACTCGGGACGCTCGATGCGTCACGCCGGGACCGTCATCTCGAAGGCGGCTACGCAACTCATCGAGAAGGGCAAGCGGATCGCCGCGCTGGTCTTGAACCTTCCGGCCGACCAGATCCAGTTTGCCGATGGAAAGTTTGCCTCCGAAGCCACCAACCGCACCTTCAGCATGCTCGAGCTCGCCAGGGAAGCGTCGCGCGTCGCGCTTCCGGACGATCTCGCCGACGGTCTGTCGATCGGTCTGACGAACGAAATGCATGAGCCCGTGTTCCCGAACGGAACCGCCATCTGCGAGGTTGAAATCGATGCCCAGACGGGCTGGATCGACATCAAGCGCTACTCGACCGTCGATGACGTTGGAAGGTGCATCAATCCATTGATCGTGCATGGCCAGACGCATGGCGGCATTGCGCAAGGCGTCGGTCAGGCGATGTGGGAACTGTTCGAGATCGACAGGGAATCGGGTCAGCCCCTGGCCGGCTCCTTCATGGATTATGGCATGCCGCGTTTCGACAATCTGCCATCATTCCGCACGGAAATCGCCGAGATCCTCTCGCCGACGAATCCGCTCGGCATCAAGGCGGGCGGAGAAGGCGGCACCACCCCCGCCCTTTCGGTTATCGTCAACGCCGTCGTGGATGCGCTCAAGGAATATGGAGTGCGTGACATCCGGATGCCGACGACCCCCTATCGGATCTGGCAGACCATCCAGGATGCCCAGAAGGCATCCAGAAGCGCGGCCTGAACAGCCCCGAAATCAACGAGATGCCTAAGAGGAGACACCCAGTGACCACACAGTCCGTCGACATCATCTGCTTTCCCGGCGCCCCTAACCTTCCGATTTTCGTGGCTCAAGCCAAGGGTCTGTTCGAAAAGAACGGGCTGACTGTCAACATGACGACGACACCGAGTTCCGCCTTTCAGGCGGAGAATCTCGCAAATGGAAAGTTTCAGATCGCCGGCACCGCTTTCGACAACGTCGTCGCCTATCAGGAAGGCCAGGGAGCGGTGAAGCTGCCGACGACGCCCGATTTTTTTGCTTTCATGGGCGCCACTCAGGTCGAACTGGCCTTCGTAACCTCGCCGGATATTGCGACCTACGCTGACCTCAAGGGCAAGTCGCTGGCACTCGACGCGCTGTCGACTGGCTTTGCTTTCGTGCTTTACGAAATGCTGGAGAAGAACGGCCTGACCAAGAACGACTATGAGATGGTGGCGGTCGGGGCGACCCCACAGCGTTGGGAGTCAGTGAAGGCGGGAACTCATGTCGGCACGCTGACGATCGAGCCGTTCACCAGCATTGCCAGAAACCAGGGCTTCAAGGTGCTGGATACTTCGAGCAACCTTCTGGACGCCTATCAGGGCGGCAGCTTCGCCGCCAGCCGCGCGTGGGCTGCAGCCAATCCTGAGACCCTCAAGGCCTTCATCAAAGGTTATCTCGCAGGCCTCGAATG
>JAIEQX010000232.1 GCA_019747375.1 Beijerinckiaceae bacterium | reverse complement strand
TGAGGAAGAAGGATTGATCGAGGCCATTCCGTCCGGGGGCTTTGCGGTCAAAGCCTTTACGGAAGCCGACATCTTCGACGCCATCGAGGTGCGCGGCGCCATGGAGGGGCTGGTGGCGCGCGCCGCCGCGGAGCGCGGCGTGTCGCGATCTTCGCTCGCCGCCATCAAGGATTGTCTCGCGGAAATCGACGAACTGATCGGATCCGTCGATCTGACGCTCGATCATTTCTCCGACTATGTGCGGCTGAACGCGCGGTTCCACGCGCTCCTGCACGAACTTTCGGGAAGTCCGGTCATGATCCGGCAGGCGGAGCGCGCCGGCGCCCTGCCCTTTGCATCGCCTTCTGGATTTGTCATCGCCCAGTCAGCCCTGCCACAGGCGCGAACGATTCTCATCGTCGCGCAGGACCAGCATCGCTGCGTGGTGGAGGCGATCGAGACACGCGAAGGAGAGCGCGCCGACGCGATAATGCGGGAACACGCGCGTCTCGCGCGGCGCAACCTGCAACTCGCGCTTGAAAACCAGTCGACGCTCGACCTCGTGGCCGGATCTTCGCTGATCCGCCGCGGCGGTCGCGGATGAGGAGACACGCATGCGTTACGCCCTGACGTGGAGCGACGCGACGATCGAGGCGATCCGCGATGTCGCGCCGACGATCCGCGAGTTCACGATCCGGCCCGCAACAGGCGCGAAGGCCTATGCGCCCGGCAGCCATCTCAACGTCGGCGTCATCATCGATGGCCGGCCCGATCACCGCTCTTATTCGCTCGTCGGCGCGGGCGACGGGGCGCGTTATCGCATTGCGGTCAAGCGGCACGACGACAGCCGGGGCGGCTCCAGCTACATGTGGTCGCTGCCGGTGGGCGCGCGGCTCTCCATCACCGAACCTCATAATCTGTTTCCGATCGAGTACGGCCGTCCCGACTATCTGTTGATTGCAGGAGGCATCGGGATCACGCCTGTCGTCTCCATGGCGGCGGCGCTGGAGCGAGCGGGCGCGAACTGGCGCATGATCTACGCCTGTAAAAGTCGTGGCGACGCAGCCTTCCTGGACGATCTGCAATCGCGATTCGGGCCGCGCATCGAAACACGATTCTCCGAGGAGGCTGCGCGGCTCGACATCGCGCAGGAAATCGGATCGCTGGCGCCGGGCGGACAGCTTTACTTGTGCGGACCGCTTCGACTGCTCGACGCCGCGCGCGCCGAATGGGCGAAGGCGGGGCGCCCGCAGGCGGATCTGCGATTTGAAACATTCGCCAGCGGAGGGCTTTTCGCTCCGGAGCCGTTTCACGTCAAAATTCCGCGCCTGGGCGTCGATCTGAACGTGCCGGTCGACCGCACCATTCTCGAAACGCTGGAGGCAGCCGGCGTCGCCGTGCTGTCAGATTGCCGGCGGGGCGAATGCGGACTCTGTGCGCTCGATGTGCTGGGCGTCGAAGGTCAGATCGATCACCGCGACGTCTTCCTCAGCGACCATGAGAAAGCCCATAACCAGAAAATATGCGTCTGCGTGTCACGCGCCGTCGGCGGCTCGATCACGCTCGACACGGCCTATCGGCCCTCGAACGCCGCCTGAGCCGTGTCTCAGCGTCGTTCCCGGAAGAAGTCGCGCAGCATGGCGGCCGCCTCCGTCTCGCGAATCCCGCCGTAGACTTCGGGCGCATGGTGACAGGTCTGTTGCGCGAAAAAGCGCGGGCCATGGTCAACAGCGCCGCCCTTCGGATCGGGGGCGGCGAAATAGACCCGGCGCAGGCGGGCGAAGGAAATGGCTCCGGCGCACATGCAGCAGGGCTCAAGGGTGACATAGAGGTCGCACCCCGTCAGCCGCTCGGACCCGAGGCTTCGGGCCGCCTCGCGGATCGCCAGGATCTCGGCATGGGCCGTCGGATCGCGGTCCGTCAGCGTGCGATTGCCCGCTGAGGCGATCACGCGGCCCTCGAACGTCACCACGGCTCCCACCGGCACCTCACCGGCCGCCGCCGCCTCGCGTGCGCGGGCGAAGGCGCGGCTCATCGGGTCTTCGCTCATTGCATTCGCACTCGTTTCATGGGTGTTGATCGACTTTCATGGTCACACTCTGCTATCAGGGCGTATGAGCGACAACAGCAATCACGAAGGCCCCCGCGCGCGCAAGCCGGGCGGGGCGAAAGGGCCGCATCGCGGCGCGCGCGGAACCGGGCCCGCTGGCAAGGGGGCGGGCGGCAAGAGCTTCGCGGGCAAAGGCCCCGGCGCGAAGGCCAGGAGCTTTGGCGACAAAGGCAAATCCTTTGCCGGCAAACCCACCGGCGGCAAGCCTTCGGGCGGCAAGACGTTTGGCGACAAGCCTTTCAAAAAGCCTTTCCGCAAGGCGCCTGAGGGCGACAGGCCGGTGCGTGCGCGCGCCGAGGGCGAAGGCTTCGAAGCCCGGCGCGAGAGTCGCGGCGATGCGCCCCGCAGCTTTTCCAAGGGGCCGCCCGCCAAGCATTTCGACAAGCCGCGCCGCGTGGTGCGCGCCGAACCGCAGACCGCCCCCAGCGCCTTCGAGGGCGAGCGCATCGCCAAGACCATGGCGCGGGTCGGCCTGTGCTCGCGCCGCGACGCAGAGGCCTGGATCGCCGAGGGCCGGGTCGCCGTCAATGGCGAAGTTCTGACGACGCCCGCCGTCAATGTGACGATGGCGGATCGCATCACCGTGGACGGCAAGCCGCTTGGCGCGCGCGAGCGCACACGGCTGTTCCTCTACAACAAGCCGCGCGGGCTGGTGACGACGGACCACGATCCGGAGGGTCGTCCGACCGTGTTCGATTCGCTGCCGCCGGACCTGCCGCGCGTGATCAGCATCGGCCGGCTCGACATCAATACCGAAGGCCTGCTGCTGCTGACCAATGACGGCGGACTGGCGCGGGTGCTCGAGCTGCCGTCGACCGGCTGGCTGCGGCGCTATCGCGTGCGCGCCAACGGCGAGACCGACCAGGCGAAGCTCGACGAACTGCGCAAGGGCATCACCATCGAGGGGGTGGACTACGCCGGCATCGAGGCGCATCTCGATCGCGTGCAGGGCGCCAACGTCTGGCTCACCATGGGCCTGCGCGAAGGCAAGAACCGCGAAATCAAGCGCGTGCTCGAACATCTCGGCCTGGCGGTCAATCGCCTGATCCGGCTGTCTTACGGGCCGTTCCAGCTCGGCGAGCTGGAAGACGGCGCGGTCGAGGAAGTGAAAACCCGCATCATCGCGGACCAGATCGGACCGGCGCTCGCCGAACAGGCCGGCGCCGATTTCGACAGTCCCGTCATCGCCCGCAGCGACATGGCGCGCGTGGTCGACGAGGACGAGCGGCCGCGCAAGCCGATGCGCGGCAAGCCGCCGGAGGAACCCGAGGCCAGACCGCGGCTGGATCGTCCCCGCGCCGGACCGCGCAAGCACGTGTCGGTGCTGCGCGCCGACCGCGAGCCGGAGGCCGGCGCGCCGCGCCGGCGCATCGAACGCGCCGAGACAGCCGACCGCAAGGGTCGGGCCGTCGCGGTGGAGCGCATCGTCACGCCGCGCGCCAAGAAGGATCGCAGCGAGACCCGCAATGCTCGCCGTTTCGCCAAGGAGCGGACGGGCGACGAAGCGCGTCCCGCCAGGGCGACATCCGGCGAGCGTCCCCGTACCGGACGCAACGCCAAGGGCCCCGGCCCGCGCCCCGACAGCCGTGGCGAGCGGCCGCGCAAACCGTATCGGGAAGGTCCGTCGGAGGGCGGCGCGGAGCGCACGTTCACCAAGAGCGCGGGCGCAGGAAAGCCGTTCTCCAAGCCGCGCAGCGAAAGCCGAAGCAAGCCTCCGGGCGAACGCCCGGCCGAGCGTCCGGCGCGCAGCTTCGGCGGCAAGCCGGGTGGCGGCAAAGGCAGGCCTGATGGCGGCGGTCGCCCCGGCGGGCGTCCGGGCGGCTCCGGACGACCGGGCGGCAAGCCCGGCGG
>JAIEQX010000196.1 GCA_019747375.1 Beijerinckiaceae bacterium | reverse complement strand
ACGAGTTCCGCGATGGCGTTTGGCTGGTCGCCTTTCGGTTCGTACTCCGAAATGAGCTTGAATTTGATGCCGCCTTCGGACTTTTCGGGACGTGGGGGGCGATGCGGCGCCCACGGCTTTTTCTCGCGAAGGTTCGGATCGCCTGCCTCAAGCAGGTTCTGCAACGATTGGCTCGTCGCGGTGGACCCAATAACTTCCTGTCCGCGCTGCGGACGGGCGCGCTTGGGCTTGGGCGTGGTGAAATCGAGATCGCCAGTGGGATCGAGCCCGAATTGGTCGGCAAGTTTGGCGTCGAGCCCCGTGACCGGGCCGCTGTCAAATCCGGCCTGCGGGGCTTCTCCGAAGCCCCGCGGTTCCTGACGCTTTTCTACAAGGGCTGGGTTAAGCAGCGAGGCGAGATGGTCGCCGAGCGGGTGAACATCGGGGCGCGATGCTTTGCCGGAAGAACCGTTCTTGGTCTTTTTGGTCACACCGGTCGTGTCAGCCGTGCTTTTGCCTGATGGGGTCTTGGTTGTCTTCGCCATGAAGCGAATATGGGGCTGCGCCGATCTTCTGGAAAGATCGGCGCGAGGTTTTAAGCGACCATCGTCGTCACTTCTGGCGGGCGATGATCTGGTCCTTGATGTCGTTGTAAACGTTCGACGGGACGATGTTCTTTTGCGTCAGGTCATCCTTGCCCTTGTAAGGGCGGCCCTTGACGATGGCTTCGGCGCGGGCGGGCCCCACGCCCTTGAGCGCCTGCAGTTCAGCCACCGTCGCGGAATTGATATCGATCAGCGTGGCTGCCGGTTTGGCCGCGGTGGCGGATCCGGATGCAGGCGCAGCCGTCTTGGCCGTGCTCGGCGGCGCCGTGACGGCCGGCTTGGCTGGGGTGGTTGTCGTCGATGGAGCGGGCGCCTGTGCGAAGGATGGCCCGGAGACGGCGGCGAGAAACGATCCGGCGAGCGTCGCGGCGATGAGTAAAGAGCGCATTCCAGTCTCCTGTTTTGATCAGCCGCCGGGGAGTACCTTTACGTCCTGTGCGGCATGCCGAACCTGCACCTTCTGAGGAGCCTGAACGGTCATCTGAAGTTTCTCGCGCGAAATCTCTACGGGGGTCAACGGAGCTGCAAAGGTCAGGGTAATGGCCACGAGGCCGAGAAGGCCGGCCAGACCAGCGGACATATTGAACTGACGGCGCGCGGCCTGAGGGTCGACCCCACTGTTGAAACCGGCGTCCGGGATGCGTTCGAAATGATCGGCTAAAGACATGGCCCGCTCCTCTTTCTATTGTCCAAGAAACCACAAAGGCTTGACGGACGGCTGTGCGGGAACGCACGCGACAGCCTGATACATGTGTCCGACCGGTCCATGACCGGAAGCTTGACGCCGCGCGCTATGGTTTACGTATCGCGCCGGCGTCGAGCATGAAACGGCGACGCCCGGCGAAAGGTTTCAGATTCGTTTCGAGCCAGGCCTGCGACGCGTTATCCACAGGAAGCGGCCGTGATGAGCTCATCCGAATCACCTTGAGACCCGGACGGGGGCCTTGCGAGCTATGTCGTCAGCGCATCGCAGATGGTTTTTTCCCCGTATGGCGGGTCCACGAGGGCTTTTTGGGCTGCAAGGCGTTGCTGAAAAGCCAGCCTCGCACTAGGGTCCGCTCGCCTCGAAAAGGGGTGTGTCCCACGAGCATATTCTCGGAGCTTTCCCATGGCCTTCATCGCCGATGCCCTGTCCCGCGTTAAGCCCTCCGCGACCATCGCGGCGACGCAGAAGGCCCGCGACCTGAAAGCGCAAGGCCGCGACATCATCAGCTTGTCGGTCGGGGAGCCAGATTTCGACACGCCCGACCACATCAAGCAGGCAGGTATTGCAGCGATTCAACGCGGCGAGACGAAGTACACGCCCGTCCTCGGCATCCAGCCCTTGCGCGAAGCGATTGTCCGCAAGTTCAAGCGGGAAAACCAGCTTGACTACAAGTGGACGCAGACGATCGTCGGAACGGGTGGAAAGCATATTCTTTTCAATGCCTTCATGGCGACGATGAACCCCGGCGACGAAGTGATCATTCCGGCGCCATATTGGGTCAGCTATCCGGACATGGTTCTGCTCTGCGGCGGCACGCCCGTGTTTGTGTCGTGCTCGATGGAGAAGAACTTCAAGTTGCAGCCTGAAGACCTTGAGCGGGCAATCACCCCGCGCACCAAATGGTTGGTGTTGAACTCACCGTCGAATCCTTCAGGCGCAGCTTATACGCGGGCCGAGTTGAAGGCGGTCACTGACGTTCTGATGCGGCACCCCCACGTCTGGGTGCTGACGGACGACATGTACGAGCACCTGTGTTACGGCGATTTTGAGTATACGACTCCGGTTCAGGTTGAGCCGGGACTGATGGACCGCACCCTGACGATGAATGGCGTTTCGAAAGCCTACGCGATGACCGGCTGGCGCGTCGGCTATGCGGCGGGACCAGACAGCCTCATCAAGGCCATGGACGTGCTGCAGGGACAGCAGACTTCAGGCACCTGTTCCATCGCCCAGTGGGCCGCTCTGCAGGCGCTTGATGGCCCGCAGGACCACCTGCCGGTGTTCAAGAAAGCATTCCAGGAACGCCGGGACCTGGTGGTCTCCATGCTCAATCAGGCGCGGTTCATCGACTGCCCACTGCCCGAAGGAGCGTTTTACGTCTACCCGTCCTGCGCAGAGGCGATTGGCCGGAAGACGCGAGACGGCAAGGTCATCGCGACTGACGAGGATTTCATCACTGAACTCCTGATGCAGGAAGGCGTGGCCGTGGTGCATGGCTCGGCTTTCGGTCTTGGACCGAACTTTCGTATCTCCTACGCCGCCTCGACGGAGACTTTGGAAGAGGCCTGCAACAAGATCCAGCGGTTCACCGCCAGCTTGGTGTGATCCGACGGCTCTGCCGCGCCGGGCAGAGCCTCATCCGCCTCGGACATGAAAAAGGCCCCGTCCTTGCGAGCGGGGCCTTTTTTTGTCGACGAAGCCAGGCGGCTAGTGGGCGTCGGCCCACACCTTGCGCTTTGTGTAATACAGCAACCCACCGAAGACGAGCAGGAAGGCCATGACGCGGAAACCGGTCTTCTTCCGCTCCTCGAGCTTCGGCTCGGCCGCCCACATCATGAACGCAGAGACGTCGCGGGCATATTGGTCGAGTGTCTTGGGAGAGCCGTCCGTATATTCAACCTGTCCGTCGGACAGTGGCTTGGCCATGCCGATCTTGTGGCCAGGGAAATATTCGTTCCAGTTCGGATCGTCGTCCTTCGTGTAACCATGCAGGAGGGCGTTGATATAGTCGACGCCATGCTCCTGATACGCGCCGCCAGGGAACGGCAATGCATCGATCAGAAACATCGGGAACCCGCGCGAATAGCTGCGCGCCTTGGCCAGAACGGAAAAGTCGGGCGGGATGGCGCCGAGAGTGGCGCGCGCCGCGGCGTCGTTCGGATAGGCCGGCGGGAACCTGTCGGACGGGCGACCTTCGCGTTCGAACATTTCGCCCGCGTCGTTGGGACCATCCTTGACTTTGTACTCGGCGGCCAGCGCCTTGACTTGCGCGTCCGAGAACATCGGCCCGCCGGGTTCGGCAAGATTGCGGAAGGCGACGCGGGTCATCGAATGGCAGGCGGCGCAGACTTCGCGATAGACCTGAAAGCCACGCTGGAGCTGCGCGCGATCATAAGCTCCGAAGGGACCGGCGAAGCTCCAGCTCTGACGCGGCGGAAGCGGTCCTTCCCCGGCCGCCTGTGCGGCGCCCGAGAAGAGGGCGGCTCCGGAGGCAACGGCTGCTGCGAGGCCGAGCGAGACGAGGCTGAGTTTGGACTTGCGGATCATGTTCGTCATTTCCCGTCGGGTTTCAGCCTGTCTCAGCTCTTGGTGTCAGGCGCCG
>JAIEQX010000380.1 GCA_019747375.1 Beijerinckiaceae bacterium | reverse complement strand
CGTGCTCCGCTTCGTCGGCGGGCTTGCGGGCGGCGGCACCATGCCGGTCGCCATGGCGATGATCGGCGACCGCTTCCCGCCGGACAAGCGTCAGGTCGCCATCGCGCGATTTCTCGCCGCGGCCCTCATCGGCCAGGTCTTCGCCTCGAGCCTCGCGGGCTTTTTGGCCATCACTGTCGGGTGGCGCGGCTTTTTCCTCCTGGCCGCCGGCGTGACGTTCATCGCGGCCTGCGGGGCCACCTGGAAGTTTCGGGAACCCCGGGACCTCGACCGTCCGCCATTCAGCGTCGCGGGCGCGCTCGGACGCTACAAGCTCGTCTTCGCCAATCCCAAGGCCTTGCTGTGCTTCGGCACGGTCTTCATCGAAGCCATCGCGATATTTGGCGCGACGCCCTACATCGCCGAAATCCTCGAGAGCGGAAAACTCGGCGGGCCGCGCGAAGCCGGCATGGTGATCGCAGGCATTGGAGTCGGCGGCCTGCTCTACTCGTTCGTGGTCGGACCGCTGACGCGCGCGTTCTCGCGAATTCAGATGATGGCTTGGGGCGGAATCATCGGGGCTCTGGCGCTCGCGGGCGCTGCTTTCGCGCCCGGCTGGCTGTCGCTCGCCATCCTGTTCACCGTGCTGGGGTTCGGCTTCGTGCTTCTGCACAATTCCGTCCAGACGGAAGTCGCATCCCTCGCGCCGGCCGCCCGCGCTTCCGCCTATTCGATGCACGCCTTCGCGTTCTTTCTCGGTCAGGCGATCGGCCCGGTTGTGTTCGGCGCCGGCATGCATTCGATCGGCACAAGCGCCATGCTGCTCATCAATGCCGTCATCCTGTGCGCCGTCGGGCTCGGCGCGGCTGCGCTTTTCGCCCGGCACGGTTCGGACCTGGATTAAACTGCGGCAGCCTCATAGCCATGCAACCACACGGGCTGAAAGTTGCTTGAAAGCATATGAAGACATTTGGACCCACCCTTCTTCTGACGCTTACCGGAGCGATCGCCTTTCCAGCATCCGCGCAGGAGATCGGCCGAGCTGACGCCATCACGACCCGCGTCTCCGCCGAGATTCCCGGTCGCGTGCGCACACTTGCCGTCGGCGCCACGCTGATTCAGGACGAATGGATCCGCACCAACGGCACGGGTCGCGCCGACATCAGTTTCATCGACGGGACGCAACTCGCCGTCGGCCCCGGATCGTCTGTGAAGCTGGACGAATATGTCTACTCGCCCGGTCGCGGCGGCGCCCGCTTCGTCCTCAACGCTGCCAAGGGTTTGTTTCGTTTCACCACGGGCAACCTGCCGAAGGGCGCCTACCAGATCCGGACTCCCGTCGGCGTGCTCGGCGTGCGCGGCACGCAATTCACCTTCCGGGTCGAACCGACGCGGGTCGTCGTGTCGGTCACGCAAGGCAGCGTCAGCTCCTGCGCGGGCGCGGGCGGCGCGTCGCGCTGCGCGGAGGCTGGCCCGGGACAGTCGCTCATCAGCACACCCCGCGAGGTCACCCGCCGCGCCACCAGCAGCCTGCCCCGCAACCTCACTCCGCCGCGCCTTCCGGCCGCTCAGGGCGTGCTGCAACGCGCAGGCGGCGCGGGTGGTCGCGGCCTCGATCTCGCGCCGAATACCGGACTGCCGCTTCCCCGCGCCGGAAGCGGCGCCGGGAATACGCCAGGCTTGGGAATCGGCCAGGGAATTGGTCAGGGAACCGGCGCTCCGCCCGGCCTGAGCCGACCGTCGAGCCCCGGCGGGGCAAGTCCCGGTTTCGGCTCCGCGCCCGGGCTTGGAGGGCAACCCGGCAACTCGGGCGCCGCGCCGGGACTTGGCGGCGGCGGTGGGCTGCTGGGGCGATGAGCCCCATTGCTGCAACGCATTCGTCCGCTAGATTAGCTCCTGGCAGTCAGGTCTCGTGAGGACCGGCGCAACAGGTCCGCTTTATGTCCCCAACCGCCTTGCGCCTTCGTGTCATCCGCTCGATCAGCGACACTGATCCGGCGCGATGGGACGCATGCGCCAATCCTGAAAATCCGCGCGGCGAGCTTCGCCCGCCCGAGCGCGCGGCCGCCGACCTCGACGTTGACTCGAATTCTCAGATCGAGCGTTTCAACCCATTCCTGTGCCACAGGTTTCTTTCCGCGCTGGAAACATCGAAATCGGCCGTCGCCCGTCAAGGCTGGGGCGGCTCTCATCTTCTCGTGGAGGACGAGGAGCGCGCCCTGCTGGCCGCAGCTCCCGCCTGGCTCAAGTCGCATTCCATGGGCGAATATGTCTTCGACCACGCATGGGCGGATGCGTTCGAGCGTGCCGGCGGAGACTATTACCCCAAGCTGCAAGTGGCCGTTCCCTTCACGCCGGCGACAGGCCGTCGGCTGCTTGTCGCAAAAGGCGAGCGCGAAGAAGAGGCAAGCCGCAGCCTGATCGCCGGACTGCGGGCGTTACGGGAAAATGCCGGATGCTCTTCGACCCACGTCACATTTCCGGTCAGGTCGGAATGGGAAGCGCTCGGCGCGTCCGGCTGGCTACAGCGCACCGGTCGCCAGTTTCATTTCTTCAACCGCGGGTATGCGGATTTCGACGCCTTTCTCGCCGCCCTGTCGTCGCGGAAACGCAAGAATATCCGGAAGGAGCGCGAACAGGCGCTTGCCCCCGGCATCGAAGTGTTCAGCCTGACGGGGGCCGCTATCGAGGCCGAGCACTGGGATGCGTTTTTCGAGTTTTACATCGACACCGGCTCCCGAAAATGGGGCACGCCCTATCTCACGCGCGCGTTCTTCAGCGAAGTCGGACGCACGATGGCCGACCGAATCCTGCTGGTGATGGCGCGCCGCGCCGGACGCTGGATCGCCGGCGCGATCAACTTCATCGGCGACGACGCGCTCTACGGCCGCAACTGGGGGGCGATCGAGGAGCACCCCTGTCTGCATTTCGAGCTCTGCTACTACCGCGCCATCGACTATGCGCTGGCCAATGGCCTGTCGCGCGTCGAGGCCGGGGCCCAGGGCGAACATAAACTGGCCCGCGGCTACGAACCCGTGACGACATATTCGGCCCATGAATTCGCCGATCCCCGCCTCGCCCGTGCGGTTGCGGCCTTTCTGGTGCAGGAGCGCGACCATGTCGAAGCCGAAATCGAGATTTATGGCGAGCATGTTCCGTTCAAGAAGGGCTGATGCTACAGCCGTGGACGTCCTGACCCATGCCGGAGGCCAACATGACCGCCTATGACCAGAGCAACATTTTCGCGAAGATCCTGCGCGGCGAAATCCCCTGCGTGAAGATCTACGAGGATGAAGCGGCCCTCGCGTTCATGGACATCATGCCCCGGGCGGACGGCCACGCGCTGGTGATCCCGAAAGTCCCGGCGCGCGGCATTCTCGACATGCCGCCGGAGCGGCTTGGACCCTACATGCAGGCGGTTCAAAAAGTCGCCGCAGCCGTCAAGACCGGCATGAAGGCCGAGGGTCTGACGCTCCAGCAGTTCAACGAGAGCGCGGGCGGCCAGGTGGTGTTTCACCTGCATTTCCATGTTCTTCCCCGATGGGACGGCGTAGCCTTGCGGCCGCATACCGGCAAGATGGCTCCTGCCGAAAGCCTCGAGGACTTCGCTGGCCGCATTCGCGCAGCCCTCTAGGCCGAGTGCCACCAGGCCGCGCCGACCAGGATGGCTTCGGCGCAAATGATGGCTGCGATCAGCGAGCGTCGCAGCAGATAGAAGGCCAGAACGCCCGCCGACATCGCCGCCAACCGCCAGACAAAGGGCGCCGCGCCCAGAGCGCCAGGCGGCGTCAGGATGAGTTTCGCCACCACGCCCGCCAGCAAGGCGCTGGCTACTGCCCGCACCCAGACCAGCACCTCGGAACTCTCGTCTAGCCCGCGCGCGATGAACACCGACATGACTCGCCAGAT
>JAIEQX010000189.1 GCA_019747375.1 Beijerinckiaceae bacterium | reverse complement strand
CGCCGCTGGTTCGCCGCCAAGGACAAGGGCGTGCATCATGTCGCGGTCGACGCCGTCGCGGCGCTGCCGCACGAGGCGGGCGGCAGGACGCATCTTCTTCTGCGGCTCGCCGTGACGCTGAATGGCGGCGTGACGCAGAGCTATTTCACGCCGCTGGCGGTTGATGAAAAGCGCGAGGATGAAAACATCCTGCCGTATGCGGTGGCGCGGGTCAGGCGCGGCGGCAAGATGGGCCTTCTGTTCGATGCGGACGCGGATCCGGCCTTCGGGGCGGCCCTGGTCGAAGGCATGCGGGCCGACAAGGATCTGGCCTTCGGCGAGGGTGAAACCTTGCAGTTCCGGGGCTCGTCGCGGCTGCGGGACGAGGCGCCCGCGCAGGCCGGCGAAGTCAAGCGCGTCGGCGGCGAGCAGAGCAACACGTCGCTGGCGATCGGCGAACGCATGATGCTGAAAATCTATCGGCGTCTGGAAACCGGGCTCAATCCGGAAGTCGAGATGGGACGCTTCCTGACCGAGACGGCGGGTTTCACCAACACGCCGGCCCTGATGGGGACCCTGGAGGCCGTGCAGGCCGACGGAGCCTCGACGGCGGTGGCGATCCTGCAGAACTTCGTGCGCAACCAGGGCGACGCGTGGGGCTGGACGGTCGAGTCGCTGAAGCGCGGTCTCGAAATCCTCTCCCTGCCGGGCGAGAAGGAGCACGACCTGTCGGTCGTGTTCGCGGATTTCCTGCCCTATGCGGAGATTCTCGGACGGCGCACCGCGGAGCTGCATGTCGCGCTCGCAACGCCGACCGACGATCCGGCTTTCGCCGCCGAAGACTGCACGAGCGCGGACGTGAAGGCCATCGCGCAGGGCGCCAAGGCGTCGGCCAAGAAACTGTTCGCGTCGCTCGACGCGATGGTCCGGCGCGACGAGGCGGTGTCGGAAAGCGTCGGAGAATTGCTCCATCGTCGCCGCGATTGCGAGAAGGTGCTGGACGATCTGGCGCAGGCGAAGCCGGCTGGCGTGCGCACGCGCGTTCATGGCGATTACCACCTGGGCCAGGTGCTGATCGTCAAGGACGACGTGCTGATCGTCGACTTCGAGGGCGAGCCCGCGCGGTCGCGCGAGGAGCGCCGCGCCAAGGATCTCGGCCTGCGGGATGTCGCCGGAATGCTGCGCTCGTTCGATTACGCGGCCGAGACTGCGGCGCGCGACATCGAGCAGCGTTTCGTCGAGCAGGGCGACCGCGTGAAGACGTCGGCCCGCGCCTGGCGCGAGCTGGTCGTGCGCACGTTCCTGGACGCCTATCAGGCCGCCGCGGCAGGGTCGCCCGTCTTCATCGCGGACGACGAGACGCGCGGCCGCCTGCTCGATCTCTATCTGCTCGGCAAGGCGATCTACGAGGTCGCCTATGAGGCGGCGAACCGTCCGGGTTGGATCGACATTCCGGCGCGCGGACTTCTTGACATCCTGAACCGTCGGGGAGAGACGACTTGAGTCAACACACACGTGCTCTTCGTCCGCAGGATGTCGCACACCTGCCAGCCGCCGGCGCCATCGACGCCATCGCGCATGCCCGTCACGGCGATCCCTTCGCGGTGCTGGGCCCGCATCAGGTCGACGACGGTCACTGGTCGATCCGGGCGTTCCTGCCGGAGGCAGAGTCCGTCGATGTCGAGATCGACGGTCGCGCGCCCGTTTCGATGGAGCGCGTGCATGAAGCCGGTTTCTTCGTCGCCGCCATCGAGGCGACGGAGCGGCCCGTCTACCGGCTGCGCGTCAGGCAGGGCGGCGACGACGCTCTGCGTGACGATCCCTATCGCTTCGGCCCCGCGCTGGGCCATGACGCCTTGCAGGCGCTGAGGGGCGTCGGTCCGCACAAATTCGAGGACGTGCTGGGCGCGCGCCTGCTGACGCATGAGGGCGTCGCGGGCGCGCTGTTCACCGTCTGGGCGGCGAATGCGCGGCGCGTCAGCGTCGTGGCTGATTTCAACGGATGGGACGGGCGGCGTCATCCGATGCGGCTGCGCCATGATGTCGGCGTGTGGGAATTGTTCGTGCCGGGCGTCGCCGCCGGGGCGCATTACAAGTTCGAGATCGTCGACCGCCACGGCCATCTGATGCCGCTCAAGGCCGATCCCGTCGCTTTTGCGGCCGAGAAGCCCCCGGCGACGGCGTCGATTCTCATCGCGACGCCCGATCCGGACTGGTCCGATGCGGAATGGCTCGCGCATGCGGCGGCCGCCGAGCCGCGCAGGACGCCGATGTCGATCTACGAGTGTCATCTCGGGTCGTGGGCGCGGGTGGTGGAGGAGGGCGACCGCTTCCTCACCTACAGGGAACTGGCGGAGCGCCTCATTCCTTACGTGGTCGAACTCGGCTTCACCCATATCGAACTGCTGCCCATCACGGAATTTCCGTTCGACGGTTCGTGGGGCTATCAGCCGGTGTCGCTGTTTGCGCCGACGAGCCGCTTCGGGACGCCGGACGATTTCGCCTATTTCGTCAACGCGGCGCATCGCGCGGGCGTCGGCGTCATCCTGGACTGGGTGCCGGCGCATTTTCCCAACGACGCGCACGGGCTCGGCAATTTCGACGGCACGCATCTCTACGAACATGCCGATCCCCGGCAGGGATTCCACCAGGACTGGGGCACGCATATCTATAATTTCGGCCGCGAGGAGGTGACGAGTTTCCTCGTCGCCAATGCGCGTTTCTGGCTCGAGCGCTTCCACCTCGACGGCATCCGCGTCGACGCCGTCGCGTCGATGCTCTATCTCGATTACTCGCGCAAGCATGGCGAATGGGTGCCGAACCAGTTCGGCGGCAACCAGAACCTCGAGGCCATCGCGTTTCTTCGCCGCATGAACGAGACCGCCTATGCGGTGCGGCCCGGCGTCCTGACCATTGCGGAAGAATCCACCGCCTGGCCCGGCGTCTCGCAGCCCACCTATGCGGGCGGGCTCGGTTTCGGATTCAAGTGGAACATGGGCTGGATGCACGACACGCTCAGCTACATGTCCAAGGATCCGCTCTATCGCCAGTTCCACCACCATGACCTGACGTTCGGGCTGCTTTACGCATTCTCGGAAAATTTCGTGCTGCCGATCAGCCACGACGAAGTCGTGCACGGCAAGGGGTCGCTGTTCCGGAAAATGCCGGGCGACCGCTGGCAGCAATTTGCGAATCTGCGGGCCTATTTCGGCTTCATGTGGGCGCATCCCGGCAAGAAGCTGCTCTTCATGGGCTGCGAATTCGGCCAGGAACGCGAGTGGAATCACGACCAGTCGCTCGACTGGCATCTGCTGGAACAGCCCGATCATGCGGGCCTGAAACGACTCGTGGGCGATCTCAACAAGGCCTATCGCGGGCTACCCGCCCTGCACCAGCGCGATTGCGAACCGTCGGGCTTTCGCTGGCTCGTGTCCGACGACAGCCACAACAGCGTGCTGGCGTTTGCGCGGTTCGGCGAGGAGGGCGAGGCGCCGGTGGCGGTCGCCTGCAATTTCACACCGATCCCGCGCAGCGGATATCGCATCGGCGTCCCGGCCAAGGGCTTCTGGCGCGAGGCCCTGAACACCGACGCGGATATTTATGGCGGCGGCAATATGGGAAATATGGGCGGGGTGGACTCGCAGGACATTCCGAGCCACGGGTTCGAGCAGTCGATCTGCCTGACGCTCCCGCCGCTCGCCACCCTGATCCTCGAACGCCAGGACAAGTCCTGACGAGAAACGCCCGCCGAAACAGAAATGGCCGGGAGATCCTTCGATCTCCCGGCCATTTTTCTGTCGGTCGAGCCGCTCAGCTCGGGCGCGCGTCGCTCTGGCGCGGCGTGCGCTGGCCATTGCCGAAGCGGCGCTGGGCGCCGGGGCGGCCGTTGCGGGCGGCGTCGGGAC
>JAIEQX010000036.1 GCA_019747375.1 Beijerinckiaceae bacterium | reverse complement strand
GATCCGGCCGCGCAGGTCCGGCGTGACGTCGATCGTGAGGCGCGCGGTGTAGGCGATGGCGTCAGCCCTGCGGCCGCGCGGATCGTCGGCGGCCTTGATCCAGGTGTCCGGGTCACCGGGCCGCGCGGCGAAGCTGCGCCTCGTCATGGTGCGAGCCTTCCAATTTCGGCGCAGAGCGCTGCGATCTCGCGCGTGCCGGCACGCTGGCCATCGAGCTCCGAGATCAGGCGGCCCGATTGCGCGGCATCCGCGAAGCCGACGCGTTGGCCTATCGCGCTCGCCAGCACCGGCGGATCGTGATCGGCGAGCGCCTTGGCGGTCTCGCGTGCGATGATGGTGCGCGCCCCACAGCGGTTGAGCACGAAACGGGCGACAAGCGACGGGCGGAAAAGGCGGGCTTCGCGGAGCAGTGCCAGCATCTCGGCTGACGCCCATCCGTCGAAAGGCGACGGCTGAACCGGGATGAGGACGAGGTCGGCGGCAAGCAGTGCCGAGCGCATGAGGCCGGCGACGCGCGGGGGACCATCGATCACCACATGATCGGCGCCGCGAGCCAGCTCGGGCGCTTCGCGGTGCAAGGTGTCGCGCGCCAGCCCGATGACGGCGAACCGGCGAGGCAGGCCTTCACGGGCGCGGGCTTCCGACCAGTCGAGTGAAGACCCCTGCGGATCAGCGTCGATGAGCATGACGCGTTGATCGCGGCTGGCCCATTCGCCGGCGAGATGGAGGGCGAGCGTCGTTTTGCCGACGCCGCCTTTCTGATTGAGCAACGCGACGATCATGACCGCGCGCTCCGTCGGCCGCGGGGCGGTTTTCCACCGTCGCCCCGCTCCAACAAGAAGTTAGATTCCTTGTTAGACTCTAAGTTAGGGCTCGGAATCGCCGTTTCAGGCCAGAGGGTTAGCTGCGATTTGCGCGCCCGAAGTCCCGATGCGGCTGCGCCCGAAATCCCGATACCAATCGCGCCCGAAGTCCCGAACGCGTCCACAACGCCATCCACAGGGCCTGTGGATAAGTTGATGGGGCGGATGTGCAGGCGTTCCTGACGACCGGCGCGCTCCAGCGCCAAGCGATAGCCGGGTAGCGGCTGGCGGGCGACAATGCGGCGGATGTCGATGGCGAAGTCGGACACACGTGCCTGGCTGCCCGATTTGGTGTGCAGGTGCGCGATTTCGAAGGTCCAGCCTGCGGGCTGACGGCCGGCATGCTTGCGGGCGACCCGATAGAGCCAGCGCTCGATGCCGCCGGTCAGTCGGAAATAGGCGGGATCGATGGCGAGGACGAGCGAGCGATCGATGACACCGCGATAGAGCCAGTCGGGCAGGACGAATTCCATGCCCTCCACGCGGCCATCGCGCGTCGTGCATTCCCCCCACTCGTTGATCCAGGAGAATTGCTGACGCCGCCAATGTTCGCCGTTGCGGATCGTGGTGCCGATGACCGTCGACTGAAGGCGCGCGAGAGCGCCCTTGAGAAGCCGATAGTCGCGCGATCCGGTCTGGCGTCCGATGGCGGTCAGGAGCTGATACGGCGTGAAGCGCAGGAAGCGTGAGGTTTGGAACCCGCGGTTCGCTGCTTCGACGATCTGGCTCGCAGCCCAGATCAGGATATCGGCATCCCAGATGGTCGCCATGCCATGCTCGGGGACCGCGAAGACTTCGACGCGGACGTCGCCGGCCTCGTAGAAGATCGGCGTGGTGCGCTTGGCCTTGGCGAGCGAGAAGAAGGGCCGCTCCATTAGATCGCGCTGGTCGCGCGGACTGGCGTCGCCGGTGGCGACGACGAACGGGTCGAGCCGCGATCGTTCGCTCAAGGAGAGGGTGCGCTGCCGCGGCGACATGTCGGGCGGCTCAACGGGTTTGGCCGCCGCCGAAGGCAGGCGTGACGGCGGCATGGCGCTTGGCGGGAAGGACGTTTCCGCGCGGATCGGACGTCGAGGTGACGAAGCCGCGGTCGGCCCAGGCTTTCAGGTCCTCGAGCGCATAGACGACGCGCCCGCCGAGCTTGCGATAGGCGGGACCGGTGCCGTAGGTCCGATGTTTCTCAAGCGTGCGATCCGAGAGACCGAGGAAGCGGGCCGCTTCAGGCGTGCGGAGAAAGCGCTGCGGCACGCCGGCGCCATTGGGTGACATAATCGAGCCTCCGAGGTTGCGCGAGAGCCGCAGGGGGACAGCGGCGGTTGGCGGCTACCCTGGCGGAGCGCGAAGTCGCGGAGGGAGTGGGAAGCTGGCGGGAGCAAATCCCCACACCAGGCGTGCTAGCGTCGACGGCGATGGCTCAGCAGGCGTCGATAGCCGCCGGCGACCATTGCGAGGCCGCCGCGCACGAGGTCCATGGTGGCGAAGCGGCGCGAGGATGTTTTCCAGGGTTCATCGGCGAGGTCGCGCGCGCCGAACAGTGTCGCTGCGATGTCGCGGTAACTGGCGCCACTGAGACGACCGTCCACGGCCTGCAACATCCGTCGCGCACGCTGACGCTGCTGCCGTGTGAGCCGCGTGTCGGGAGGGATCGCACGGCCATGGAGCGAACTCAGGAGACGGGCGACGGCCTCGAGCCGATCGAACCCTTCGGGGCTGAGCGGGATGATGGCCGCCGCGCCTTCAGCACCGCTCCCGACGCCGAGGCGCAGGATCTGGAGCCGTTCGCCGTTCGTGAGGCTGTGAAGGAAGTGGAAGCCCTGCGCGTCTGACTGGCCGGGCGTCTGCGCCTCAATGGCTGGGGACGAGTCGTCCTTCGGCAGGATGTCGGGCGGAGCGGTCAGCAGCACGACGCCGGTATTGACGGTGGGCGCCCAGATGGGCGCGGCCTCCCTGGCGTCGAGGGTCGGCGACAACAGGAAATCGCAACCCCCATCGAGACGTCGCCGCCTCTGTCGCTGCGGTGTCGGTGTTCGGCTCCGTCTGAACTGCCGCGAAGTCGCGCTGATAGTCTTCGTTCCGGCGCAGCCATTCCCAGGCGAGTTCAGGCGAGACGAGGTCTTCGACGTATTCGTAGCGCTCGGATGATCGCCAATGCGAGATGTCGGGGGTCATGCATCCTCCGCCAGCAAACCTGCAATAGCTTCGCTGCGCAGGATTCCGCCATGCGAGCGCCAGCGGAAGCCGGAGAAATGGAAACGGGCGATGCCGCTGCGGCATCACCCCCGCATCAACGACGCGGCTGCTCGTGTGCGAGCTCGCGGTAGCCGTGCTGGGTCATCCATTTGGCACGATCGAGATGGCTGTCATGGATGCGGCGGGCGCGCTCCGGTTCGGCGGCCGGGTCGATGCCGAACAGGATCGACACGGCTTCTTCCCAGGCGGCGCCGACCGACGCGGCATCGAGGAGACGGAGGTAGAGCGTCATGTGCGCCCGATCATAGTCGGTGACCGACGCGCTCTCGGGTGGCCGTTCGAGGAGTTCTGCCTTGGTCACGACGCCCCACCTGGAATCACAGCGCCCCTGCGTGTCGGCAAGGCGTTAACCAAGCCCGACTTCGACGACAACTGGTATAGCTGGTGGCCCGCAACATGGGTTGGCCGTCGTGGAGCGGCGCTAGCTTCGCTTCCGCATGTCGCTGGCGGCTTTTCGGCCATGGACGAGCATCACCCCTTCACCTTGGTCGGACACCAAGAGAAGGATGCCGTTCGCCTCGAGTGCCCGGCGCACCTGATCGCGCGTGCTCTCGTACACCTTCAAGTCGCTTTCAGACTCGAGGCGCTTGAGCGCGGTCAGTGATACTCGGGCTGCGTCAGCGAGCGTCTCCTGTGTCCAACCCAGCAGCGC
>JAIEQX010000313.1 GCA_019747375.1 Beijerinckiaceae bacterium | reverse complement strand
CGCGACCGCGACGGCGCGGTTCGCCCCTGCGAGCAGGCCGACCTGCTGGCGGCGGCGCTCGACGTGGCGACGCAGGCGAAAATCGGCACGGACCAGCCGGTTCTGTGCACGATGTCGCCCATGAGCTTCGCGGGACTCGTGACCGGTCCGCTCGCGGCCCTGCTGGCGGGCGCGCAATGCCGGCTGCACGGCCCCTTCGGTTCACGACGCCTCGCCGACGAGATCGCCCGGCTGACGCCGTGCCACCTGGTGACGCCGGCGCGCGTGGCGCCCTTGCTGCGGGACGCGCGGACGATTGCGCCCGGCGCCTGCGCGTCGATCATCCTGGTGCATGCCGACGACGCGCCTGCGCGACAATTTTCCGGCGTATGGGCGCCCGTTCTCGACTTTACGCCGCATGCGGGAGTCGCGTATTCGCTGACGCAGCGCGCCGCCGAACCGCATCCGCTGACCCGCCTTGGCGAAAGGATGCGCGCCGCAGCGACGTCCCGTTCTCCCGATTCCCAAGAGACCCATGCAAGAGATTGAAGACAAGCCCGCCGGGCTCGAAATCGACGTCATGTCCGACGTCGTGTGCCCGTGGTGCTTCATCGGCAAGCGCAAGCTCGACGCCGCATGCGCGCAATTTCCCGACGTCGCCTTCGACATTCGCTGGCGCCCGTTTCAGCTGGATCCGACGATTCCGCCGGAAGGCATGAAGCGGCTGGACTATCTCACCCGCAAATTCGGCGCGGACCGGCTCGCCTCGTTCCACGACCGCATTTCGGAAGCCGGCGCGGAGGCTGGAATCGCCTTCGCGTTCGACGCCATCACGCGGTCGCCCAACACGCTCGACGCGCATCGGCTGATCCGCTGGTCGCACGCCAGGAACCGGCAGCACGAGCTCGTCGACCGCCTGTTCCGCCTTTATTTCATCGAGGGGCAGGATCTGGGAGATCGCGACCTGCTCGTGTCCGTTGCGGATGAATTCGGCCTCGACGGCTCGCTGGTGCGACGCCTGCTCGACGACGGCACGGATGTGGGATCGGTGCGCGAGGAAATCGCCACGGCGGCGCGCATGGGCGTGTCGGGCGTGCCCTTCTTCATCTTCGGCGGCAAGCTCGCGGTGTCGGGCGCGCAGCCCGAGGATGTGCTGAAGGAAGCCATTCGTCGCAGCCTTGCGGACGCAAGCTCCTAAGGCCGCGTCCGCCATGACGGCCGCCGGGCGGAGAGCGCCTAGGCGGCCTTTTTCTTCTCGGCGATTCCCACGAGCGTCCGCATGATCTGACGCGTGCCTTCGAGACGCTCGGCTGGCGTGTCGAAGTCGCGGATGAAGACGATGCGCATGTCGGGGCGCACCTTCGCCTCCGAGCCCTGCTCGGCGATGAATCGCACGAGCCCCTGCGGATTGGCGAAGGAATTGTCCCGGAAGGTGACGATGGCGCCTTTCGGGCCGGCCTCGACCTTTTCCACATGGGCGCGGCGGCACAGGGCCTTGATGGCGACCAGCTTGAACAATTGCTCGACTTCTTCCGGCGGTGTCCCGAAACGGTCGATCATCTCGGCCGCGAAGGTCTCGATCTCCTCGTCGGAGTCGAGCGTCGACAGGCGGCGGTAGAGCGACATGCGCAATTGCAGATCCGGCACATAGACTTCCGGAATCATGACCGGCGTGCCGACCGTGATGGTGGGCGACCAGGCCTCCTCGACCGGCTCCTCGATGCCGGCCTTCAGGGCCGTGACGGCGTCTTCCAGCATCTGCTGGTAGAGCTCGTAACCGACCTCCTTGATGTGGCCCGACTGCTCGTCGCCCAGCAGGTTGCCGGCGCCGCGGATGTCGAGATCGTGGCTGGCGAGCTGGAAGCCCGCTCCCAGAGTGTCGAGCGACTGCAGCACCTTCAGGCGCTTCTCGGCCTGCGGGGTGATGGGCTTGTTGGCCGGCACGGTGAACAGCGCGTAGGCGCGCGTCTTGGACCGTCCGACGCGGCCGCGCAGCTGGTAGAGCGCGGCGAGCCCAAACATGTCGGCGCGCCAGATGATCATCGTGTTGGCGGTGGGAATGTCGAGACCCGATTCGACGATCGCGGTGGAGACGAGGATGTCGTATTTGCCGTCGTAGAAGGCCGACATCTTGTCTTCGAGTTCGCCCGCGGACAATTGTCCGTGCGCGACCACCACCTTGGCTTCCGGCACGCTCTGGCGGCAGAAGGCGGTGACGTCCTCGATATCCTCGATGCGCGGGCAGACGAAGAAGCTCTGGCCGCCGCGATAGCGTTCGCGCAGAAGCGCTTCGCGCACGAGCAGTTCGTCGAACGGCGTGATGAAGGTGCGGACCGCCAGACGATCGACCGGCGGCGTCGCGATGATCGACAATTCGCGCACGCCCGTCAGCGCCAGCTGCAATGTGCGGGGGATCGGCGTCGCCGAGAGCGTCAGCACATGGACTTCGGCCTGCAGGGTTTTCAGCCGCTCCTTGTGGCCGACGCCGAAATGCTGCTCCTCGTCGACCACCACGAGGCCGAGATCCTTGAACGCCACGGTCTTGCCGAGCACCGCATGCGTGCCGACCAGAATGTCGACGGAGCCGTCCGCCAGGCCCTTCTTGGCCTCGCGAAGATCGGCGGCGCCGACCATGCGGGACATTTGCGCGACGCGGATCGGCAGGCCGGCGAAGCGCTGCGAAAAGGTCTTGAAATGCTGGCGCGCGAGCAGCGTCGTCGGCGCCACGACCGCGACCTGCTTGCCGTTGATGGCGGCGGCGAATGCGGCGCGCAGCGCCACTTCGGTCTTGCCGAAGCCGACGTCGCCGCACACCAGCCGGTCCATCGGACGGCCCGACGCCATGTCCTCGAACACCGAGTCGATGGCCGACAGCTGATCCTCGGTTTCGTCGAACGGGAAGCGCGCGCAGAATTCCTCGTAGAGCCCTTCGGGCGGAACCAGTTTCGGGGCTTCGCGCAACTGGCGGGCGGCCGCGATCTTGATGAGTTCATGCGCCATCTCGCGGATGCGCTTCTTCATCCGCGCCTTGCGCGTCTGCCAGCCGGTCGTGCCGAGCCGATCGAGCTGGGCTTCCGTGTCTTCCGAACCGTAGCGCGACAGCAGTTCGAGATTTTCGACCGGCAGGAACAGCTTGTCGCCGCCCGCATAATGGATCTCGAGACAGTCGTGCGGCGCGCCCGCGGCTTCGATCGCCTGAAGGCCGACGAAACGGCCGATGCCGTGATCGACGTGAACCACGAGATCGCCCGCCGAGAGCGACGCGACTTCGTTCAGGAAATCCGCGGCGCGCTTGGTCTTGCGGCGCTGGCGCACGAGGCGGTCGCCGAGAATGTCCTGCTCGCTGATGACGACGAGTTCGCCGGCCTCGAAGCCCTGCTCCATGCCGGCCACCGCGAGCGCGACCTTGGCGGGCGTGACGCCGATCGCCTGGCCGAGCGTCGACACGGGCTCGGTCTGTTTGAGCCCGTGCTCGCCCAGCACCGACGCCAGGCGGTCGCGCGATCCATCCGACCAGCCGACCAGAATGACGCGGCGCTTGTTGGCCTGCTGGGCGCGGATATGCGCGACCGCGGCCTCGAAGACATTGGCGTTTTCGTCGGCGCGTTCGGGCGCGAAATTGCGGCCCAGCACGCCGCCGCAATCGAAGACGGCGGGCGCGGGCGGAACCGCAAAGGGCGAGAAGCGGATCGTCGCGCCGGCGTCGAGCCTGCGGCGCCAATCCTCGGGCGAGAGATAGAGGGCGTCGGGGGGCAAGGGCTTGTAGGGAGAGCGCG
>JAIEQX010000080.1 GCA_019747375.1 Beijerinckiaceae bacterium | reverse complement strand
GGGGGGCGCGGGCTACATTGGCAGCCACATGGTCCTCGAACTGCTCGACGCCGGCGAATCCGTCGTGGTTCTGGACAATCTCTCCACCGGGTTCCGCTGGGCCGTGCCGGATGGCGTCGAACTCGTGGTCGGCGATTTCGGCGACCAGGATCTCGTTTCGCGCACCATCGCCCGGCATGACATCGACGCCATCATCCACTTCGCGGCCAAGATCGTTGTGCCGCATTCGGTCACCGACCCGCTCGGCTATTACGAGAACAACACCTCGAAGGCCCGCAGCCTGATCGCCGCCGCTGTCGCCGCAAAGGTCAAGCATTTCATCTTCTCCTCCACGGCGGCCGTCTACGGAAATCCGAGCGCCAATCCCGTGACGGAGACCGAGCCGCTGTCGCCCGTTTCGCCCTATGGCCGCTCGAAGCTGATGGTCGAGTGGATGCTCGAGGACGTCAGCAACGCTCATGATTTCCGCCATGTCGTGCTGCGCTATTTCAATGTCGCGGGCGCCGATCCGAAGGGCCGCGCCGGCCAGTCGACCGCCGACGCCACCCATCTCATCAAGGTTGCGGTGCAGACGGCGCTCGGCTTTCGAAAAGGCATGGAAGTCTTCGGCACGGATTATCCGACGCCCGACGGCTCATGCCTGCGCGATTACATTCAGGTCACCGATCTCGCCCGCGCCCATATGGACGCCCTGCGCTACCTGCGCGCCGGCGGCGACAGCGTGACCTGCAATTGCGGCTATGCGCGCGGCTATTCGGTGCTGGACGTGATCGACGTGGTCAAGAAAGTCTCGGGAGTCGACTTCCCGGTGAAGATCTCGGGGCGCCGCGCCGGCGATCCCGCCGCCATCGTGGCCGGCAACGAGCGCATTCGCGCCACCCTCGGCTGGACGCCGAAGCACGACGACCTGACCGCGACCGTGCGCCAGGCGCTCGACTGGGAGCGCCGCCTGCACAATCGCATCTCGGCCGAAAGCGCCCCTTAGCCCGCAGCCAGCGGCGCAAAACGGTAGCGCTCGCCGTCCCATTCGATATGGCCGAGGCCCGGCGCGTCGAGATGCGACGCCGCCACCACGGCGCGGCTCTCGCATACCCATTGCAACATGTGCCGCCGCGTCTTCACGGCGGTGTGCGGATCGAGATCATAGATCATCGCGGTCTCGGGGCGCGGCAGATGCAGCGCCGCCAGATGCACCACATCGCCCCAGGCGACGATCGGAGCCTCGCCGGTCTCGACGATCCAGGCCGTGTGGCCCGGCGTGTGGCCGGGCGCGAGCCGCGCCGCGACGCCCGGCAATCCGCCGCCTTCCTTCACGCGGCGGATGCGGCCCGCATAGGGCCCGAAGGCCTTCGCGTTGAGGGGCAGCGTTGCGCGGGCGCGCTCCGGCAGGGTTTCGGGCGCGCGATCGAACCAGAACGCCGCCTCGACCTCATGCAGCACGATTTCGGCATTGGGAAACATGGCGCGGCCATCCGCATCCACCAAACCGCCAAAATGGTCCTTGTGCACATGGGTGAGGAAGATCGTGCGGATGTCGGCATGCGCGACGCCCGTCTCGGCCAGGCGCGCGTGCAGATGGCCGAGACGCGCATGCATCATCGAGCCCGTGCCGACATCGATCAGCGCGGGGCCGCCCGGCAGGTCCAGCATGAAGGCGTTGCAGTCCATCGTCAGGGCCTTGTCGCCGCCCGCCTCGGCGATCAGCCGTATGGCCGCCTCGCGGTCCGCCGGATCCGGAATCTTGTCGAGCGAGGCGTCGAGATCGCCGTCGAGCAGCGACGTGATCCCGATCCGGCCAATGCGCTGCGGGCGGATATTCGGCATGCTCTGGTCCTCCCGGGGGGGGCGGCTGCCGGATCGTCGGACCGGCGCCAATCTTGTTCTGTCCGGATTCTCGGCCCGCAAAGGGGCGATGTAAAGGCCGGGGCCGCGATCGCAGGCTTGGCCATCGTGGTAAACATTTGGGAAACGAGTCGGCCCTATTGTGCCCCTTGGTGGCCTGTCACAGGCGGCCTATCATACGCTGGCGACACTGCTTCTGGCAGAACCGGCGGAGTCGGGGACAAGCATGAAGCATTTCGACAGGCCCAGGATCACCGCAGCGCCGCTCCGCCCGATCGGCTGCCGCGAGGTGCATTCGACGCGACCGCAGATCGTCAGGACCATCGCGCTGTTCTGCCTGTTCTGCGCCGCCCTACTGATCGGCGGTCTCTCGGGCCCGGCGCGCGCCCAGACCGCGCCCGTGGACGAGGCGAAGTTCCGCGCCTTCATCTCGGCGCTCTGGCCCGACGCGCAGCGCCAGGGCGTGAGCCGCGCCACATTCGAGGCGGCCTTCGCGGGCATGAAGCCCGACGCCTCGATCCTGCAGGTGACGAAGAAGCAGGCCGAATTCGTCAAGCCGATCTGGCACTACGTCAACGCCTCCGTGTCCGAGCAGCGAATCTCGCGCGGCAAGTCCCGCGCGCAGGAATTCGCCCAGACGCTGGAGCGCATCGAGGCGCGCTACGGCGTCGACCGCTACATCGTGCTGGCGGTCTGGGGCATGGAGACGAGCTACGGCGGCTTCATCGGCAAGAGCAACGTCATCCGCTCGCTCGCCACCCTGGCGGCGTCGGGCTACCGTGGCGACTTCTTTCGCGATGAACTGCTGATCGCCCTCAAGATTTTGCAGGAAGGCCACGTCGAGCCCGAAGGCATGATCGGCTCCTGGGCGGGCGCGATGGGGCAGACGCAATTCATGCCGTCGAGTTTCATGAAACATGCCGTCGACTGGGACGGAGACCGGCACAAGAACATCTGGACGAGCGTGCCGGACGCGCTGGCCTCGACGGCCAATTACCTGGCCCAGCACGGTTGGATCAAGGGCTGGACGTGGGGCTATGAAGTGGCTCTGCCGCAGGGCTTTTCGCTCGCCGGCTATGATCCGCAGGACTACCGGCCGTTTACGCACTGGACCCGTCAGGGCGTCGCGCGCGCCGACGGCGACGTGATGCCCCACCAGGGCGAGGCGGCGCTGTTTCTGCCCGCCGGAAAGAACGGCCCGGCTTTTCTCGTGACGCGCAATTTCCAGACGATCAAATCCTACAACACCTCGACGTCCTATGCGCTCGGCATCGCGCTTCTGTCCGACCGGCTCGCGGGCGCGGGCGGACTTCGCGCGCAATGGCCCGTGAAGGAGCGCACGCTCGACGCGCGCCAGTCGCTCGAGATGCAGAAGCAGCTCGTGCGCTTCGGCTACAATATCGGCGAACTCGACGGCAAGATCGGCGAGAAGGTGCAGGGCGCCATCCGGCAATATCAGCGCAAGGCCGGGCTGACGCCGGACGGCTTCGCGACAGTGTCATTGCTGGAGCAGATGCGCGCACGCCGCTGATGCGCTATATAGAGTTCATGCGAAGGAACGAATCCCGTCTCGCAGGCCTGTCCGGCAAGCTCCCCCTGAGCGGCCTCGGCCTCGTCGCGATGCTGGCCTGCGGGCCGGCCGCGCTGGCGCAGGTCGACGACAGCAATCCGGCCCGCTACTGGACGCTGGAGAAGCAGCGCGCCGAGCGCATGCGCCAGCAGTCCGAAATGCCGCGCATCCAGCAGCGCCCCACCTATCTGATCCGCCGCGCCGCCCCGGTGCGCGGCAACGCCCGCCCGGCCTCGCCGCTGGACGCCGGGGCCGAAGATCCCGCCAACCAGCCCGCAGCCGCGCCACCCGCCGAGGC
>JAIEQX010000011.1 GCA_019747375.1 Beijerinckiaceae bacterium | reverse complement strand
CCCGGGCGGCTCGACCGACATCCTGGCGCGCCTGCTCGGCCAGCGCCTTGGCGATTCGCTCGGCCGCAGCGTGGTGATCGAGAACCGTCCCGGCGCGGGCGGCTCTGTGGCGAGCACGGCGGTCGCGCGCGCCGCGCCCGACGGCCACACGCTGATCATGGGCCATATCGGCACCCTGGGGGTGAACCCGAGCCTCTATCCCAACCTGCAGTATGATCCGATCAAGAGCTTCTCCCACCTGAGCATGCTCGCCAAGGTGCACAATATCCTGGTTGTGCATCCGAGCATTCCGGTCAAGAACGTCCAGGAGCTGATCGCCTACGCCAAGGCCAATCCCGGCAAGCTGAATTATGCGTCGGGCGGCAACGGCAGCGCCGCCCATATCGCCACCGCGGCCTTCATGGTGGCGACCGGCGTCGAACTCACCCATGTGCCCTATCGCGGCACCGCCCCGGCGGTCACAGATCTCCTGTCGGGCAACATCCAGCTGATGATGACCGGCGCCCCGGCGGTCCTTCCGCATGCGCGCGCCGGCACCCTGCGGGCGATCGGCATCTCGAGCGAGACGCGCCTTGCATCCGCCAGCGACATTCCGACCATCGCCGAGCAGGGCGTGCCGAATTTCGAGGCGTCGCAATGGTACGGCATCCTCGGGCCGGCCAACATGCCGCCCGCGATCGTCGAGCGTCTCAACGCCGAAGTCCGCAAGGCCATGACGGATCCCGAGATCGTCGCCGCGCTGGCGCGCGAAGGCGCGGAAGCCTGGGTGACGAGCCCGCAGGAATTCCGCGATCACATCAACAAGGAAGTGCCGCGCTGGGCCGAGGTCGTGCGCCTCGCCAAGATCCGGATGGAATGATCCCGCTCAGGCGGCGGTGCGCCGGGCCAGATATTTGGCCACCGCCGCCTTGGCCCTCGCGCCGATCTTCGCCCATTCGCGGGCGCGGATCTCGTCGATCGGCGCGAGCCACGCGCCCCCGACCGCAATGACATTGGGCTGGCTCAGCCAATCCTCCAGGTCGTCCTCGCTGGTGCCGCCCGTCGGGCAGAAGCGAGCGTGCGGGAAGGGCGCCGCCATGGCGCGCAGCGTCGCCGCGCCCCCGAAGGTCGCTCCCGGGAAGAACTTCACCACATGGAAGCCCGCCGACATGACGGTCATGAGTTCGGACGGCGTGGCGATGCCCGGCACGAAGGGCATGTCGGTATGGGCGGCGGCCGCCTCCAGCAGCGCCGGCGTGAAGCCCGGGCTCAGCGCGAACCGGGCGCCGACGTCGCGCGCGATGGCGAGATCATGCGCGGTCATCACATTGCCGGCGGCCGGCACGGCGCCGGGAACGTCGCGCAGGATGTTGCGGATCGCCTGCGGGGCGGCCTTGGTGCGCAGCGCGATTTCCATCGTGGTCAGCCCCGCCTCCACCAGCGTGCGGGCGAGCGGCGCGGCGTCTTCGGCGCGTTCGATGGTCAACAGCGGGATGAGGCGCGCCGGTCCGAGAAGAGCGAGGGGCGTTTCGCTGTGGGACGTCATGTGCGGGTCTCCCTTGAATGGCGGCGAGGTGGGGAATTGTCCACCACCAACGTTCGTGACGCGGGGGCGGGTTCCGTTGGCCGTCCTTTCATGACAGCCTACATCCACGATCAAGCCGCGCAAGCCGCGAATCTCCGCCTCCGCGCGAACCCGACCTGACTCAAGAGGACACACGTGCAGCATCGCCGGCTCGAAGGACGCATCGTCGTCGCCACGCACAACAACGGAAAACTGCGCGAAATGCGCGAGCTTCTGGCCCCCTACGGGGTCGAGGCCGTGTCGGCCGGCGAACTCGGCCTCGGCGAGCCCGAGGAGACCGGCTCCACCTTCGAGGCCAATGCGCTGATCAAGGCGCGCGCCGCCTGCGAGGCCAGCGGCCTGCCGTCTTTCGCGGATGATTCCGGCCTCTGCGTCGAGGGACTCGGCGGCGCGCCGGGCATTTATTCGGCGCGCTGGGCCGAGAACGGCAAGGATTTCGGGGCCGCCATGGCGCGCATCGACGCGGAACTGCGCGAGCGCGGCTTCCTCTCGCCCGACGAGCGTCAGGCCCATTTCGTCTCGGCGCTCGCCATCGCCTGGCCGGACGGACATACGGAAGTCTTCGAGGCCCGGGTCGAAGGCGTCCTCGTCTGGCCGCCGCGCGGCGGAGCCGGCTTCGGCTACGACCCGATGTTCCTGCCGGACGGGCACGAACGCACGTTTGGCGAAATGAGCTCGGACGAGAAGCACGGCATCCCGGCCGACGGCTCCCGCGCGCTGTCGCATCGCGCCCGCGCCTTTCAGGAACTCGCCGCCGCGTGCCTCGCCTGAACGGCCTCGCGCGAACGTGTCTCGCCATGACCCTGCGGCCAATCGCCAACGGGGCGTTCGGCCACGAAGGCGCCTGAATCCCGCGCAAGACGTGAGGGGCAATGTCCTTCGTGCAAAAATTCTCCCTCGCGTTCCTGATCTTCTTCGCCATGCCGCTCGCGGTCCGCGCCGCCGTGGACTGGCGCCAGAGCATGGCGGAAACCTGGTCGTCGGCCGATTGGTCGAGCACCGGCCAGCTGCCGCGCCCCACCGCCGACAGCCCCGCCATGGTGCGGGTCTATGCGGCGCGCACCGGGCGCTGGCGCGGGATTTTCGCGGTTCACACCTGGATCGTCATCAAGGAGAAGGGCGCGGCGCGCTACGAGCGGTTCGACAAGGTCGGCTGGGGCCGGCCCATCCGCAACGACGCCTTTCCGCCGGACGCGCGCTGGTTCGGCCACGATCCTGAAATCGTCTTCGCGGCCGATGGCCCGGAGGCCCAGGCCCTGCTGCCCAAGATGCGGGCCGCCATCGCCGCCTATGCCTTCGCCAATCAGGGCGATTACCGCGCCTGGCCGGGCCCCAACTCCAACACCTTCGTGGCCTCGGTCCTGGCCGCCGTGCCGGAGATCGGCGTCGCCATGCCGGCGCTGGCGCTCGGCAAGGATTTCCCGGTCGATGGCGCGTGGGTCGGCTGGGCGCCGTCGCGCACCGGCTTCCGCGTCACGCTCGGCGGCTATGCCGGCCTGACGATCGGGAGGGTCGAGGGACTGGAGATAAACCTGCTGGGCGCCGTCGCGGGACTCGACATCCGCCGCCCCGCCGTCAAGCTGCCGGGTTTCGGCCGCATCGGCATGTCGGCGCCCGGCGATCCGTCTGCGTCGCCCGCAGTTTAGCGCTTTCGCCTGACGCCCGGTTCATCATGCGCGCGCCTGCCGGGTGACGCGCCCGCGCCGCCATGCCATAAGATGCGCCATGGCGACAAGGCATCCTTCTTTCGATCCGGGCTTCGGGGTCTACGTCCACTGGCCCTTCTGCCTCTCGAAATGCCCCTATTGCGATTTCAACAGCCACGTGCGCCAGGCGCCCGTGGACGAGGCGCGTTACGTCGACGCCTTCCGGGTCGAGCTGGCGCATCGCGCCGCCCTCGCGCCGGGCCGCACCGTCACGTCGATCTTCTTCGGCGGCGGCACGCCGTCGCTGATGAAGCCCGCCACCGTGGCGGCGATCCTCGACGCCATCGCGTCCAACTGGAGCGTCGATCCCCGGGCCGAGATCACTCTCGAGGCCAATCCGACCAGCGTCGAGGCCGAGCGCTTCCGCGGCTATCGCGCCGCCGGCGTCAACCGCGTCTCGCTCGGCGTGCAGGCCATGAACGATCCCGACCTCAAGGC
>JAIEQX010000149.1 GCA_019747375.1 Beijerinckiaceae bacterium | reverse complement strand
CTCCGCGACATCGAGCGACAGATCCACGATGGCGGGAATGTCGTCGTTGAACACGACCGTGAGATTCGCGATCGACAGGGTGGCGGAAGCCTCCTGCGCCGAAGCCTCTTGCGCCGAAGCCTGTTGCGCCACGTCTTGCATCGTCGCGACCGTCATGCGCGCCACCTCGTCAGGCGGCGCGAGACGAGCGCCACGATATTGTTGGCCACCATCGCGATGGCGATCAGCACGACAATGCCGGTGAAGACGCCCGTGGTGTCGAGCTGGCCGGCGGAGCGCTCGATATACCAGCCGAGGCCCCGGCTCGAACCGATGAGCTCGCCCACCAGCGCGCCGATGAGCGCAAGCCCGACGCTGATGCGGAACGACGCCATGATCCAGCTCAGGATGGCGGGAAGCAGCACGCGCTTGACGATGTAGCGGTCGCTCGCCCCCATGGTGCGCATGAGGTCGATGGGCTCGCGATCAAGCGCGCGCACGCCCTCCACGACATTGAGCACGAAGACGAAGACCACCATCGAGAAGGACATCATCACCTTGGCGGGAAGGCCGATGCCGAACCAGAGGATGAACAGCGGCGCGAGCGCGACGCGCGGCAGGCTGTAGAGGCCCATGAACAAGGGCTCGGCGACCTGCGCGGCGCGGGTGTAGCGCGCCATCAGGAGCCCGAGCGAGACGCCCACGACGGAGCCGAGCGCAAGGCCGAGCCCCGCTTCCGTCAGGGTCGCGGACATGTGCCAGGTGAGGTCGCCACGCTTGGCGAGATACCAGAGGCGCTCGGCGATCAGGCTCGGGCGGCTCGACCAGAACGGATCGAACACATAGGCGCCGAGGATCTCCCAGACCAGCAGGGTGGCGGCGAGAAACAGCGTCTGGTGGAAGAGCAGCGCGCTGAACAGGCCCCCGAGGGACCAGCGCGCCGGCCGCACCCGTGGGGCCGCGGAAATGCTGTCGACCATGAAGGCTCACTCCGGGACTGGTTCACGGCTGCGGCAGATAGCTCAGGGCTGACACCTGCTCGTAGGAGGCCGGCACGAGCGTCGGGTCGCTCACCTTCAGCATGCCCTGCATGAGCTTGTAGCCGGCGGGATCCATCCGGCCGTCGGCGGAGAGAAGGCGCGGCGCCTCGTCGGCCAGGACCGCCCGGAGCTTTGGGGCGAGCGCGGGATACATTTCGGCGAGCGCGGCCTCGACGGCGGGGCGGTTGACCCGCACCATGGCCTCGGCCTTGACCACCGCCCGCGCCAAGGCGCGCGCCGTCGCCTCGTTGGGCTTGATCCATTTCTCCAGCGCCAGCAGGCCGAGCGCCGGATATTGCAGGTTGCGGTAATCCTGCACGAGCTTGAATTTTTCGGGCTCCGCCAGAGCCGCCTGCACGTCGGGCGTGGTCAGCATGCCGGCCGCGACCGACCCGGTCTCGATGGCGGCGCGCATCGGGCCGCCGGTGCCGACGCCCGTGATCTCGACGTCGCGATCGGGATTCATGCCCGCCTGTTCGAGAAAATAGCGCAGCGTGTTGTCGGTGAGGCTGCCGGCCGTGGTGATGCCGATGCGCTTGCCCTGCAGGCTTTTCAGATCGGTGGCGGGCGATTTCGTCAGCGCCACGAGGCCGTAGCCGTGAAATTCCGTCAACGCCACAAGGACGACGCCGCCCTGCCCGCGGGCGCGCAGGCGCACCGCGTGATCGGCGGCGCAGATGCAGGCTTCCACGCTGCCGGAGGCGAGCGCCTGAACGGCCGGGGCGCCGCCGCGGAAATCGACGATGTCGATCTTCAGATTTTCCGCCGCGAACAGGCCTTCGCGCTGGGCGAGCACGATCGGCAGCGAGCCGATGGAGTTCTGCGCCGACGCCAGCCGCACGACCGTCTGGGCGACAACCGGACTGACGCCGCACGACAGGAACGCCATGCCGATGACGCTGCGACGTAACCAAACTGAAAGCATGCGCGGTCCCGTCTCTTGTCTGCGGCGGCGGATTCGCATCGCGCCGCCCCGTGATGAGCATTCGCACGAGACAAGCACGAGCGCATGCGGCATCGCAAGAAAATATCGGAAGATCGCGAAAGCGTGCGAAAACCAAGCTTATTCCGCACGCACAAAGCGCATCGCTTGCGCAGTTCGATGAAAAACTGTCAGTCGAGATCGACGAAGCTCAGCGGAATCTCGGTCGTGGATTTCAGCTCCTCGATGGCGAACATGGAGGTGACGTCGGTGAGCTCCACTTTCGAGATCAGCTTCTTGTAGAGCGCGTCATAGCTTTTGATGTCGGCCACATGGGCTTTCAGCAGATAGTCGATCTGGCCGCTCATGCGATAGAAATCAACGATTTCCTCGATGCTTTCGACGGCCTTGCCGAATCGCTCCAGCCATTCGGCATTGTGCTGGTTGGTGCGGATCGCGATGAAGACCGTGATGCCGACATTCATCTGTTCGCGGTCCAGAATGGCGACGCGCCTGCGGATGGCGCCGCCCTGATCGAGCTTCTGGACGCGCCGCCACGCGGCGGTGGCCGACAGGCCGACCTTGGCGGCGAGTTCCTCGAGCGGCTGCGAGGCGTCGCGTTGAAGATGCTGCAGCAGTTTGACGTCGAAGCCATCCAGCTTGAGCTTTTTCTGCTTCTTCATGGCTTCCTTTCGGTCGACGCAGGCGTCGACGCGCGATACGGCGCATGCGCGGATGCGAAAAATCATTCTCTTTCGGGCCCGTCTCGCGACAGGATCTTGCTCATCCGGGAGAAGATCGTCGCAAAACGCAAGAATTTTTCGCCACGCGCCCGATATCCTGCCGGCAGTTCAGACCCAGAGCCCCGGCCGCCCATCCATGCACGCTGCAAGACTCATGCTGGCGAGACAGACGCCGATCGATCACGCCGCCGCGTTGCGCGGACTCAGCGCGACGCAGGACGCCGCCTATCTGGCGGCGGCGCGGCGGATCCTCGTCGACATGGTGGGCGATCCCGATCTGCTGGCGCAAGCGAGCATCGAGCGGGCGGCGCGCGCCTATACGCGCAACGTGCTGTTCGGGGACGACCGGCACACGGTCTACGCCATCGCCTGGGCGCCGGGCTCGTCGACCTCGATCCATGACCATCATTGCTCATGCTGTTTCGGCATGGCGTCGGGCGCCCTGCAGGAAGACTGGTTCGAGGCGCTCGACGGCGACCGCGCGCGGCTGGTGCGGACCCGGACCCGGCGACCCGGAGAAGTGGCGTGCATGCTGCCCGGCGGGCCGAACCTGCACCGGATGGCCAATGTCTCGGACCGCGAGGCGATCTCGATCCACATCTACGGATTCAACGCCCGGGCGCGGACGACGTCGATCCATCGCGAATATGCGGCGGCCGATCAGCACACGCTCCGCGTGTAGTCTTCGTTCATCAATATCTGTCAGCCTGTCTCCCGAGTTGCATAGCGTATCGACTGCGCTGGCAGAGGGATGGCGGCTTGTTGGTGGACAGCTGGCTTACCCTTCGTCAACCGGCCGAGGGAGTGGGCGATGTTCACCAGACGGGCTTTTTCCGCCACGCTCGCCACATGCCTGGCGGGCGGGGCGTTCGCGACGCCGGCGCGCGCCGAACGACGGCTTGCAGACGACGGCCTGTATCAGTTCGACTGGTATCTGGAAAGCCAGCTCAACCTGCCGGCCGATCATGCGGCCGCGCTCGCGGCCGGCAAGAGGCTCGCGATCCTGATCGGCCAGCG
>JAIEQX010000382.1 GCA_019747375.1 Beijerinckiaceae bacterium | reverse complement strand
AGATGAACTCGACGGACGACAAGTCCGCCAATCTGGCGCAGGCCGCGCGGCTGATCGAAGCCGCGGTGGCGGCCGAGAAGCCCGACTGGATCTCGCTGCCGGAAGTCTTCGACTTCATGGGCGGATCGCGCGCCGACAAGGCCGCGGCCGCCGAGGCTTTTCCGGACGGCGACGCCTACCGGTTGATGTCCGATCTCGCCCGCCGGCACGGCGTGCACATCCATGCCGGTTCAATGCTGGAGAAGATTCCCGGCGAGGACCGGCTTGGCAACACCACGGTGGCGTTCGATCGCACCGGCGCGGAGGTGGCGCGCTATCGCAAGATCCACATGTTCGATGTGACGACCCCCGACGGGCAGGATTATCGCGAGAGCGCCACGATGAAGCCCGGCGTCGATGTCGTCACCTACGAATGCGAGGGCGTGACGGTCGGCTGCGCCATCTGCTACGACTTGCGCTTTCCGGCGCTTTTTCAGGCCCTGATGTCCCGCGGCGCGCAATTGATTGCGCTGCCGTCGGCCTTCACGATGCAAACAGGCAAGGACCATTGGGACGTGCTGTGCCGGGCCCGCGCCATCGAGACGCAGACCTATTTCGCCGCGGCCGCCCAGACAGGGCAATTTCGTCAGGGCGGCGAGACGCGCTCGACCTATGGCCACTCGCTGATCGCGGATCCATGGGGACTCGTCATCGCCAAGGCGTCGGACGGCCCGGGCTTTGTCACAGCCCGGATCGAACTGGACCGGCTCGCGAGAGTGCGCAGCCAGATACCGGTCGCGCAGCATCGCATATCGCTCACCTGAGCATATCCTCGAGCCGCAGCAGCGAGATTTTCTCGATCTCGGCGAGCGCGGTCTGAAACTCCTGTTCGGCGTCCTGCAGCAGACGATATTCGAAAGCCGCGATGATCTCGGCCTTGTTGCGCCCCTTGACCGCCAGAATGAATGGAAAGCCGAACCGCGCCTTGTAGGCGTCGTTCAGCTCCGTGAAGCGTGCGCGCTCCGCGTCGGTCAGCATGTCGAGGCCGGCGGAGGATTGTTCTCGGGTCGAATCGGCGGTCAGGCGTCCCGCCGCCTGCAATTTTCCGGCGAGATCGGGATGCGCGTTGATGAGCGCCAGCAATTTGTCGCGCGGCGCGGCGCGCATGACCGCGACCATCGCTGCATGAAGGCCTTTCGCGCTGTCCGTCTCGGGAGTCAGTCCTCGATCGAATGCGCCCTCGGCAACCCACGGCGAATGTTCGAAAATTCCGCCGAAGCGGGCGACGAAATCAGCGCGGGACAGGGTTCTGACGATCATGTGGCATCCTCTGCGTTGCCGATTGCATCGGCGCGGCCGGCCAGCTAAGCAGCCTGCGCATGCCGCGCCCGTCCCGCGCATTTGCCAGGATCGCGGGACGCAGCCTAGCATGGACCAGATCGCAAGGAGGGGCCATGGCGAATCCGGCAGCCGGCGGACGTCTCACAACGCATGTTCTCGACACCGCTTCTGGTCGTCCCGCCGTGGGGGTGGCGATCACGCTGCGCTTCATCGACGCCGACGGCGCCGGCGCCGTTCTGTCGCGCCACGTCACCAATGCGGACGGGCGCTGCGATGCGCCGATCCTGTCGGGAGACGCCATGGCGGCGGGCGTCTATGAGCTCACCTTCGATGTCGGGGCCTATTTCAGGGCTCAAGGCGTGGCTCTGGATACGCCGGCCTTTCTCGACATGATTCCAATTCGTTTCGGCCTGGCGGATGCGGGGGCGCATTATCACGTCCCGCTGCTCGTCTCGCCCTTCGGTTATTCGACCTACAGGGGAAGCTAGTGACAGTGTCCATCATCGCCAGCGAATGGGCGAATTTTCTCATCCGCTGGGTGCACGTGATCGCCGGCATCGCCTGGATCGGCTCGTCGTTCTACTTCGTTCATCTCGACCTGAGCCTGCGCAAGCACGACAAGCTCGGCGCCGGCATCGGCGGCGAAGCCTGGCAGGTGCACGGCGGCGGCTTCTACAACATGGTCAAATATGTCGTCGCGCCGCCGCATCTGCCGAAGGAATTGACCTGGTTCAAATGGGAAGCCTACGCCACCTGGATCTCCGGGATGGCGATGCTCATCGTGCTCTATTACACGCAGGCCGAGCTTTACCTGATCGACAGGACCGTGCTCGACATCTCGCCCGCCGTCGCGATCTCGATCAGCGTCGCCGGCCTGGCGCTCGGCTGGGTGATTTACGACCTCATGTGCAAGTCGCCGCTTGGGCGCAACGACGCCCTGCTCGGCGCGGTCGGCTTCGTGCTTCTGGTGGCGCTGTCCTACGGCTTCACCAAGGTGTTCAGCGGGCGCGGCGCATATATCCAGATCGGCGCGATGATCGGCACCATCATGGTGGCGAGCGTCGCCATGACGATCATCCCGAACCAGCGCAAGATCGTCACCTCGCTCCTCAAGGGCGAGACGCCCGATCCGCGTCTAGGGGCCGCCGGCAAGCAGCGCTCGGTGCACAACAACTACCTGACGCTGCCGGTCGTGTTCCTGATGATCTCAAACCACTATCCGCTGGCTTTCGCGAGCCGCTGGAACTGGTTGATCATCGCGCTGGTGGTCGTGATCGGGGTGACGGTGCGCCATTTCTACAATTCGCGGCATGCGCACAAGCCGTCGCCGTGGTGGACGTGGCTCGTGGCTGCGGCGGCGTTTCTGGCGATTGTCTTCCTGTCCGCCCAGCCGATGCTGACCCAGAAGGCCGCCGCCACGCCTTCCCCCGCCGGCGTGCAGAAGGCCGCCTTCTCGGATGTGCAGGACATCGTCATTTCGCGCTGCTCGATGTGCCACGCGGCGGAACCCGTTTGGGATGGCGTCGGCGTCGCCCCCAAGGGCGTCATGCTGGAAACGCCCGAGCAGATCCGCCTGCATGCGCATGCGATCTGGCTGCAGGCCGTCGCCACGCGCGCCATGCCGCCGGGCGGCAACATCACGGAGATCTCCGACGAAGACCGCGGCGTCATCGCCGCCTGGGTTCAGGCCGGGGCGCCAGGGCCTTGAGGACAACCCGCATCGCCGTGATGGGCGAAGCGCTGATTGACCTCGTGGCCGCGCGCGGAGAGACAAGCGGCGATCTTTACCGCGCGCTGGCGGGCGGCTCAGGCTTCAATACAGCCTTGGGGCTCGCGCGGCTCGGCGTCGCGGCATCCTATTGCGGCGCGCTGTCGCGGGACGCCCAGGGATCGCGCCTTTCCCGCGACATGCGGGACGCCGGCATCGACCTGCATGGCGCAGTGATGAGCGAGCGTCCCAGCCCCGTGGTGCTGGTGGAGACGGATACGGCAGGCTCGCCGATCTATTCCCTGCATCTGAGCGACACCGCGCTCGATGATGCGCCGCCGGCCTGGGCGGTCGCGGCAGGACTGACACACCTCCACGCCACGTCCTTCGCCTGCACGCTCGGCGCGGGCGGAGCCGCGGCCCTGGCGACGCTCGCGGCGGCGCGCGGCCGGACGAGCACGAGTTTCGACCCCAACATCCGTCCCGCAATATTGCCGGACCGCCTCGCCACGCTCGAGCTGCTGGCTGAGCGGATCGCCTTGGCGGACATCGTCAAGGTCAGCGCGGAGGACCTGATGTTTCTGACCGGCGACGAGGCGGGCGAGGC
>JAIEQX010000350.1 GCA_019747375.1 Beijerinckiaceae bacterium | reverse complement strand
CCTTCCACCGGCCAGGTCGGAAGATTGATCCCCGACGCCAGGGTCGCGGCCCAGATCGACGCCGAGACGAGGAACAATGCGAGCGGCGACGCGCGGAAGATCATCACCACCAGGGGCGCGAAGATCATCAGCACGATATAGAGCGGCAGGATGTCGAAATAGCCCATCTGGTGGACCAGCGCCACGATGCCGATCTGCGTCGCCACGGGGTTTTCGAAGAATGACGCGGCGTTGTTCCATTGCAGGATGAGCGGCGTGTCGAGCCAGATCGCCGCCCCGGCCATCATGGCGAGCGCGATCGACGCGATCAGGATCTGGGCCGCATAGAGCGTGAAGGCCCGGCCCTCGAGCCGCATGACCAGCCGCAGCCCGCGCAGCTCCTCGCTGCGGCTCTCGGCGAGATAACGCAGCGAGAAACCCGCCAGGAACACGAACAGCTCGGCCGAATCCGAAACCCCGACGGAGCGATGCGTGAAGCGCTCGAAGAAGATTCCCGGCACGTGGTTGATGAAGATCGCGATCAGCGCATAGCCGCGCCAGAAATCGACTTCGTTCAGCGCCCGCGGCGCCGCGTGCCGCATGGTCGACTTGGTCTTGTAGTCGGCATGGGGATCGCCGACGGTGTTCGAATCGCTGGACGTCATGAGGCCACGATTATCACATGAGGCCCAGCCGGAGCGGCCCATTATGACGGCCGCGCAACGCCCCGGGCGCCGCGCGGCCGCGCGTCTCAGCGGGCGATGGCGGGCGCCTCGTGGCCCTTTTCCTGGTAGCCGGGCTCGACCCGCACATCCACCACCGCGACGCCCCCGGCCTCGACATGCGCCAGCGCCTCGCGCAGCTTGCCGTCCAGATCGGCGAGCGCCGTCACCTGGCCGATTCCCAGCGCGCCCTGTCCGCGCGCCAGCATCGGCAGGTCAAGTTCCGGCCCCAGCATCTGCTGGCCGATCCACTTGTTCTCGGGCGGGCGTCCGCGCTGCACCGCCAGATGCTCCTGGTGCAGTTCGTCGTTGTAGTAGGAATGGTTGTTGCAGATCACGAACAGGATCGGGATCTTGTAATGCACCGCCGTCCAGACCGCCGTGACCCCCATCAGGAAGTCGCCGTCGCCGCAGACCGCCACCGCCAGGCGGCCGGAGCCGCGCAGCGCCAGCGCCGCGCCGATCGACTGGCCGGGTCCCCCGCCGATGCCGCCGCCGCCGTCGCCGCCCAGGAAGTCGAGCGGATGCCTGATCGGCCAGAGGTCGCCCGCCCAGGAGAGCGGCGGATGCGTCAGGCAGGCGTCGCGCCCGTCCAGAACCTTCTGCAGCGCCGCCGCCACATGCGGCACGGTGATCGGGCCCGCGCCCTCCAGCGCCGGCAGCGGCTTGTTCGGGAACGCCTTGCGGCCCGCCCATGCGGGCGTCTTGCGCTCGCCCAGAGCGTCGAGCGCGGCGTTCAGCGCCTCCACGGTCGGCTCCGGCTCGGCCATGACATAGGTGTCGACCACCGGCAGGCCCATATAGTCCATCACCCAGGCCTTGTGATTGTGCTGGTCGACGGCGACCCGGATGATCTCGGCCTTCGGGGCCTCTTCGCCATAGGCGGTCGAGATCGATCCCGCGAGATCGCGCCATTCGAGGCTCAGGATCACGTCGGCCTCGCGGAACAGCTCCGCGCCCTTGCCGATGCGGCTGCCGGCCGGCGCGCCATGCAGCGGATGATCGGTCGGGAAGGCGGCCGCGAGCTTGAGGTCGGTCAGCACCATGGCCCCGAGGCGCTCGGCGAGGCGCACGCGGGCATCCCAGCCGGCCTGGTCGCGCGACACGCGGCCCATCAGGATCAGGGGATTCTTGGCGCCATGCAGCTTGCGGGCGATGTCCGCCGCCATCTTGTCGGACGGCGCGGCGGGCTCCGGCGGGGCGTAGCGGCGCATGTCGGGGATCGGCAGCGGCGCGTCGAGTTTGGTCTCCTGCATGCCGACGTCGAGGCAGATATAGGTCGGCCCGCGCGGCGAGGTCTCGGTGATCTGGCGGGCGCGCAGGATGGATTCCTGCAGGGCGCGCGGCGAGGTCGGCTCGTCGTCCCACTTGGTGTAGTCGCGCACCAGCGAGCCCTGGTCCTTGCAGGTGTGGATCCAGTCGATCCAGGGGCGGCGCTTGGCGGCGTCGATCGGCCCCGTGGCGCCGAACAGCATCAGGGGCATGCGGTCGCACCAGGCGTTGAACACCGCCATGCTGGCGTGCATCAGGCCGACGTTCGAATGCACGACCGCAAGCATCGGCGTGCCCTTCACCTTGGCCCAGCCATGCGCGATCGCGACGGCGCTTTCCTCATGCAGGCAGAGCAGCATCTGCGGCGACCGATTGCCGAGCTTGTTGACGAGGCTGTCGTGCAGGCCGCGGAAGCTCGCCCCCGGATTGAGCGCCACATAGGGAATGTCGAGCGCGCGCATCATCTCGGCCGCGACGTCGCTGCCCCACAGGCCTGAATCCTCGGACGGCACCGGAGCCTCGAGCCCCTCGGGCTCGTTGCGCATCTCGTGGCCGCCTGGGGCGTGGCTGTCCTTGGTCATTCCCTGATCTCCGTTGCGGATTTGATTGGACGCGTCGGCGTTGCGCCCTTCGGAAAGGCGTCGCGACAAAGTCGCCGGCCATCGTAGACGGATCGGCGGCTTTGTCGAATGTCGCGTCGGCAGGCGCGCGCTGCCGCGCCGCTACTTCGGCGGCGTGATGATGGCGCGCATCTCCGCCACGATGTCTTCGGGCGTCGCATAGATGTCGGCGAGCAGCTGCTCGATCGACTCGCCCGTCACCAGGGTGAGGTCGAGCTTCTCGCGCTCGGCTTCGGCGACGAGCTGCGGATCCTTGATGGCGGCCGCAAAGGCCCGGCGCAGCGTGTCGCGGCGCGCGGCAGGCACGTCCGGCGGGGCCATGAACGGCCAGGCCATTTCATCCCACGCCACCGCAAGCTTGAGCAGCGACTTGTCGCGCTCGCTGGTGACGAAATCCATCGCCAGCGGCACGTCCATCAGCGCCGGGTTCTTTTGCAGCCCGGCCTGGATCAGCAGGTTGACCTTCTTCTCGGTCACCCATTGCGACTTGGTGGCCATCAGGGACGAGCGCGACCAGCCGCAGCGGCCTTCCACCTCGCCGCTCTCCATCGCGAGCGACATTTCGCTCGCACCCGGATAGCCCATGATCATCTTCATCTTGGTGCCCAGCACCTTGTTGAGCAGCGTCGGCACCAGCCCGCTGTTGGCGTTCAGGCCAGTGGCGGCGATCACCCATTCGCGCGTCTTCGTGTCTTCCCACGTCTTGATCGGCGAGGCGCCCCAGGCGACGCACAGGCTCGGCTCGGTGTTGGCGCTGCCGATCCACGTGAACTTGCGCGCGTCGAACCGCGCGTTCTTGTTGCCCATCAGGGGCTCCATCGGAACGTTGCGGTTGAAGACGCCGATGACCGACCCGTCCTTGGGGGCCACCGAATAGAGGTAATTCGCCATCACGAGGCTGCCGGAGCCGGGCATGTTCTGCACCACGACCGACGGATTGCCCGGGATGAACCGCCCGAGATGGCGCGCAAACAGGCGGGCGTAGGAATCCGCGCCATTGCCGGTCGAGAAGCCGACCAGCATGGTGATGTT
>JAIEQX010000154.1 GCA_019747375.1 Beijerinckiaceae bacterium | reverse complement strand
CATTTCCTGCGCCAGCCGCTCGCGCACCGCGCGGCTCTTGCCCGACAGGAACCCGCGCGCCTCTTCGACCAGCGCCGCATAATCCGTATGCGTGACCTCGCCCGTGCAGGGCGCCGCGCAGCGCTTGATCTGATGCAGCAGGCACGGACGCGTGCGGTTCTCGTAATAGCTGTCCGTGCAGGAGCGCAGCAGAAAGGCGCGCTGCAGCGCGTTGAGCGTGCGGTTCACCGCCCAGACGCTGGCGAAAGGCCCGAAATAATGGCCCTTCCGGTTGCGCGCGCCGCGATGCTTGGTGAGTTGCGGCGAGACATGGTCGCCCGTGACGAGAATATAGGGAAACGATTTGTCGTCCCGCATCAGCACGTTGAAGCGCGGCTTCATCTGCTTGATGTAATTCGTCTCGAGCAGCAGCGCCTCGGTCTCGGTCGCGGTCGACACGAAGACCATCCGGCACGTCAGCGAGATCATCCGGGCGATGCGGCCATTATGCCCGGTGGCGCGCGCATAGCTGGCGATGCGCTTGCGCACGCTCTTGGCCTTGCCGACGTACAGAACCTCGTCGTCCGGCCCGATCATGCGATAGACGCCCGGCCCCTTGGGCGCATGGCGGACGTGCGCGCGAATGACCGCCGCGCCCCGCGCCCCGGAATCCGGCGAGACGTCGCTCAGGAACGAATCCGAGCCGCCGTCGTCGAGCGGAAGCTGCTCGGCGTCGTCATCCTCGTCCATCGATTCGGACGACAGGTCGGACTCGGAGGAGCGGTCCAGCTCCGCCGCCTGATCGGGACCGGCGTCCAGCTCCGGGCTTGGCTCCGGGCCTGGCCCCGAGCTCGGCTCAGGGCCCGGCCCCGGCCCCGGGACCGGCTCCGACTCATTCTCCGATTCTGGCGTCTTGCGCTGCATGGCCCTGATTTAGAGAACCCCGGTCGAGATGCAATGCCGGGGCGCCGGACGAGGCTCGGACCCGGGTCGGACTTTGGGCCCGGACTGAAGCCTGGGCTTGACCGGGATGCAGCGTCGCCCCCGCCGCCGCGAACGACAGCGTCGGACGCGTACTTTGGCGCCCCCGGCCGGCGAGCGCGGCGTCGCGGCCCAAGATGTGCACCATAATCTCGGAGGATCGCCGCCGACACGCCGGCGCCATGTTGTTCCTGCCGCGCAACGCTGCTAAGACGCCCGCCATAGGGGTCGAGTTGACGGAAGAGCGCGGCGGGAGCCCCGCAGTCGACCGGCACGAGGACAGGCGTATGACCGAAATCAAACTTCTGGCTGGCAATTCCAACAGAGCGCTGACGGAGTCGATCGCCGCTTACCTCGGGATACCGCTCACCAAATGCCAGGTCAGGCGCTTCGCCGACATGGAGATTTTCGTCGAGATTCAGGAAAATGTCCGCGGATTGGACACTTTCATCATCCAGTCGACGAGCTTTCCGGCCAATGATCACCTGATGGAATTGCTGATCATGACCGACGCGCTGCGCCGCGCCTCGGCCCGCCGCATCACCGCCGTGGTGCCCTATTTCGGCTATGCGCGTCAGGACCGTAAGCCGGCTCCGCGCGCGCCGATCTCGGCCAAACTCGTCGCCAACCTGATCACCCGCGCGGGCTGCGACCGCGTTCTGACGGTCGATCTCCACGCCGGCCAGATCCAGGGCTTCTTCGACATCCCGACCGACAACCTTTACAGCGCGCCCGTTATGGTGCGCGACATCAAGGAACGTCTGGACCTCAACAATGTCATGGTCGTATCGCCCGACGTCGGCGGCGTGGTCCGGGCCCGCGCGCTGGCCAAGCGCATCGACGCGCCGCTCGCCATCGTGGACAAGCGCCGCGAACGCGCCGGCGAATCCGAAGTCATGAACATCATCGGCGACGTCGCCGGCAAGAGCTGCATACTGGTCGACGACATCGTTGATTCCGGAGGCACTCTCTGCAACGCAGCCGAAGCCCTGCTGGCCAAGGGCGCGCGCGAGGTCTACGCCTACATCACCCACGGCGTGCTCTCGGGCGGCGCCGTCGCCCGCATCTCCGCCTCGAAGCTCAAGGAACTGGTGCTGACCGATTCCATCCAGCCGACCGAAGCCGTGCGGGTGGCCAAGAACATCCGGGTCGTCTCCATCGCCCCCCTGCTGGGCGAAGCCATTGGCCGGACGGCGAAAGAAGAGAGCGTCTCAAGCCTGTTCGACTGACGCGGGGGCCGCAGAAGCCCGCCCCATTGCCCGGTCGCCGCTTTTCCCTTATGAACCGCCCTGCGTCCGCCGACACCCTTGGAGGCACGGACGCATTTACCGTTAAAGGACCAAGACAATGGCAGCGATGAAACAACTCGCGGCCACGGTTCGCAGCGGGGCAGGCAAGGGGGCCGCCCGTAGCGTACGCCGTGAAGGCCGTATTCCAGGCGTGATCTATGGCGGCGGCGTTCCCGCCGAGTCGATCACGCTCGATTACCGTGAACTCAACAAGCTGATCTATGCCGGCCACTTTCTGACGACGATCTTCGAGATCGACATCGAAGGCCGCAAGGAGCGTGTGATTCCGCGCGATTATCAGCTCGACGTCGTGCGCGACACCCCGCTGCACGTTGACTTTCTCCGTCTGCGCCCTGGCTCGCGCCTGCGCGTCGACGTCCCGGTGCATTTCATCAATCAGGAAACCTGCCCGGGCATCAAGAAGGGCGGCGCCCTGAACGTCGTGCGCCATTCGATCGAAATGCGCGTCCCCGCCGACAACATCCCGGAAGCCGTCACGGCCGATCTGGCTGAACTCGAGATCGCGGATTCGTTGCACATTTCAGCGATCAAGCTGCCCGAGGGCTGCAAGCCCACGATCACCGACCGCGACTTCACGATCGCCACGATCACGCCGCCGGCGCGCGTCGAGGAAGTCGCCCCGGTCGCCGCCGCCGCTGCGGCTCCGGCCAAGGGCGCGCCCGCCAAGGCCGCTCCGGCCAAGAAGTAAGGCCTTCTTCGCTCTCACGCTTTCCCGCCCGCGCCCCTCGCGCGGGCGGTTCTGCTTTCGGGGACCGCCATGCTTCTCTTCGTCGGGCTCGGCAATCCGGGCCGGCAATATGCGGGCAACCGCCACAACATCGGCTTCATGGCGATCGAGGCCATCGCCCGCCAGCACCGCTTTCCGCAGGCGCGCTCCAAATTTCAGGCGCTGGCGACAGAAGGCGTCATCGACGGCGAGCGCGTGTTGCTGCTGCAACCCCAGACCTACATGAACGAATCCGGCCGCTCCGTCGCCGAGGCCGCGCGATTCCTCAAGATCGACCTGAAGGACATCGTCGTCCTGCACGATGAACTCGACCTGCCGCCCGGCAAGCTCCGCATCAAGAGCGGCGGCGGCAATGCCGGCCACAATGGCCTTCGCTCCATAACCGCCCATATGGGCAATGATTATCGCCGCATCCGCCTCGGCATCGGCCACCCCGGCGACAAGTCGCTCGTCCACAATTACGTGCTCAACGACTTCGGCAAGACCGAAATGAAATGGGTCGAGGCGCTCTGCGACGCGGTCGCCCGCAACGCCGATATTCTGGCCAAAGGACAGGACGCAAATTTCCAGAACCGCGTCCACCTCGCCATGGAAGCCGCGGGCTT
>JAIEQX010000158.1 GCA_019747375.1 Beijerinckiaceae bacterium | reverse complement strand
GCCGGCGGCGCAGCCTTCGCGTCCCGGCGCACAAGCGGGCGCTCCGTCGCGTCCGTCTTCGACAAGCCGTCCGTCAAGCGGCGTCGTCCTTCGCACATTGACGGACGAAGAGCGCGATGCGCGCGCACGCGCCCTGGTGGGCGCCCGCGAACGTGAAGAGGACGATCGTCGCAAGGCCGAGGAGGAGCGGAAGCTTCGCGCCGCGCGCGAGATCGCCGAGAAAGCGGAGCGCGAGGCGGCGGAAGCCCGCAAGCGTGAAGAAGATGCGCGCCGCCAGCAGGATGCGGAGACCAAGCGTCGTTCGGAAGAGGCGGCTGCGCGTCGCCTCGCGGGCGAACCTCCGGCTCCTCCCACTCCCGGCGTTCGTCGGGCCGCCGCTCCCATTCAGGGAGCCACGAGTGCGCCAGCCGGCGCGACGGCTCGCCCGACGACCACCACCGCAACCACGACCGAAGAGGCGCGGACGATACGCCGCCCGATCCTGCCTCCCAAGGTCGCGCTGCCCACAGTGGCGAAGCCGACACGCGGCGCCGAGCAGAAAAATCGCGGTCGCCTGACCGTTACAAGCGCAACGTCCGAGCAGGAAGAGCGCACGCGTTCCGTGGCGTCCTTCCGTCGCCGCGTTCAGCGCCTGAAGGGACACCACAACGAGCCGAAAGAAAAGCTGTCGCGTGAAGTCATTCTTCCCGAGACAATCACCATCCAGGAGCTCGCCAACCGCATGTCGGAGCGCGCAGTGGACGTGATTCGTCTGCTGATGCGCCAGGGCGAGATGCGCAAGATCACGGATGTGATCGACGCCGACACGGCCCAACTTGTGGCCGAAGAAATGGGTCACACGGTCAAGCGTGTCGCTGAGTCGGACGTTGAAGAAGGCTTGTTTGACACGCCCGATAACGAGGGCGATCTCGTCACGAGGCCTCCTGTCGTCACCATCATGGGCCATGTCGATCACGGCAAGACCTCGCTGCTCGACGCGATCCGCAAGGCCAATGTCGTCGCCGGAGAAGCGGGCGGCATCACCCAGCATATTGGCGCTTATCAGGTCATCGCCCCCAACGGCCTGCCCGTGACGTTCATCGACACGCCTGGCCACGCCGCCTTTACGCAGATGCGTGCCCGCGGCGCAAAGGTTACGGATATCGTGGTCCTCGTTGTGGCGGCGGACGACGGCGTGATGCCGCAGACCATCGAAGCGATCAATCATGCGCGCGCCGCCAAGGTTCCCATGATCGTGGCGGTCAACAAGATCGACAAGCCCGACGCCAAACCGGAGCGTGTGCGCACAGAGTTGCTTCAGCACGATGTACAGGTCGAAAGCTTCGGCGGCGAGACTCTCGAAATCGAAGTCTCCGCCACACAGGGCACCAATCTCGACAAGTTGTTGGACGCGATCGCGCTTCAATCCGAGGTGTTGGATCTCAAGGCCGATCCCAGCCGACCGGCGGAGGGAACCGTCATCGAGGCGCGGCTTGATCGCGGTCGTGGCCCGGTAGCGACCGTTCTCGTCCAACGCGGCACGCTGAAACTCGGCGATCTCATCGTGGCGGGGTCCCAATGGGGCCGTGTTCGCGCCTTGCTCGATGATCAGGGCGCGCAGGTTCGCGACGCTGGTCCTTCCAAGCCGGTCGAAGTCCTCGGCTTCTCCGGCGCGCCGGAAGCAGGCGATCGCGTCGCTGTGGTTGAGTCAGAGGCTCGCGCCCGCGAGATCACCGAATATCGCGAACGCCAGAAGCGTGACAAGATAGCCGCGCGTGGCGGCGTTGCGCGCGCTTCGCTCGCCGACATGATGAGCCAGCTGAAGACCGCGGGCCGCAAGGAGTTTCCGCTCCTCATCAAGGGCGACGTTCAAGGCTCGGTCGAGGCGATCATTGCTGCGCTTGAGAAGCTCAACACGGATGAAGTCGCCGCGCGCGTTATTCACGCGGGAGCGGGCGGAATTACAGAGTCGGACGTGACGCTGGCTGAAGCCTCGGGCGCGGCGGTGATCGGCTTCAACGTTCGCGCGCACAAGGAAGCGCGAGAACTCGCCGAACGCACAGGCATCGAGATTCGCTACTACAACATCATCTACAATCTCGTAGATGACGTGAAGGCGGCGATGTCTGGGTTGCTCGCCCCGACTCTGCGCGAGGACATGCTTGGAAACGCCCTGATCCTGGATGTTTTCAATATTTCCAAGATCGGCAAGGTCGCTGGTTGCCGGGTCACTGACGGTCGTGTCGAGCGCGGCGCCAATGTCCGCCTCATCCGCGACAATGTCGTCATACATGAAGGCAAGCTGTCGACGCTCAAGCGCTTCAAGGACGAGGTCAAGGAAGTGGCGTCCGGCCAGGAGTGCGGCATGGCGTTCGAGAGCTATCAGGACATGCGCGCTGGCGATGTGATCGAATGTTATCGCGTCGAGGAGATCAAGCGCTCGCTTTGAGTAGCGAGCGCGGCGTAGCCCGGCCTTTGGGCCGGGCGCGCGCCCTCAGCTTTTTTAAACCATCTGTCCCATCAGCTCGCGGGGGTTCTCCGCGAGCCGGAGTTGATCATGTCTAGAGCCCATCACACAGGCGGCGAGCCTTCGCAGCGCATGTTGCGCGTCGCCGAACTGATCCGCCACGCCATGTCCGATCTGCTGTCGCGCGGCGACATTGTCGACCCGGTTCTCGAGGCCAATGTCGTGACAATCCCGCAGGTGCGCATGAGTCCTGATCTGAAGCTTGCGACCGTCTACATCTTGCCGCTCGGCGGGATCAATTCGGATGCGGTCATTCAGGCGCTCGACAAGAACAAGAAGTTCCTCCGCAGCGAAGTCGCGCGACGCGTGAATCTGAAATTCGCTCCTGATCTGCGTTTTCGCAACGATACCGGCTTCGACTCGTCGGCAAAGATTGATGCGCTTCTGGACAGCCCAAAAGTGAAACGGGATCTCGGAAAAGATCTGGGCGCGCCCCGTGACCTGGAGACTGACGAATGAGCGCCCCACGCTCCAATCGGGTCGAAATCAACGGCTGGTTCATTCTTGATAAGCCTGTCGGCATGACCTCCACACATGCGGTGTCGCGCCTCAAGCGCATCTACAACGCCAAAAAGGCTGGCCATGCCGGCACGCTCGATCCGCTGGCCTCTGGCCTCCTGCCTGTCGCTTTCGGCGAAGCCACCAAGACTGTCCCGTTCGTCCAGGACGGCGAAAAAGCTTACCGCTTCACCGTCCGTTGGGGGATAGAAACGGACAGCGACGATTCAGACGGAAAGATCGTACAGACCGCGGATCATCGTCCGGGGCCGGATCAGATCGAGGCGGCCTTGCCGCGCTTCACCGGCACTATCATGCAGGCGCCGCCGGCCTTTTCCGCCATCAAGGTAAACGGCGAGCGCGCCTATGACATGGCGCGCGACGGAGAAATCGTTGAACTGGCGGCGCGTCCGGTGACGATCAACTCGCTTGAAATGATTGCATCCACAGACGATGACGCTGTGTTCGAAGCCCGTTGCGGCAAAGGTACTTACGTTCGAGCAATCGCGCGCGACCTCGGGCGGGCGCTAGGTTGTCTGGGCCACGTGACCGCATTGCGCCGCACACGTGTGGGACCATTCACAGAGGT
>JAIEQX010000220.1 GCA_019747375.1 Beijerinckiaceae bacterium | reverse complement strand
ACGCCGACCAGACATGCGCCATCGCCAAGGGCGGATCGAAGCTGGCGGGTGAAGATCCCCGTTCCCGCCCCAACATCCAGCACGCGGCCTCCGGCGCCCCGGTTCGAAGCCGTTATGTCCGTGGCAAGGCGCTTGAGCAGTCCTGCGGGATAGTCTGGACGATAAGCGACATAGGCCCCGGCCAGGCCCTCGAAACGTCTGGAATGATCTGGCATCGGACCCTGCGAAGCGGCTGGCGAACAATCTGTCGCCGAAATTCTGGATCAGCAGATTGCGCAAGTCGTGTCATCTCGCCAAATTGTCACTCGTCCGTCTTGCAGAACGAAGCGTTCGGTATTACGGTCTAGGCCAGGTGAGGGCGGACTGCCTTCCGATCCACAGTAATTCCGGAAGGAGAGCATCATGGCATTGCAGCTTGGCGACATCGCGCCGGATTTCGAACAGCAGAGCACGCAGGGGCCGATCCGCTTTCATGAATGGCTCGGCGATTCCTGGGGCGTCCTGTTCAGCCATCCGAAGAATTTCACGCCCGTCTGTACGACTGAGCTCGGCGAAGTCGCGCACCTCAAACCCGAGTGGGACAAGCGGGGCGTCAAGCCGATCGGCCTGTCGGTCGACGTGATCGAGTCGCACCATAAGTGGGAAGTCGACATCGCCGAGACGCAGGGATATGCGCTCAACTTTCCGATGATCGCCGACGCCGACAAAAAAGTCGCGACGCTTTATGGAATGATCCATCCGAATTCGGATCCCTCCGTCACGGTGCGGGCCGTCTACATCATCGATCCGAAGAAGAAGATCCGCCTGATCCTCATCTATCCGCCGAGCGCAGGGCGGAACTTCGCCGAGATCCTGCGCACGATCGACAGCCTTCAGCTGACCGACTCGCAAGCTGTGTCGACTCCGGTGAATTGGGAGCCCGGCAAGCCTGTGATCATCTCGCCGGCGCTGAGCAACGAACAGGCGAAAGAGCGGTTTCCCCAGGGGTGGAAGGAATTGCGCCCCTATCTGCGCATGGTCGAACTGAAGAAGTAGAGCCGCGCAAAAACGCACGCAGTAAGGCGCCGCGCCGGGAGTCGGCTGCGGCGCTTTTTTGCTAAAGCCAGCCGAGCCCGCGCAGCAGCAGCACGGAACCGCCGAGAATGACCGTGGCGTCCATGATGCGCTGATGGACGCCAAGGCTCAGCCGCTGCGTCAGCCATTTCGCCAGGAAAGCTCCGGGAACGCCGGCTGCGCCAATCAGCAAAGCCACTGTCCATGACGAGGCGGGAAGGCCGCCGAACGACTGGTAGGTGGCGATCTTCACCAGCCCGACGACGAAGGAAATGGCCGCATCGGTGGCGATGATGGCCGGTCCCTTGAGGCCGAGCGCCATCAGCATGGAGATGAGAATGATGCCGGCGCCCGGCACAGCCCCGCTGACGAGGCCGAAGACGCCGCCCGCCCCCAGGGCCGCCCGCGGCGACATTTCGCCCTGAAGGCGCTTCAGCAGGTAGCGAGCAGGCACCAGCAGGATCAGCGCGGACCCGATCAGAATCGCGGCGCCGGGCCCGTTAAGCCAGGTATAGGCGGCCGCGCCGATGAATGTTGCGGGCAAGGCGACGACGAGTACGCGCCAGACGCGCGGCCAGTCGATGTGCTCGCGGAAGGCGATGATCCTCGACACATTGGTGAAAATGGCCGCGACGGCCAAAATGGGAACGACCGCCTCGGCGCCGACAAGCGGCACGAGCACCAGCGGCATGAGCAAGCCCGTGCCATAGCCCGCGATTCCCCCGACAACGGACGCGCCCATGGCGCAGACGACGATCAGGGCATAGTCGCCGAAGCTCATGTGTGACCGCCGGTTACGACTCGAGACAGGTGCGGAGATCGCGCATGGAGCCGATCTGCTCGAGCTGCCCGACGACCGCCACCAGAACCCTGCCCCGCTCACCGCCGATGATAGGGGCTACTAGATCGAGGGCCTTGGCCTCGATTTCCGCAGCCGTCATCGGATTATCGGGCGTGCCGCGCACGGCGCGCGCGTGGTGGCGCAGCGTCCCGGCCGCCGTCTCGATCTCGACGATCGCCTGCCGGGCCGGCACGGCGGCGCTGAGTTCGGCGCTGGGGACCATGGCGATGCGTTCGCGCAACGCCTGCACGGCCGGATCCGCCATGCGGGCGTAATCATGCGCGCTCTCGAAGGTGATTCCGCCATCCAGGATCGCGATGGCGCAGAGATGCTGTGCGCAGATATCCGGCATGGTGCGATTGTCGACGATGTGAATACGGTCGTCCGGCATTGTAATGAAAATGCGGCGCACGTCGGCCGCCTTGAGGCGATGATCCTTCACGAGCGCCGTCGTCGCGTCGAGGATCGACTGGATGGGCGAGCCGACGCACCACTTCTTGATGGAGGCTTCCATGATCTCGTAGCGCACGCCGAGCTCGGCCACCAGGCGGGCCGGATGCGGCTCGTCGCCGAAGGCGGTGAAGAGATTGTGCTTGCCGGAGAACGGGTCCTCAACGGCCGTGAATCCCGACGCCACCATGCGGGCGGCCGCGACGCCATTGCGCGCACCCATGCCGCCGAAGTCGAAGGCCTTCTCGACATGATGCGTGTCCCGCTGCCAGAACGGAATTCCTGAGGCCTGCTGCGACGCGTAAGACATGACCCAGCGCACGCGCTGATCGTCGAAACGAAACAACGCCGCGCAGGCCGCCGCCGCGCCGAAAGCCGTCGCCAGCGAATGCGTGCTGTGCCGGGCCGTATCGGGGCGCGTATAGTTCAACGCCATGGTGAGGCGCGCCCCGACGTCATAGCCAAGCGCCACGGCGCGCAGAAAATCGGCTCCGCCCAGATCCTGCTCCTCCGCGATGGCCAGCGCCGCCGGAATGATGCCGCAGCCAGGGTGGAAACGCCCACCCAGATGGGAGTCATCGGTTTCGTCACCATGGCCCGCCATACCGTTGGCGAGCGCGGCGCTCTCCGCCGGCACGCGCCATTGCGTACCTATGACGGTGGAATCGCCGCCGCCGTTCAGGCCCGATACATATTTGGCGCCGAGCTTTCCGGCGCGCAGACGCGATCCCGAAATGATCGCCGCCAGAGTGTCCAGAACGTGGAACTTCGTTTTTTCGAGCACGGCTTCGGGAAGCGGCCGATCCATGGCTCCGGCGACATAGGCGGCCAGCGTCGCGGCCTCTACTGATATCGGTGTTTCGGATGCGCCTGCCATGTCCGGTTCCTCGCCCTCGTGGTTGTCGTTTGCGATCTTATTTCAGCCCCAGCACTTTCAGACGCGTGCGCAAGGCCTCGCGGATATGCGCGCGGGCGAGGTGCTCGGCCAGCGTTGCGTCTCGCTTGCTGATCGCCTTGACGATCTGATCGTGCTCTTCGGCCGCTGAAAGGGGCCGGTCCTGCAATGTGTAGGTCGTAGGCCCCACCAGCGCGATGGCGTCCTGCAGCTCGCGCGAGGCGGAATCGAAATAACGGTTCTTGGCGGCGCGATAAATGGCCTCGTGAAGACGGCGGTTGCAGCGCGCCAGCGCCTGCGCGTCGTCCAGACTGGCTCGGAATTCACCCGCAATA
>JAIEQX010000070.1 GCA_019747375.1 Beijerinckiaceae bacterium | reverse complement strand
GGCGAGATCCACGGCAACAGCGCGGTGCTGCCCAACCTGACCTCGGCCAAGCCCGACTGGTATCGCGACAGGAAGGGGAAGGTGCTGGTCCAGTTCGGCGTCGAGCGCCAGCCCGCGCTGCCGGACGTGCCCACCGCGGTCGAGCTCGCCTCCAGCGAGGAAGACCGGGAGATGCTGCGCTTCTATGCGCGCAAGTTCAGCATGGCCTATCCGTTCGTGGTGGCGCCCGACGTGCCGGCGGACCGCGTCGCGGCGCTGCGCGCGGCCTTCGACGCCACCATGAAGGACAAGGATTTCCTCGCCGAGGCGAAGCGGCTCGGGCTCGACATCGACCCGTTCAGCGGCGCGCAGATGACGCAGCTGATCGAGGATATCGAGAAGGCCCCGAAACATATCGTCGACAGGGTCGCGGACATCATCATGCCGAAGAAGAAATGATCCCGGGGGACGCCATGAAGTTTTCCAGCATGATTTCCGTCAGGGCGACGGCCGCGGCGCTCGCCCTGTGCGCGGCGTGGCCCGCCGGCGCGCAGGACGAGGCGGCCTTCTTCAAGGACAAGCAGATCCGGCTTCTCGTCGGGTCGGCGGCGGGTTCGGGCTATGACATCAATGCGCGCGTGCTGGCCCGCCACCTCGTCAACCACATCCCCGGCAATCCCACCATCGTGGTGCAGAACCAGCCGGGCGCGGGAAGCGCCAGCATGGCGACCGTGATCTACAATACGGCCCCGCGCGACGGCACCATGATGGGCGCGGCGATCAACGGCATGCCGACGCTGCCGCTGTTCTCGCCCGAGGCCTCGCGCTTCGATCCGGTGAAGTTCAACTGGATCGGCAGCACCAATCGCGACACGCAGGTCTCCTATGTGTGGAAGACCGCGCCGGTGCAGAGCATCGAGGAGCTTCGCACGAAGGAACTGGTGGTGGGGGCGACCTCGGCCGGCACCACGCAGGTGGATTTTCCGCTCGTGGCGCAGCAGATCCTCGGGCTGAAATACAAGGTGGTGAGCGGCTACAAGGGCACGACCAACATTCACCTGGCGATGGAAAGCGGCGAGGTGCAGGGCGTCGGCGCCAATGCGTGGCTGAGCCTGAAGGCGCTGAACTCCGGCTGGATCGACAGCAAGCAGGTGAAGGTCATCATGCAATACGGGGCGAAGAAGCACCCCGACCTGCCGGACGTGCCGACCGTGTTCAGCCTGGCGAAGACCGACGCCGACAGGCAGGCGCTGAACCTGATCGTGTCGCGGCTCGAATATGGCCGGCCGTTCTTCCTGCCGCCCGACGTTCCCAAGGCGCGCGTCGAGATGATGCGCCGCGCCTTCGAGGCGACCCTGAGGGACCCGGCCTATCTGGCGGACGCCGAGAAAGCGCAGCTCGAAGTCAGCCTCGTGACCGGCGAGGAGGTGGCCGAACTGATCCGCCAGGTCGCCGCGACGCCGCCCGAGGTGGTGGCGCGCGTCAAGGCGGCGCTGGCCTCAGCCGGCAACTGACCGGGCGGCCAGATCGTCGATGATGCGCTTCAGGCGCTGCGGCGTGATCGGCAGGCTGACGATCGAGCCCGGCACGCCGAGCGCGTCGTCGACCGCCGACGCGATGGCCGCGCCCACCGCCGCAATGCCGCTCTCGCCCGCGCCCTTGATGCCGAGCGGATTGCGGGTGCTGGGCGCATCCTCGGCGATGATGACCTCGACCGGCGGCGTCTCGTGGATGGTGGGGATCAGATAGTCGGCGAAGGTGACGGAGAGGGGTTCGCCGCGCTCGTCGTAGAGAAATTCCTCGTAGAGCGCGCCGCCCAGCCCCTGCACGAAGCCGCCGAGAATCTGGCCGCGCACGAGCAGCGGATTGATGGCGCGGCCGATGTCATAGGCGATGACATAGCGCTCGACCGTGACATGGCCGGTGGAGCGGTCGATGCTCACGACCGCGAGCTGGTTGCCGTAAGGGTAGGTCTGGTGGGCGGTGTCGAACCAGCCGTCGGCCGCGAGGCCGGGATCGCGCCCGCGCCGCGTCGGCGAGGCGGGGCGCAGATGATGGGCGATCATGCCGAGCCCGATCGACGGTCCGCCCGGCCGATCGCGCTGAACGACCTGGCCGTCGACGATGTCGAGCGAGGCGGGGTCGGCCTGCAGGAGTTCGCCCGCCACCGCCAGCGCCTTTTCGCGCACTTTCAGGGCGGCGGCGTGAACCGCATTGGCGGTCATGACGGTGGCGCGCGAGGCATGCGCGCCGATGCCATATTCGATGCGGTCGGTGCGGCCGTGCACGACGCGGATGCGGCGGTAATCCGTGCCGAGCGTTTCGGCGCAGACCTGCGCCATGACGGTCTCGAAGCCCTGGCCGACGGACGCGCCGCCGGTGATGACCTCGATGGCGCCGGTGGTGTCGACATTGACCCTGGCGCCGTCGCTGGGGCCCAGGCCGCTCTTCTCGACGAAGAGCGCAAGCCCCGCGCCGACGCATTCGCCCCTGGCGCGGCGGGCCGCCAGCTCGAGCTGAAGGTCGTCCCAGCCGATGAGCGCCAGCGATTTGTCGAGCAGGCCCGCATAGTCGCCGGAATCGTAGGAGACGTCGTCCTCCAGCACGCTGAGCGGGCGCGCATAGGGCATTTCATCCGCGCGGATGAGATTGCGGCGGCGCACGTCGATGCGCGAGACGCCGAGGCGTGCCGCAATGACGTCGAGCAGGCGTTCGCGGACGAAATTGGTCTCGTAGCGTCCGGGCGCGCGATAGGTCGCGGCAGGGGTCTTGTTGGTCAGGCGGTAATGGCCGACCGCCTTGTAGGCGCCCAGATGATAGGGGCCCGGAAGAATGCCGCAGGTGGTCTCGGCGACGCGCAACGCATGGGTGCGCGGATAGGCGCCCTGGTCGTGCCAGAACTCGTTCTCGATGGCGAGAAGCGTTCCGTCCGCATCGACGGCGGCGCGGATCTTGTGGCGCTGCTGGCGCGAATGATTGCAGGCGATCAGATTCTCGCGCCGGTCCTCGATCCATTTGACGGGACGCTCGAAGCGCAGCGCCGCCGCCAGAACCAGAATGTCTTCCGGATAGATCTCGCCGCGCACGCCGAAGCCGCCGCCGACATGCGGCTCGAACAGATGCAGGGCCGCGGTGCTGCGGCCGAACAGCTTGGCGAGCGACTCGCGGTTCTTGTGCGGGACTTTTCCGGCGCCATGCAGTTCGAGCACGTCGCGCGCCGCATCATAGCGGCCGATGGCGCCGCGCGTTTCCAGCGGCACGCCGGAATGGCGCCCGACCGACACGTCGATCTCCACGATGGCGTGGGCGTTGCGGAAGGCTTCCTCCGTATCGCCGAAACCCTGCCGCACGATGGCGGCTTCGGTCGACAACGTGTCGTCGAAATCGCCCGGAGGCGCGTCGGCCTGCACGATGACGGGCAGGTCCTCGACCTCCATGACGACGAGATCGGCGGCGTCCTCGGCGATATAGGGGTCGATGGCGAAAATGGCCGCGACCGGCTCGCCGATGTAGCGCAGGCGGTCGATGGCGAGCACCGGCTGGCGATAGGGCTCGAGCTTTTCGATCTTGCCTTCGCGGAAATCG
>JAIEQX010000034.1 GCA_019747375.1 Beijerinckiaceae bacterium | reverse complement strand
ACCGGCGGAACGTACCCGCTCGAAGCAGCGTCATGGCACGCGCACGCGGACGTTCACATTTTTGGAGTCGTCCCATGGAATGGGCTCAGCACATGCTCTTCGTTTCCCTCGGTCTGACAGCCGTCGTGCTTGTCATCTCCGGTCTTTTTGCAGCTGGCGAAAAGATTGTCGGCTCGGTCACCGGCAAAAAATAAGCATGCACGTCCTGGCCCGGCGAGCGATCGCCGGGCCAGTCTTGTCGCGAGGGCGCTCGCCAATTCAAGAGAGTCCCTCAAGGACGACCTGGTCGCCTTCTCTGAATCAGGCTGCTCTCCCCAGGATAAGCTGAGCCATTACCCGCCCATCAGGTTGAGCCGACCAGGCGCCGCGCGTTTCAGGCGAAGCAAGAGCGCGCCAAGGCATCCGGACAAGGCATCCGGACCTGCCGCACGGCTGGAGTGCTGTTTGGTCTCGCCCAGGCGCCTGCGACTCCATTGGCAGCGCCGACGCATCGTGATAACTCCGTGTCGCACGCGAGCGAGCCGCGCCTTTCCGGGACAGATCGTGCTGCGGGAGGGTGATGCGGATGGTTCCGCCATGTGACGGGGTATAGCGCAGTCTGGTAGCGCGGAAGTTTTGGGTACTTCAGGTCGTAGGTTCGAATCCTGCTACCCCGACCATTTTCTTGTCTCCGAAGCCATTGAGGATCGCGCTCAAACGACCGCGAGTGCGTTTTCCAGCATTTCGTGGATGCGGTCAGGCGAAAACTCTGTGCGCGCGAGCTCGGTGACGATGGCGCATTGCGCCTCCCAATCCAACGGATCCAGCAATTTCGAGCGGATGTTCTCAATCTGCTGTTGATCATCGCCCCTTGAAAGCCAGAGCGGCCAGGCATGGTCCTGCGCCCATTCGCCCAGCGACGATCCCGGCGGGGCGCAGATTACGATCGGCAGCCCGGTCTGGGCGAAATCGATCAACCGACTGGGAAACGAATACTCAAGATAGGCCTGTGTCGTGTCGAATGTCTGATAGACGACCAGCGCGTGGCAGGTTGCCGCGAGGAATGAGAGCGCATCTCTGTTCGTCGCAAAACGGGGCAGGGGCCGGACTTTGCGACCGGCGCACATCTCGGGCGTGGCCCCCAGCGCCACGACTTCGTCAGCCAGACGGGAAGCAACGTCCACGTAATCCGCGCTCATAGACCCCGCCACACCGAGGACAAGCTCTCCCGAAGGCGGCTCCTGGGCCGTGCCCACGAAGGTTTCGCCAATCGGGTGCATCCGCGCGACATTTCGGGCGCCATGGGCGCGAGCGCGCCGGGCCAGTCCGGCCGAAACCGCGAGAACGCCGGAACATCGCCGCATGGTGTCGACAAGGCCCGGCTGGACGCTGTCGGGCCACATATCATGCAGAATGCCAACGATGGGGCAGCCAAACGACACGCTCAACTGGCGCGCCAGAAAATGCTCGTCCGTGTGAAGGCAGATCAGCAGACGATCGTCTGGCGTCAAGCGCAACCGCCGGCCGAGCTGTTGCGCCTGCAGCCATCTTCTCAGGTTGGTCGAACCCGGCAGCCATCTCCGTTGCGGCGGCCACAGGCGAGACCGTCGATCAAGCCGCTCGATCTTGAAAGGATAGTCCGGAGGCGCTTCACCGCCGAAGACCGCGACGACGACCTCGTGGGTCCTGGATAGCCGAAGCAGGTGGCGGAAAATCACCGGGCCGCTCTGAATTCCCCAATAGGGCGCCACGCCAGCGATCAGAACGATCCTGTCCCGTTTCACGTCAGATACGTTGTTCAAACGCTTGCCGCGACCGGTTGTGAGAGCACCTCATATGTGGTCACGCCCTGCGGACTGATGCGGGGACGCACGCCGATGACCCAGTCGTCAGGAATTCGCAGCCGTTCGTCGCGATCCGGCAGGATGACGATCTTTTCAGCCCCGCTCAGCACGATGATCAACCGCCCACGCTCGATGAGCCAGGTGGCCGTGGTCTTCAGTCGGGGGTAATAGCGATTGTCTTTCCAGGCGTTTGCGTAGCCGGGATCGACCAGGATGTTGAGATTGCCGTCAGAGGCGAGCAGCATCACGAATTTTGCCGCGTCGGGCTTCCACTCCGGCCCGAGCTCCTCGGTCAGCATCCACTCGCAGAAAAAGCTGCGGCAGATGTCCGGTCGAGATTCGTAAATGCCGCAACCGCGTCCAGGCAGGCAATTGACGCACCAGACATTGCGCGGCTTGTTGAGCGCAGGCACGGCAGGAACCTTGCAGCACATGGTGCATGATCCGCATGTTCGTGACGCAACGACCTGACGTGATTGGTTCATCTCGAATCCCTGGAGCGCCCCCCGGGCGCCTGTTTGACGAATTCGAAACTGGCACAGCTCAACCCGCTTGAGAAGCCTGCCGACCCGATGTGCGCAGCTTGTCCCGACTGCTGAGATCGGATATTCAACGGCGCGTCTGGATTTTCATGCTCTTTTCATCCAGCGCGATTAAAATCAGACACTTGACTATGTCCGGCCCAGCCTCGCCGCAGACTCGCGGGTGGGATGCCGGGCGGGACGCTCTGAACGACCATGGGGACGCAGGTGACCAACGACACGACGGCCCGGATCTATCGCCCGGCGAAAAGCGCCACCCAGTCGGGCGCGGCGCGCACCAAGGCCTGGCTTCTCGAGTACAACCCCCGCGACGCGCGCGAGATCGAGCCGTTGATGGGCTGGACCAGCTCCGGCGATATGAATACTCAGGTCAAGCTCTGGTTCGGTACGCGCGAGGAAGCCGAAGCCTATGCTCAGCGCAAGGGCGTGGCCTATCGCGTCGAGGAGCCCAAGCCCGTCACCCGCCGAGTCATGTCGTATTCGGACAATTTCAAGACCAACCGTATCGGTCAGTGGACCCACTGAAACGACGCGTCAGGCCCCGTAGCTCAGCTGGATAGAGCAGCCGCCTTCTAAGCGGCAGGTCGCAGGTTCGAGCCCTGCCGGGGTCGCCAAAAACGTATGGCTTAAGCCTATCTACTCGCCGTCGCTCGTCATCGCCTGGATGTGGCTGAACTGACGGTCGGCCTTGTAAATGCAACGCAGTTTCTTGACGCCCTCCGCCTTCTTGTCGACGATGCCATCGACGAAAAACCCGCCGCCTGCCGCTGCGACGATCTTGCCGGTGAGTTTCACACTGCGCGGTTGGACGCCATACATCGGTCCAGCCGACGCCTTGCAGACGTCGCCCATCATCTGGTCCGACACGCCCGCGCTGGCTCCGCCGGGAACGCCCGTCAATTCAATCGAGAGTTGGTAACGGCAGGTCTCGTTGCGGCGGGCCGCATTGCGCATCAGATAGACCTGGACTTTGTAGTCGCCGGCCATGGTCGGGCTGGCTCCGAACTCGTTTCCGTAGGTGGACCCGATGAAGGCGGCCTCGTCCTGACCCGGCTGTTTGCCCGGCGCATACACGTTGAAATAGCACGACCCGCTGGCTGGCTTGAACAGCAGCTGCAACGTCTGCTTTTCGACGGTCGCGATGCTGTAGACCACGCCTTGATCGCTCCGGATGGTTCCC
>JAIEQX010000326.1 GCA_019747375.1 Beijerinckiaceae bacterium | reverse complement strand
ATGGTGCTGCCAGAGAGGATTGAACTCTCGACCTCTCCCTTACCAAGGGAGTGCTCTACCACTGAGCTACGGCAGCATCGAATCGTCGGGCGGGTTTGTGGGTCGACCGCGCGACGACGCGGGGGCCTTGTGCCACAGGGTGGGGGGCATGGCAAGCATTTCGCCCGGCTGTTTGCCGAAGAAGTCCGCCGCCGTCGCCCAGCCTTGCCTGTCCGGTCCCTTCTGCTTACAAGCAGCGCGCCGGCGGCTTGCCGGTTCAGGCGCGCGGCGACAGGATGTCCGGGCGATTCGGCATGAGGCGGCTCCCGGGTGGATGACGGCGGCGACAAGGCTCAGGACAAGCAGGACAAGCCCGCGCTGTCGCCCCGGAAGGCCGCCGCAGAGGCCCGCCTCGCCGCCAACCTGAGGGCCAATCTGCAGCGCCGCAAGGCGCAGGCGCGCGCCAGGAGCGCGCCGGATGTGTCGTGCGCGGGCCGCAAGCCCGGCGACGACGCGTCCTGAGCGAGGATTTTGCGCGGGGCAGGGGCCCGACGCCCCTGTGGACAACATGCGGCGCGCGCGCCCCCGCCTTCAGCGCGCCATTTTCGGCCGCGACAGGCTGATCAGCAAAGGGTGACAGGCGGCAGGCGCCGTCCCGCCCGGCAGTGAGGAACGATGGATCGCATTCGTATCGTCGGTGGCGCCCCGCTCGTTGGCGCGATTCCCATCTCCGGCGCCAAGAACGCGGCCCTGCCGCTGATGATCGCCTCGCTGCTCACGCGCGACAAGCTGACGCTCGAAAACGTGCCGCGCCTCGCCGACGTCAATCTGCTGATGCGCATCCTCACCAATCACGGCGTCGATTACACGATCGACGGCAAGCGCGTCGGCGACGGCCCCTATGCGGGCCAGACCATGCATCTCGACGCCTCCGACATCGTCGACACCACCGCGCCCTACGATCTCGTGTCGCGCATGCGCGCCAGCTTCTGGGTGGTGGCCCCGCTTCTCGCCCGCATGGGCCGCGCCAAGGTCTCGCTGCCGGGCGGCTGCGCCATCGGCACGCGCCCGGTCGACCTGCTGCTCATGGTGCTGGAAAAGCTCGGCGCCAGGATCGAGATCGAGGCCGGCTATGTGATCGCCGAGGCGAGCCGCGGCCTGCAGGGCGCCGAGATCGTCTTCCCGAAGGTCACGGTCGGGGGCACCCATACGGCGCTCATGTCGGCGGTGCTGGCCAGGGGCCACACGGTGGTGCATGGCGCGGCCTGCGAGCCGGAAGTGCGCGATCTGGCCGATTGCCTGATCAAGATGGGGGCGAAGATCAAGGGCGCGGGCACGTCCACCATCGAGATCGAGGGCGTCGGCAGCCTGGGCGGCGCGCGCCACGCCGTGCTGCCGGACCGGATCGAGGCCGGCACCTACGCGATGGCGGCCGCCATGGCGGGCGGCGACGTCCTGCTGCAGGGCGCCCGCGGCGAGGATCTGCCGGGCGCGCTCGACATCCTGCGCCAGACCGGGGCCACCGTCACCGAGACCAACGAGGGCCTGCGGATCTATCGCAACGGCGGCGGCATCCTGCCGGTCGACGTGACGACCGAGCCGTTCCCGGGCTTCCCGACCGACCTGCAGGCGCAGTTCATGGCCCTGATGACCAAGGCCCGCGGCTCGTCGCGCATCACCGAGACCATCTTCGAGAACCGCTTCATGCACGTGCAGGAGCTCGCGCGGCTCGGCGCGCGCATCCGGCTCGACGGCGACGCCGCCATCGTGGAGGGCGTCGAGCGGCTGAAGGGCGCGCCCGTCATGGCGACCGACCTGCGCGCCTCCGTGTCGCTCGTCATCGCGGCTCTGGCCGCCGAGGGCGAGACGCTGGTGCATCGCGTCTATCATCTGGATCGCGGCTTCGAGCGGCTGGAACAGAAACTCGGGGCCTGCGGGGCCGAGATCGAGCGCGTCTCCGAGCCCGGCTGAGGCGCACGGGGGCCAAATTCGCCGTCCCGGCCGGTCGCGACGCAACATGCGGCCCGCCCGGGCGTTTGCCTCCCGATCAGTTGCGTCCGTCCGGCCACGCGCCGGGCCGGCGCCGGCAGGAGGCTCCCACATTGGCCAACCAGACCACGCCGCCACCCCCGCGCACGCCCGGACCCTTCCGCGAATTTGTCGCCCGGCTGGGCCACCGCGCGGGCGCTCGTCTCTTGCCTGCCCGTGCGCCGGCCGGTAACACACAAGCTCGGCAGGGCGGGGGCATGCGGACAGAGGCGGTGTCAGACATGGATGTCAGTGCGACAGGGCCGGACGGCCTGCGCCTGCTCGCGCTCGATGCGGAGGACCTCGCGGTCGTCTCCTGCAACCTGCAGGACGCGGTCGTGCGCGCCGCCGATCTGGCCTTCCTGCCGCGCCAGCGGCGCTTCGCCCTGCTGGCCTCGCGCTTCGACTGGGTGGCGGCGGAGGCCGGCCGCATGGAGCGTTGCAGGGCCGGACTGCATTTCGACAGCGTGGTCAAAGTCTCCTCGACAGGCATCGACCGGGAGGATAGGCAGGCGGTGCTGAACCTGTTGAGCATCGCCTTCGAGGAGGGCGAGGCCCCGGCCGGCGCCGTGCTGCTGACCTTCTCGGGCGGCGCCGGCATCCGCCTCGAGGTCGAATGCGTAGACGCTCAGATGCGCGACGTCGGGCCGCGCTGGGCCGCGCGCCACAAGCCCGGCCACGCGATCGACGACGCGCCGCCGTCCGAATGAGCTGTTTTGGTGAGCCGGTTTCTGGAGTGAGATGAATGGTGATGCGGCTCGACATGACGCATGCCGGTTTCGCGGCGGGTTTTGAGGCGCTTCTCGCCATGAAGCGCGAGGTCTCCGACGAGGTCGATCACATCGTCCGCGACATCATCGCCGACGTGATCGCGCGCGGCGACGACGCGCTGGTCGACTATTCGCGCCGGTTCGACCGCGTCGATCTCGCCGCCATGGGCCTGCGCGTCACCGACGCCGAACTCGACGCCGCCACCGCCCGGTGCGACGCCCGCACGCTCGAGGCGCTGCGGCTCGCCCATGCCCGCATCGTCGCCTATCACGAGCGCCAGAGGCCGCAGGACCAGTCCTTCACCGACGACCTCGGCGTCCAGCTCGGCTGGCGCTGGACGGCGATCCAGTCGGTCGGGCTCTATGTGCCGGGCGGCACCGCGAGCTATCCGTCCTCCGTGCTGATGAACGCCGCGCCCGCCAAGGTCGCGGGCGTCGGGCGCGTCGTCATGGTGGTGCCGGCGCCCGAGGGCAGGCTCAATCCGCTCGTGCTCGCGGCCGCCAAACTCGCGGGCGTGGATGAAATTTATCGCATCGGCGGCGCGCAGGCCGTCGCGGCGCTCGCCCATGGCACCAGGACCATCGCGCCCGTCGCCAAGATCGTCGGGCCCGGCAACGCCTTCGTGGCGGCCGCCAAGCGCCGCGTCTTCGGCACGGTCGGCATCGACATGATCGCCGGTCCCTCGGAAGTCGTGGTGCTGGCCGACGCGACCGCCAATGCCGACTGGGT
>JAIEQX010000069.1 GCA_019747375.1 Beijerinckiaceae bacterium | reverse complement strand
CGATCGGTGGAACGCGCATTGAAGGCGCTCGGCGCAAAGCGAATCGCGCTCGTTTCGCCCTATCCGCCCTCGTTGACTGACGAGGCCATCGGTTATTGGAAAGCGCTCGGCTTCTCGACCGTCAGCGTCGTGCATGTGGGGGCGATCGGCGAACACTTCCATCCCATCTATTCAATCCGGGCCAGCGGGGCGACCGAGGGTCTCGACGCTCTCGACGAAACGCCTTTCGACGCCGTCATCATGCTCGGCACAGGCATGCCGACGCTCCAGCCCATTCTGGAGCGTCCGAACGTCCGCGGGGCGCCCGTGCTCTCCTGCATGCTCTGCCTCGGCTGGGCGGCGTCACAAACGGTCGCCAAGGGCGCATTCGACCGTGCGTCGCTTCTTGAATGGGTCAGCGGCACACATTGGCGCGAGCGTTTGCAACACCACCAGGGCCTCGGCTCGCAGCCGCTTTAACGCGATCTTGTTCCGAGATGAGGAGATCAGATGAGTTTGGCAGGCAGCATGACCTCTCCGGCGCAGCTTGAAGGCGCGGCTTCGCCGATCATCAAGCTGTCGGCCGTATCAAAGTGGTATGGTACGCGCGACAGGCCCGTTCACGCCCTCGCGGAAACAAACCTCGACATTGCGGCCGGCGAACTCGTCGTCTTGCTTGGGCCCTCGGGCTGCGGCAAGACGACGTTACTGCGCATGATCGGCGGCCTGCTCGATCCGACGCAGGGCCGCATCGACATTTCGGACAAGGAATTGTGGAAGAACGGCGAGAGGCAGGGCGAAGCGGTCGCCAACCTCGGCATGGTATTTCAGGACGCCAACCTGTTTCCCTGGCTCACCATCGAAGAAAATGTCGCGCTTCCACTCAAGCTTCGAGGCGTGCCCAAGGCGGAACGCCAGGCGCGGGCGCGAGACCTGATGGATCTCGTCAAAATTACGGGTTTCGAACGCCGCTGGCCGAAGGAACTTTCCGGCGGCATGCGGCAGCGGGCCGCAATCGCGCGCGCGCTGTCCTACGGTCCCGACATCCTGTTGATGGACGAGCCGTTCGGGGCCTTGGACGCCATGACGCGAGACAGCATGAACGTCGAATTGCAGCGCATCTGGCAGGAGACCGGCAAGACGATCATCGTGGTGACGCATTCGATCTCGGAGGCGGTCTTCCTTGCAGACCGCATCGTGCTTTTGTCGCCGAGGCCGGGCCGCATCGATTCGATCCACCATGTGACGTTTCCACGCCCTCGCGCACTCGACGTGCAGACAAGCCTTGAATTCCAATCGCTCGTCAAAACTCTCCGTCATCGACTTGCGGAAGTGGAGTAACAGACATGACGGACGCTATTGTCACTCCGGTCGAGCGCGCGAACCGAACGAAATACCTGCCGTGGATCACCACGCCGGCGCTGGTGATTCTCCTGGTGCTCGTGTGGCACTTTTATACCGTGCTGAGCGGCATCTCGCCTTTCATCCTTCCCGCGCCGTCAAAGGTTTGGCAAGTCTGGGTCGGAATGCTCTACTCGCCGCGAGCCTGGAGTCACACTCTCACGACCGTCACTTCCACGCTGCTCGGGTTTTTCTTTGGAATGCTCGTGGGCGTCAGCCTCGGCCTCGTCATCGGCCGCATTCGCTGGCTGGAAGTGACGCTGAACCCTTTCATCGTGGCGACGCAGGTCGTGCCCAAAGTCGCGCTGATACCGCTGTTCGTCGTCTGGTTCGGCTTCGGCATGACCCCCAAGGTTCTTGTGGCCGCGGTTCTGTCCTTCTTCCCGATCCTCACCAATACGGTTCTGGGCGTGAAGTCTGTGGAAGCCGGACATCGCGACGTCATGACGAGCATCAATGCAACGCGGTTGCAAACGTTTCTCCAACTCGATCTGCGGAACGCCCTGCCGTATATCATCACCGGCATGGAAGTCGGCGTCGTGCTGGCGATCATCGGGACAATCGTGGGCGAATATCTCGGCGGCAGCGCAGGGCTCGGCTACATGCTGGTGTCGGAAATGAATTCTTATCAGACCGACGGGCTGTTCGCGGTGATCATCCACATGACCATCCTGGGGTTCGTCTTTTACTTCGCGACCGGCCTGCTGCGGCGTTTCATGATTCCGTGGCACCAGTCCGCGCATGCTTGATTTCTCTGGAGAAATACAATGACACAGGCTGTCTCAGCCGAGGCGCGGAGCGAAAGGTTTTCGTGGGCGGACCCGTTTCTGCTCGAGGACCAGCTGCGCGAGGACGAACGTCAAATTCGTGACGCCGCTCATGATTATGCGCAGGACCGCCTGGCCCCTCGTATTGTCGACGCTTATCTGAACGAGAAATCAGATCCGGCCATCTTCAGAGAAATGGGCGAGATGGGCCTGCTCGGCGTGACGCTGCCGGAGGAATATGGCGGCGCCGGCGCCAGCTATGTGGCCTATGGCCTTGTCGCGCGTGAAATCGAACGCGTTGATTCCGGTTATCGGTCGATGATGAGCGTTCAGTCTTCACTCGTGATCTATCCTATCTTCGCCTATGGCAGCGAAGACCAGAAGCGGCGCTATCTGCCTCGCCTCGCCTCTGGCGAATGGATCGGCTGTTTCGGACTGACCGAGCCTGATGCGGGATCCGATCCCGCGGGGATGCGCACGCGCGCCGAGAAGGTGGCGGACGGCTATCGGCTGACCGGCTCCAAAATGTGGATTTCAAACGCGCCCCTCGCCGATGTTTTCGTTGTCTGGGCCAAATCCGCCGCGCATGACAACGCGATCCGGGGTTTCATTCTCGAAAAGGGCATGAAGGGCCTCAGCGCACCCAAAATTGGCGGAAAGCTGAGCTTGCGCGCGTCCATCACGGGCGAAGTGGTGATGGACGGCGTCGTGGCGCCTGAAAGCGCTCTTTTGCCGAATGTGTCCGGCCTGAAGGGACCTTTCGGGTGCCTGAATCGGGCTCGCTACGGCATTTCGTGGGGCTCAATGGGCGCGGCCGAAGACTGCTGGCATCGCGCTCGCCAGTATACGCTCGACCGCCAGCAGTTCGGGCGCCCACTGGCGCAAACGCAGCTTGTTCAAAAGAAGCTTGCGGACATGCAGACCGAAATCACGCTCGGCCTGCAGGCCAGTCTGCGCGTCGGCCGACTGTTCGACGAAGGCCGGGCTCAACCGGAGATGATCTCGCTGATCAAACGCAATAATTGCGGCAAAGCCCTCGACATCGCCCGCCAGGCGCGCGACATGCACGGCGGCAATGGCATTCAGATCGAGTATCACGTGATGCGCCATGCGCAGAATCTGGAGACGGTGAACACGTACGAAGGAACGCATGATGTTCATGCGCTGATCCTCGGACGCGCGCAGACCGGCTTGCAGGCCTTCTTCTGATGGTCGGACAGACGCTCGATCCGATCACGCTCGCAGTCCTGAAGGGACGTCTCGAGCAGATCGCGGACGAGATGGATGCGACGTTATTCAGATCGGCGTTCAATCCGATCATCGCGGAGGCGCGTGACGCGAGCCACGGCG
>JAIEQX010000213.1 GCA_019747375.1 Beijerinckiaceae bacterium | reverse complement strand
GTTGCGAGCGGCTCTCCGCCTGAATCGTCAATCTCGACATTCCATCGGGCAAGTTCGGCGCGCACGCGGCGGGCCAAGGCGCGGTCAGGCGTGACGAGCGCGGCTGTCGCGCCGGGCGTTTCCAGCGTTTCACGCATCCGCACGGCCAGCGCCAGGGCTTCCTCGCGCTCATCGGCTGCGGCGATGAGCGCGACATCTGCGAGCGCGTGCTGCAGGTCCTCCGGCTCGACGCCTTTCAGATAGTCAGGCCAGGCTTCGGTCGTATCGGCGGGACGAAAGGATTCGCTAAGCAGGCGAAGTCGTGTGGCGAGCGCCGCGTCCGGGGCGCCGAGTTCCGGGACGTCCGCGCGTTCGACGCCCAGAGTTGGAAGCAGCCGCCGCAAGGCCGCCTGCGGATGGCCGGCGGAGGGCTCGATTCGTCGCGCCGCATCGCCCGGAATGCTCGCCCATGCGTGGTCGTCGAGCGTCAGGTCAAGGCCGGGAAGCACGACGGCGCCCTGCTCAAGTCGGGCAATCGCGGCAAGGAGCCGGGCGGTGGCGGCGTTGGTGCCGGTCGATCCGATCGCCACGACAGGATCGCGGGTGCAGGAGCCGAGTCTCGCAATCTCTTGCTCCACCAGGAGTATCTGGCGCGCCGAGGGATCAACGAGTCCCTTCTCGTTCAAATATGCGGGCCAGAATTCCGTCGCGATTTTAAGGAAGTCGAGCGTGATCGCCCAGTATTTGTCGAACTCGTCTGGCGCAAGAGTTTCGAGACGCTTCCAATCGACTCCTTCGACGATCATTTCGTCGATCAAGCCTGCGAGATCGCCTGCAAGATGCCAGGCCTGGGCGGGCGCCCGCGTAACAAGCAAGGGTTCGCGCGTGTCGGTTCGCACAACCTTGTCTTCGACGTGGGTGATCGCATTCTGCAGGCGCTCGGCCCAGGCGCTGACGAGCCGCGCAAGAACCATGCGCCTGTCGATGACGCCGATCGCCTCTGGAATTCCCTGAACAGGACCGTCGCCGACGCCCAGACCGGCGCCAAAAATCAAGCCAGTCTCAATGGTCTCCAGATGGCCGAGCGGAACGATGCGAGGCAGCAACGCCGCGCCTGATAGACGCCTGGCGAGTTCGCCGGCGAGGGCGCGCGCAGCTCGGCGCGTCGGAACGTAGATGGTGGCGGCCGCCAGCGACAACGGACTGGCCTCCGGACCCACTCCCGGAACAATGCGGCCGGAGAGAAAATGCTCCGCAAAGGTCGCCAGAAAGGGGGATCCCGGATGGATCGTCAGGACGCGGGGACGACGCGCGCTCACTTTTTCAACTGCGCGATTGCGGCTTCGGCTTCGCCAACAGCCGCGGGCGTACCGACATGCAACCAGGTTCCGTCAAGACGCAAGCCAAACAGCCTGCCCTTCTCGGCCGCGTCGAAGAGAAATGGCGCCAGCCGGAAAACCTCTCTCGTATCCTGTTCGAACGGTTGGGGCTTGACGATGGCGACCCCCGAATAGACGAAAGGCGCGACGCCGCGCTCATCGCGACGCGTCAGCCGCCCGTCCGCATCCATGTGAAAATCGCCCTGCCAATCAACGCCGACGGAGTCGGCTACGGCGGCGACGAGAAGCAGTGCGTCCATGATCTCCGGATTCCACGCATCCGCGAGTCTGGTCAGGTTCGACGCCGCGCCCTCGATCCAGAAGGCATCGGTGTTGCAAAGAAAGAAGGGCGCGGAGCCAAGTTGAGGCAGAGCCTTGCGGATGCCCCCGCCCTGGTCCAGCAGCAAGGCGCGCTCGTCTGAAATGACGATGCGCGGCGCCGTCCGACGACGCAGATGGTCCTCAATCTGGTCGGCGCGGTAATGCACGTTGACGACCGCAGTTTCGACGCCCGCTTCCATGAAAAGATCAAGGCAGTGATCGATCAGAGCTTTTCCGGCGACCTCAACGAGCGGCTTTGGAATCGAGTCCGAAAGTGGACGCATGCGAGTGCCAAGCCCGGCCGCGAACACCATTGCGGTCTTGGGCAAATTTTTGGCTCTTATGGCGGCGGCTTGTGTCAGTTGCGGCATGAAATTCGTCGCGTTCCTCAGCTCAAGCGCCAGTCTTGCCAAGAAGCTGTGGCAGGTTCGCCTCATACCAGCCACGCATCTGCGCGAGCGCCGGATGAGCCAGATCCTTGGCAAGATAATGCTGCACCCGCGGCAGGTGCGCGAGATATTGGGGCTTCCGATCGCGCTTGTCGAGACGCGCGAAAATGCCGAGAATCTTGGTGGCCCGCTGCGCGCCCATGATGGCGTATGCGCGGGCGAAAGTTGAAATATCAAAAGCAGGATCGGCTTGCCGGCGGAGGCGCGAATATTCGCCGAGCAGCCGGATCTCGAGATGGTCGGGCACGGTCACGCGCGCGTCCTGTAACAGTGAGGCGACATCATATGCCGGATGGCCCATCACGCAGTCCTGGAAGTCAAGCAGGCCGACTTTGCGCAGCCCTTCCCGCTCCGGGAGCCATAACAGGTTGGGCGAATGATAGTCCCGCAATGTCCAGGTGGCAGGCGCTGCGACGATTTCAGCGAGCGTCTCACGCCAAAGATTGACGAATGTCGCGCGGGCGCCGGACGACAGCTGCGTCCGCGCGATATGCGGCGCATACCAATCCACAAGAAGCTCGACCTCGATCGACAGCGCTTCCAGATCGTATGGCGGAATCCGGTAAGGCTCCGGCTGCGCGTCGATCCAGTCCGGCAGGACTGTTTCGTGAAGCGAAGCCAATACCGCAGTGGCCACGGAAAGGCGCTCGGGGATCGGGCCATTCGCATCCACCACGCCGTCCTGACCGAGGTCCTCCAGCAGAGCCAGTCCGGCCTCGGGCTCGCTCGCGTAGATTTCCGGAGCGGAGTAGCCCCTTGCGACGAGAGCGCCTCCCACGGCCAGGAAGGGGACGATGTCTTCAGCAAGCCGCGCGATGGCGCTGTAAGGCTTTCCGAAGCGCACCGGGGGACCATCCGCCCGACGCGGCGATATCATCAATATGGCGCGCCGGCCGTCAGGATGCAGCAGTCGCTCATAAGCGCGAGTCGATGCGTCTCCCTGCATGAAGCTGCGGGTCGCCTCGGTCCAGCCGACCCGCTCCAGCATGTCGTCCAGCGCCTTGGTCTGAGCCAGCCGCGGAGCGAAGGCGCCCCGGCCTGTGAGCACGGCGGCTCGATAATGCTCACTCTTGGCCGGATCGATGCGCAAAGCTATGTCGAGCCTGTCGGACGGCAGTTCGTCGCTTGCCCGGTCGGCCCACTCCACGAGTACGAGCGCGCCTTCGGCAGCCTCGTCCCAGCCAAGATTTGCGAGCTCGCCCGGCGACTTGATGCGGTAGAGGTCGGCATGCACGATAGGGAAGCCCGGAGCTTCGTAAATCTGCATCAGCGTGAAGGTCGGGCTCGGCACTTCGAGCTCCGGCTCTCCCGTCAAGACGCGGAGCCGTGGCCGTTGGCGTGG
>JAIEQX010000155.1 GCA_019747375.1 Beijerinckiaceae bacterium | reverse complement strand
ACCATCCGGGCCCTCAGCATGACCGGCGCATCGCAAGCCAAACCCGCCGCGGCCACGTCCGAGCCCACATCCACCGGCGCTTTCTCGGCGTTCGAATGGATGATTGCGTTCCGCTACCTGCGGGCGCGCAGGGCGCAGGGCTTCGTCTCGGTCATCGCGGGCTTCTCCTTCGCGGGAATAGCGCTCGGCGTCGCCACGCTCATTGTCGTCATGTCGGTGATGAACGGCTTCCACATCGAGCTGATGAACAAGATCGTTGGCATCAACGGCCACGTCTTCCTGCAGGGCGTCGAACGGCCCCTGACGGATTACGACGAAGTGGTCGAGCGCGTGCGCAAGGTGCCGGGCGTCACCATCGCGCTGCCGATGGTGGAGAGCGCCGCCGGCGTCTCGTCGCAATACCAGCAGACCGGCGGACTCGTGCGAGGAATCCGCGAGGCCGACATCAAGATGCTTCCCGGCATCGCCAAGAACGTCAGGCTCGGCACGCTCGACGGCTTCGATCAGGGCGGCGGCGTCGCCATCGGCCAGAAAATGGCCGAACAGCTCAGCGTGCGCGTCGGCGACAACATCACCATCCTGACCGCGCGCGGCGTGGCCACGCCCTTCGGCGTCGCCCCGCGCATCAAATCCTATCCGGTGGCCGCGATCTTCCAGATCGGCGTCTCGGAATTCGACGGCATTTTCGTCTACATGCCGCTCGAAGAGGCGCAGGCCTTCTTCAACAAGGAAGGCGAAGCCAGCGTCATCGAGGCCTTCGTCGAAAAGCCCGACCGCATGGACGATTATCGCGCCAGACTCGACGCCGCGGTGCAGCGTCCGATGATCCTCACCGACTGGCGCCAGCGCAACAAGAGCTTCTTCGACGCGCTGAAAATCGAGCGCACCGTGATGTTCTTCATCCTGACGCTGATCGTCCTGGTCGCGGCGCTGAACATCATCTCGGGCCTCACCATGCTGGTGAAGGACAAGGGACGTGACATCGCGATCCTGCGCACCATGGGGGCCACGCGCGGCGCCATCCAGCGCGTTTTCCTCATCACCGGCGCATCGATCGGCATCACCGGCACGCTCGCGGGCTTCCTGCTCGGACTGCTGGTCGCCCATAATCTGGAGCCGATCCGCCAGGGCCTGAACAAGATGCTCGGCATGAACATCTTCGATCCGAATTTCTATCTGCTGAGCGAACTGCCCTCGGTGGTCGAACTGTCGGACGTGCTGGCGGTCGTCGGCCTGTCGCTGACGCTCTCGGTTCTCGCCACCATCTTCCCGTCGCGCCGGGCCGCAAAACTCGATCCGGTCGAGGCTCTGCGGTATGAGTGAGCCGAACATGAGCGAGCCCGCCATCCTCCTCCAGAAGGTCGAACGCCGCTACGTGCAGGCGGAGAATACGCTCGAAATCCTGCGCGGCGTCGATCTCGCCATCTGGCCCGGCCAGTCGGTCGCCCTGATCGCGCCGTCCGGAGCCGGCAAGTCCACGCTGCTGCATGTGGCGGGTCTTCTGGAGCGTCCGGACGCCGGCGAGGTCTTCATCGGGCCGGACCCGACAGCCCATATGGACGACGACGCCCGCACCGCGCACCGGCGGCTCGAGATCGGCTTCATCTATCAGTTTCACCACCTGCTGCCGGAATTCAGCGCAGCCGAAAACGTGATGATGCCGCAGATGATCAGGGGCCTGAAAAAGGCCGAGGCGATGGATCGTTCGCTGCAGCTCCTGGCCTATCTCGGTCTCGGCAAGCGCGCCAAGCACCGGCCGGGCGAATTGTCGGGCGGCGAGCAGCAGCGCGTCGCCATCGCGCGCGCGGTCGCCAACAATCCCCGCGTCCTCCTGGCCGACGAGCCGACCGGCAATCTCGATCCCAAGACCGCCGATCACGTCTTTGGCGCGCTGACGGATCTCGTGCGCCTGTCGGGCCTTGCAGCCCTGATCGCCACCCACAATCTCGAACTGGCGTCGCGCATGGACCGTCGCGTCACCCTGCGCGACGGGCTGATCGTCGAACTCGACTGAGGAGACGCGTATGCACGCCAGCGACACGATCCCGGGCGGCGCGCTCGTCCTGTTCTCCGGCGGGCAGGATTCGACAACCGCTCTGGGCTGGGCCTTGCAGCGCTACGACCGCGTCGAGACGATCGGGTTCGACTACGGCCAGCGTCATCGCATCGAGCTCGACTGCCGCCCCGTCGTGCTGGACGCGATGCGCGCCGCTTTCCCTGGCTGGTCGGCGCAGCTCGGCGAAGATGTCGTCGTGTCGCTCGACGCCATCGGGGCGCTCTCCGGCACGGCGCTCACGCGCGACGTCGAGATCAAGATGGGCGAGGACGGCCTGCCCAACACATTCGTGCCGGGACGGAACCTGATCTTCCTCGCCTTCGCGGCGGCGCTCGCCTATCGCCGTGGCCTCAAGCACATCGTGGCGGGCGTCTGCGAGACGGATTATTCCGGCTATCCCGATTGTCGCGACGACACCATCAAGGCCATGCAGGTGGCGCTGAATCTCGGTCTCGAACGGCGCTTCGTACTGGAGACGCCGCTGATGTGGATCGACAAGGCGCGCACTTTCCAGCTGGCGCGCGATCTCGGCGGCGACATCTTCCTGGATATCGTTCGCGAACAGACCCATTCCTGCTACGCCGGCGACCGCACGCACGTGCACGAGTGGGGCCGGGGCTGCGGCGTCTGCCCGGCCTGCGACTTGCGCGCCGAAGGCTGGCGGAAATTCGCGGCGGGGTAATCGGATAAACAAAAGGCCCCACCGAAGCGGGGCCTTTCAGACACTGCGCAAGGTTTGCGATCACCCCAGGCAGCGGCCTGCCGAAGCAGGACTTAAGTGTCAGCCGAAGCTGACGACAAAACCAATATGGGTAATCCGGAGGCCAGGGTCAAGCTAGAGCCCCAGCCCCGCGCGCACGCAGCGTCTCACGGCGTCGAATGTTTCCCCGTCCAGGACGCGCAGGTCGTAGTCGCGCTCCCCGTCCTTCCAGCCTCTGAACAGGTAGCGCAGTCGCGCAAAGCCGACTGTCAGAACGATATCGCCTTTCAGCCACATTTCGGCGGAGTCGTATGGAGCGGGCAATCTGGGCCAAAGGACGAGCCGAAGGTGATGATCCAGAACCGTGCGGGGCGGCGTCGTGCTCAAAGGAACGATCGTGCAGAGGAGGGGCCGGCCCCTGATCGCTGGCGACAGGACCACGGCCGGCCGACGCTTGACCATTTCGGGCGGTCGGAAGCCATCATTCAGATCCACGCGGACTATGGTCCCGGGCACGGGGTGAGACGTGATCGTCAAATCGGTTCAAGCCATAATGCAAAGCTCAAGTTGACCCCTCATCTGCCGAAGGGTCAATCAAAAACGCCCTGCTTGACGTAGGAACAAAACAAGAACATACTCTCCCACATCGCTGATCTGGGAGAGTTTCATGCTTCGTTTCGTCCTGTCCGACCTCG
>JAIEQX010000084.1 GCA_019747375.1 Beijerinckiaceae bacterium | reverse complement strand
ATCAATCCCGCGCTGCTCAAGGCTTTCGGGGGCTTTCAGTTCGAAATCATCTGCGGCTATCCGGGTTCTAACGATTATCCGATGGCGCTCGCGCGCGGCGAGGTCGACCTGATCTCCAGCGCGTGGAACAACTGGAGCCGCCGCTCCGAAGTCACCGACGGAAGCCTGCGGGCCGTCATCCCAGTCAGGACTGGCGCGCCACAAGGATCTCAAGGATGTGCCGCTGATGCAGGATCTTCTCGACGATCCGAAGCACAAGAAGGTGGCCGAGTTCCTGAGCAGCGGTTCGGCGATCGGTCGTGCGCTTCTTGTTCCCAAGGGCATTCCGGCCGAGCGGCTCGCGGCCTTGCGCAAGGCTTTTGACGACATGGTGAAGGATCCCGCCTTCATCGCCGATGCGGAGCGCGCCTCGGCCGAACTCGACCCGACGCCGGGAGTCGAAGTTCAGCGGATCAGCGACGAGATCATCGCCACCCCGAAGGACATCGTCCAGATCGCCATCGACGCCGGCAAATGAGCAAAGGCCGCGATCCTGCCGGGATCGCGGCCTTTTCTTCAATGTGGCCCGCCCCCGATCAGGTGCGGTAGGACGGGTCCAGGCTTTCGACAACGCGCAGGTACATCTTCCATTCCTCGGTCGAATAGGCCGGGCTTTGCCGCTTCTTGTTGATCTGGCTGCGGGTGAAATCCAGCACGTCTTCCGGAATGCGCCGGATCTCGGCGCCCGTGGACATCAGCTGCACCTGCAGCTCGCAGGCGTCGACCAGGCGGCGCATGTAGAGAACGGCTTCGCCGATGGTGCGGCCCACCGACAGCAATCCGTGGTTCCACATGATCATCGTCATCTTCTTGCCGAGGTCGTTGACGATCCGCGGCGCCTCGTCCTTCTCCTCTGCGAAGCCTTCGAACTGGTGATAGGCGACCTCGCCGTGCAGATGGCAGCCGGTCTGGTCCACGATCATCAACCCGTCTTTGGTGGCGGCGATCACCACGCCGGCGCGGGCGTGGACGTGAATCGAGCAGTTCAGATGCGGGTTTTCACGCAGGATGGCGCTGTGAAAGTTGAATCCGGCCGGACCGAGCGAATATTCCCCGAGGTCGCTCAGGATATTGCCATCGAGATCGGCCTTCACGAGACTGGACGCCGTCACCTCATGCCAGCCGAGGCCACGCGGATTCATGAGAAAGTGATGCGGGTTATCGGGAAGACGCGCGGTGATGTGGTTGGTGACGCGATCGTTCCAGCCCAGATGGTGCGCCATGCGGAACGCCGCCGCCAGATCGCAGCGGGTCGCCCATTCACCCTCGCTCATTTGCGGCTTCGACCTGTCGGCGGTGAATCCTGGCGCGACGACCTGCATGTAAGCCTCCCTTTTTGGCCCGCATTGTCGGGCGCGGTTCATTGATCTCAGAAGATTAGCAGAGCCTCACGACACGGCGCAAACCCGACCCGCCATCAGCCAAGTCCAAGTCCGGCTTGCGCTTTCCGCGCAGGCTGCGTATTCGCCACGGCCTGGTTAACAAGACCCTGCAAAAGCGCGGAGGTTTTGCGCCTCTTCCCCAACGGTACTGCAATGCCGGTATGGCAATCTGTGGACTGAAATTTAGTCCCGGATGCGCACCATGCCGAAAGCCAATCCCCACGCGGCCAGAATCTGCGCCAACTGCCGGTACCAGACAATGGCGCCGGACAATGAGCTGCGTTGCGCCAACCCGCGAGATCTCGAGAATATTCACGCCATCGAGCCATCGCACAGCTGCGACGCGTTCCGTATCAGCTTCACCGCCGCCAAGGCCCTCGCCTTCCCCGGGCCGTCGACGCCACGCGAGGGGCTGGGCGAAAACTGGGAAGAACCGATGCGCCGGCATCTCGCAGCACGCGCCCGGATGACGCAACTGCATTCGTGAAAATCGTCGCGTGACAATCGTCTCCAGAAAAGCAAAAACCCGGCGAAGCGCGAGGCTTCGCCGGGTCGAGGCTGCATCAAGCGGCCCTGTTCGCTTTACATGATGTTGCCGACGGCGTCGCCAGCGGCTTCATCCTTGTAGAATTCTTCCTTCATGCGCGACTGCACGCCTTCCTCTGCGAGGCGACGGGCGAATTCCTGACGCAGGAACGGATCCTCATCACAATACGGAATGGCGCTGCCGCCCTTCTTGAGGTCGATGGCGCCGTAGTCCATCAGCGCTTCGCCCGGCAATCCGGCCTTGCGTGAGCGCTGGTTGTTCGGGCCATGCCACGCGCTGACGCGCAGCGGGTCCTTGCTGATGCCGAAATGCTGGTGGAACCAGTCGCCCGACATCGGCGCGGCGGAGACGAGCCCGCCATATTCGTAGTTCTGCTGCTTCACGCGATCCGCAAAACCGTCCTTCCAGGGCGTCATGCCAAGTTCAGCCGGCCAGGTGTAGGTGTAGCCCTTGCCCTTCAGGCAGAGCAGCACCGCAGCCGACATGTGCTTGTGCGCCTTGGAATAACGGCCGGTCTCGTGCTGGCCGATCCAGAAGTAGAAGCGGTTGCCGGCCATGTCGGGCTCGACGCGGCGATATCCGGGCGAGCGACGGTTGTCGAGCGGCAATTCACAATTGACCAGATCCGGGATGAAGTTCGTGCGGCGCATCGCGAGGCCGCGCACGGGATCCGGCTGCACGTCCTCGACCGACTTGAAGAAGTCGTCGTTGCCCGAGTAGCGATCAGAGAAATTGAAGTCGTTGTTGAAGATGAAATTGGTGTTGTCGTACAGGTTCATCACGTTCGGCGCGGTGGTGCCGCAATAGAGCAGCGCCGGCGTATTCGTGGCGTTGACGAAGCGGTGGCTGGCGTTCAGCGGAATCGAGAAGCACGAGCCCTTCTGCCACTCGAACGTCTGCTTCTTGGCGGGGTCCGTCCACACTTCCGTGGAGCCGCGGCCGTCGACCACGAACACGACCTTTTCGTACATGTGCTTGTCGACATTCAGCGCGCCGCCGGCCGGCACCTCGACCACATAGGAGCCCCAGAGGCCCTCCGTGCCGAACAGCTGCACGTAGCTGCCACGTCCGCCAAGCCGCTTCCAGGGCTGCAGCGGCAGATCGAGCACCGTGCGGACGCCGATATTGCGGTAGCAGGGGATGCCTTCGGCCTCCATGAACTTGTCATAGGGCATTTTCGGGCGCGCGAACTTCCCGAGGCCAGCATTTTCGCCCGCCTTAGGTTCGTGCCAATGGGAGGGTGCGTCATGCGGCATGGGGATCCTCGCTGATTTTGTTGATCTGACCCGTGCTTCTTAAACCACAGAACCCGGGTCCGCTACTTTCGGCTTAGGGCCTTGAGATCAACTACCAGACCCTCGTGGGACTTCCAAGCCGTCCCCCAATGCGAGCGCCGAGACGGGCTGCTAGCCTCCGCCCCGGTTGGCGTCCTCACGCATTTCGGCCAGCTTGACGCTCAGCGCCTCGAAC
>JAIEQX010000255.1 GCA_019747375.1 Beijerinckiaceae bacterium | reverse complement strand
CCGCGCCTTGGCGTAGCCGAAGGCGATGATCATGGCGGAGGACGGCGCGTCCCAATATTCGGCCTCTTCGACATCGACGGCCAGAAGCGTGATTTCCGGGTCGTCCGGACCCTTGGGGAACCAGACACGGTCTGCCTCGCTCCACAATTCATGGATCTTGGCGCGGTCGCGCACGACGCTGGCGGCGCCGCGGATCGAAACATAGTGCTGTTGCGGCGAGTGCGAATAGGCGAGGAGCACGTCGGGATTCCGCTCGATCTCGTCGACCTTGAGCGAATGCTCCTTGCACATGAACCAGAGGCGCCCGTCAAAATCCTTCTGCACGGAGGCCATCGGGCGGGAATGCATCGACCCGTCCAATGCCTTGGTGACCATCATGGCGATCCTCATGTCCTTGACGAGGTCCCAGACCTTGGCGCGATCCTCATTGCTGCTCGACTGCTCAACCATGTCGTTCTCCTTGCGGCTCATGACCCTTGTGCGGTGGCAACGACAGGTGTGGCGGTTGGTTCCGGCGGCGCGGCATGGCGCGGCGAAGGGCCCGCCCGCCCTTGACCGGGCGTCACAAAGCCGCGATGAAAGGCGTCAGGATGCTGGCTCCGCAAAGGGGCTCTGGCTGAGGGCTCCGGCCCCCGAAAAACGGACTGACCGAGATGGACAAATTCACGACCCTGACGGGCGTCGCCGCGCCGCTGCCGATCACCAATATCGACACGGACATGATCATCCCGAAGCAATATCTGAAGACGATCGCCCGCACGGGCCTCGGCGCAGGCCTGTTCTCGGAGCTTCGCTTCAACGAGGACGGGTCCGAAAATCCGGACTTCGTGCTGAACAAGCCCGCCTATCGCAAGGCGCAGATCCTCGTGGCGGAAGACAATTTCGGCTGCGGCTCGTCGCGCGAACATGCTCCCTGGGCGCTTCTCGACTACGGCATCCGCTGCGTGATCTCGACCAGCTTCGCGGATATTTTCTACAACAATTGTTTCCAGAACGGCGTGCTGCCCGCCAAGGTCTCGCCCGAGGATCTCAAGAAGCTCATGGACGACGCCTCGCGCGGCGCCAATGCGACGCTGACGGTCGATCTCGAATCGCAGGAAATCCGCGGTCCGGACGGCGGCGTGGTCAAGTTCGAGATCGACGAGTTCCGCAAGCATTGCATGCTGAACGGCCTGGATGCGATCGGCCTGACCATGGTGAAGGAAAAGCAGATCACGGCGTTCGAGCAAAAGCTTTCCGAGCGCGCCTGGTCCTGATTGCGGCGGCCATTGCAGCCAATCGACATAAAATGAGGCCTGCGGGATTCACGTCCCCGGGCTTCTCGGGCTAGGTTCTGGCCATGAGCCGAATCGTCCGCACCATCCACTCGTCCCGCACCGCGCTGGTCGCCCTTTCGATGGGCGTCGCCTTTCTGGCGCCCGGAGCGGCTTTCGCGCAGTTCCAGAGCTGTCTTGCCGAATTGCGCAGCGCTGCGGGCGGGCAGGGGGTCTCGGGCTCCGTATTCGACGCCACGATGCGGGGCGTGCAACCCGATCCCAAGATCATCGAGCTGATGAACAACCAGCCCGAGTTCAAGACGCCGATCTGGGATTATCTGGCGACGCTCGTCGACAACGAGAAGATCGCGGAAGGCCGCGCGCTGTTGCGGCGGCACGACGCCGTGCTTCGTGCGGCGGAACAGAAATTCGGCGTCGACCGGCACGCTGTCCTGGCGGTCTGGGGCGTCGAGTCCGACTTCGGCAAGATTTCGGGAAAGTGGTCGCTGCCGCAGTCGCTCTCGACGCTCGCCTGCACGGCTCCGCGCCGGCGCGATTATTTTCGCGGCGAGTTGATGGCCACGCTGAAAATCGTCCAGCGCGGCGATCTTGCGCCCGAGAAACTGCGCGGCTCATGGGCGGGCGCGTTCGGGCACACGCAATTCATGCCATCGACCTATCTGCGACTGGCCGTGGACGGCGATGGCGACGGGCGGCGCGACCTCGTGGATTCGATCCCCGACGCGCTGTTCTCGACTGCGAATTTCCTCGCCCGGGCCGGCTGGGTGACGGGGGCGCCCTGGGGTTACGAGGTCAAGGTTCCGGAGGGCTATTCGGGTCCCTCGGGGCGCACCCGCAAAATGCCGCTGGCCACATGGTCGCAGCAGGGCGTCCGCCGGCTCGACGGCGGCGCGCTTTCGGGCAGCGGCCCTGCGGGTCTTCTGATGCCCGCAGGCGCCAATGGCCCGGCGTTTCTTGTCTTCAAGAACTACGACGCGGCCTATTCCTACAATGGCGCCGACTCGTACGCCCTCGCGATCTCGCTTCTCTCCGACCGACTAAAGGGCCTGCCGGGCATTCGCACGCCCTGGCCGACCGATGACGCCGGACTGTCGCGCGCAGAGCGCAAGGAACTGCAGGTCCTGCTGCTGAAGCGCGGCTACGACATCGGCGAACCCGACGGCGCCATCGGGGAGAAGACCCGACAGGCGATCGCGGATTTCCAGGTCCGGAGCGGATTGCCGCGCGACGGCCGGGCCGGCCAACGCGTTTTCAACGCCCTCAAGCGCGGCGGCTGAGGCGTCGCCTCACCCCGAATTGACTGGTTGTCGGCCGTCGCCGCGCCTATCGTCCGCTCCTCAAGGTGATCCGAATATTCATATTTGCATGAATATGTTCGATCTCCCGATGGAGTGAACCAGCGATCATGACGTCAGTCGCCCGCCTGAAACACGTAGCCGCCACCGGCCTCGCCGCCGTGCTGTCGCTGACGGTTCTGGCGACGCGCGCGAGCCTCGCGGCCGACAGGCCCGCGGTGATCGAGCTTTTCACCAGCCAGGGCTGTTCGTCCTGCCCGCCGGCGGACCGGCTGCTTGGACAGATGGCCGAGCGCAGCGACGTGATCGTGTTGTCATTCCCGGTCGACATCTGGGATTACATCGGCTGGAAGGACACGCTGGCCAAGCCGGAATTCACTGCGCGGCAACGCATCTATTCCACGAGCCGCGGCGATCACCAGGTCTATACCCCTCAGGCCGTGGTCGACGGCGTGATGCATGTGGTCGGCAGCGACAAGAGCAAGCTGCTGCGATTGATCGAGAAGACCGCCGCGGACCGGACCGGCCGCGGCGCCGACATGCGATTGCGCGAGTCCGACGGCATGGTGGTGGTCGACATCGGCGCCGCGCATGGCGATGTCGGCAAGGGCGGGGGCGTCTGGCTCCTGCGGGTGTTGAAAAGCCAGATGGTGGCGATCGGACGCGGCGAGAATTCCGGCCACAAGGTGGTCTACACCAATGTCGTCAGGTCGATCGCCCGGATGGGCTACTGGTCCGGCGCGGCGGCGCGCTTCGAGCTGCCGCTGGCGGAAGCGCGGGGCGAGGGCGCGGACGGCTATGTCGTTCTCGTGCAGAGAAATTACGGCGGCTCGCTCGGGCCGGTCCTGGCGGCGGCCAAG
>JAIEQX010000290.1 GCA_019747375.1 Beijerinckiaceae bacterium | reverse complement strand
CGCCCTCGCGCACGCGCTCCACCGTGTCGCGCAGGCGGTCCTGCATGGCGGCGGAATTCTTCCACCAGGCGCAGTCTCAGAAATATCTGCCGATCACGTCGGCGCGCTCGATGCCGGCGGCTTCCAGGGGGGCGCGGTTGGCCTCGATCATGCGGCCCTGGGTGTCGAGCACGCCCACGAAGGCGAAGAGATTGTCCAGCACCTCGCGCAGCATGCGCTCGCTGGCCCGCACCGTGTCCTCGGCCTGCTTGTCGGTGGTGACGTCGATGGCGCCGCCGATCAGGCCGTTGATGACGCCCGCTGCGTCGCGGGTGGGCTCGACGCGCACCTGCATGATGCGCAGGACGCCGTCCTCGGAGACCTCCGTGGTCCAGCTGCGGGGCTCGCCGGTGACGAGCGCGAGCTGCTTTTCCGCAATGGCGCGGCTCGCCAGCGGCTCGGGCAGAAAATCTTCCTCACGCTTGCCGAAAACGTCCTGCTGGCGCTGGCCCATGAAGGAGCGGCTGACCCATTGGTAGCGGCGCTGGGCGTCCTGCTGGAACAGGATGACGCGCGCAGCCGAAAGCGCGCGCTCCAGAACGGCGGTGGGATCGTCTGAATTCATGGGGTGGGCCTGCCGTCATGCATGTGTGGCGACGTCCGGCGGGCGCAGCAGGTCGTGTCGGAACCTCATGGCGCTGCGAAGGGCGTTCAGCGGGCGTGCGCCTTGATGGCGACCTTGGCCCGGCCGAGCACGTGGCGCATCTCCCCGAAGGCGCGGCGGGCGCGGCCCTGGGCCTCGAGGCTCGGACTGGCGATCATGCGTCCGGTGAGCTCGACCATCCGGCCGCCCATCGTCTGCGCATATCCTAGCAAGAGATCGCTGTTCACGAGCCGCCTCCGTCACGCCGACAAGCCAATGTGAAGATAATGCGCCCGCGCGGCTCAGGTTCCAAGGCCGGAGCGATTTTGTGTCGCCTACCCGACGGTCGAGCGTCGTCCACCCGACCGGCCGGCGAGGTGATCCGGCGCGAAAGTCATGACGTATCGGCGACAGGGAAGCCTGATGTCGTCCGCCGGTCGTCGACCATTCTCATCATTTTGGAACAAAAGGCCGAAACCCACGTTTCAACTGCAGTGCGGCGCCCTATTTGGGCGCGCCGCCCAGGAATTACGTGAAGTTCCGTGCCTGCAGCAGACCGCGAACAGCGCGATGTTCATGTCGAATGGCCGTCGGCCGCATCTTCACCGCAACGAGTCGCAGGCGCATGGAACCCAAGCACTTCGTTCCCGCAAATCAGGTCAGAGCAATGCCTCTTCAATCATCAGAGCCGGTCCTGAACGGGACGGTCCAGAACCAGCTCGGCCGCAGGTTGCGCGTCATGTTTGACGGGCCGACCGCCCCGATGCCCGACCGCTTCCAGGAGCTTCTGGCCGAAATCGACCGGAAGGTGGGAAAGACCGACCCTTAGGCCGGTCTTTTGTCCGTTCGTGCGCCGGGCCGCTTTCGAGCGGCCTTTTTTCGTTCGGCAGGCCGTTCATTTCGTCGCAGGCGCGGCTCCGGCTTCGATGCGGCTCTCGGAGGGCGCCGGCCGCACGGCGGCGCGCTCTCCCGCGGGATTGAAGTCCGGCGCCGCCTTCAGCTCGTCCTTGCTGCGCTCGAGCACCAGCCATTCATTGCCGTCGCGGATCGAGATTTTCACGTCGGCGAACGGCACCCCGACGCTCTTCTCCCCGATGCCCAGAAAGCCCCCGACGCCGATCACCACGGCCGAGACCGCGCCGTCGCGGTCGATGACCAGATCGTTGATGGCGCCGATCCTGGCGTCGGCCCGGTCATAGACATTCTTGCCGCGCAACGCCGAGGCGAGCCATTGGTCGGTGCGGCGTTCGTTGACGAAGGTTCCGGACGGCCTCGGGGCCGAAGCCGGAGCCGGAGCCGACGCCTCGGGGGCGGCGGGCGCGACGGTCTGGGGCGCAGCCGGCTGCTGCGCCAGAGCCAGTCCGGCGATCACCACCAGGCCTGCGGCCAGAGAACTCCCGGCGAGAATGGCGTGTCTCTTCATGGCAGGCTCCTTCATGCTTGAACGCTTGGATGCTCGGATGCGTGAATGCCCGGACGCCTGACGGCGCGGGCGCGCGTTCGCGCACCCGGCCTGCATTCGTCCGACGCCCGCAAACGTCCCCTCCGGATCATTGTTCCGGTCTGTCGCCGGGCGGCGGCGCGTCCGGCTGTCGCGGCGCAGCGTTGCGCTGGCCCCGCAGCTTGCCCCAGATCTTCCGGGCGAAGCGGTAGCGCTTCTGCTGCGCTTCCACGTGGGTCTGTCCGGGCTGGCGCACCAGGGCGATTTCGCGCGTGTGATAGGCCTCGAGCCCCGGCCGGTGGCCGACGCTGATGACGGTCGCGTGCTCGAGTTCGTGGTTCAGGAATTCCATCACGCGCGCCTGGCTGAGTTCGTCGAGCGCCGAGGTCGCCTCGTCCATGATGATGATGTCGGGGAGGTTGATGAGCACGCGCGCGAAGGCGAGGCGCTGCTGCTCGCCGCCCGACAGGATGCGGCTCCAGTTCTCCTCCTCGTCCAGCTTCTCGATCAGATGCGACAGGCCTGTCTTGCGAAGCGCCTCGTGAATGGTGGCGTCGTCGCGCTTGTTGTCATTGGCCGGATAGGCGAGGGCGCGGCGCAAGGAACCGAGCGGAATGTAGGGCTTTTGCGGCATGAACGCGATCTCGGCGCCGACCGGACGCAGGATGCGGCCATAGCCCCATGGCCAGAGACCCGCCATGGCGCGGATCATCGTGCTCTTGCCCGAGCCCGACTCGCCCTTCACCAGAACCTTCTCGCCCGGCTCGATGACGACTTCCGCGTCGGCGATCAGCACCTTTCCGTTGCGATGCGCGATCGAGAGATTTTCGATCCGCAGGTTTTCGTCGGGGCTGTCGCCCAGGATGATGGTGTTGCCCTCCGCGCCGCCCGTGATGGTGTCGTCGAGATTGGCGAGCGCCACCTGCAGCACGCCGACGCGTTGCGCCGACGCGTGCCATTCGGCCAGCCGGATGGCGTTGTCGACGAGCCAGTTCAAGGCCGTCTGCACGGCCAGGAAGGCGGCGGCGATCTGCATGAGTTCGCCCAGCGTCAGATTGCCGGCGAGATATTTCGGCGCGCCCAGAAGCAGCGGCACGACAGGCGCCAGCACCATGTTGCCGTTCAGCACCCAGGTCATGCGGGCCTGCTGGGTGATGACGTTGATCCACTTGCCGACAAGGCTCGTGAACGTGTTGTCGAGACGCGCGCGCTCGTCGTCGTCGCCGCCGATCAGCGCGATGGTTTCGGCGCTTTCGCGCACCCGCGTCATCTCATAACGGAACTGCGCCTCGCCGGCGTTCTTCTCATCCACGCGCGTGATCAGCGGACGGCCGATCAGCACCATGGCCC
>JAIEQX010000321.1 GCA_019747375.1 Beijerinckiaceae bacterium | reverse complement strand
ATGGCGGCGTTTCGCGCCGAGCTGACCAAGACTGTCCCGGCCGCCATCCTCGACGACCATCGCCTTTGGCTGGAACGACTGGCCACAATGGCTCGCACGATGGTCGGCCTGGCGATTGTGATTTTCCTCCTTGTCCTCATCGCCATGGCGCTTGCCGTCGCCTTCGCGACGCGGGGCGCCATGGCGGGCTGTCGCGAGATCGTCAACGTGCTGCATTTCGTTGGCGCTGCGGATAGTTACATCGCCGCTCAGTTTCAACGGCATTTTCTCTGGCTTGGGCTTCGCGGTGGGATCATCGGCGGCTGTGCGGCTCTCGTCGCCTTCCTGCTCGCAGGCGTGCTTTCAGACCTTTGGGTCGCGTCGCCGGGCGGTGAACAGATCGAAGCCCTGTTCGGAGCCTTTGCGCTCGGCAAAGCCGGTTACGCCGCGATCGTGGTGATCGCCGGCGCGGTCGCGCTGCTCACAGGAATCATGTCGCGCTCAATCGTATTTCGGCATCTGCAAGCGCTTGATTGATATAGCTTGCCTGCAAGTCGCCGCGATTGCGGCTATGTTTGCGGCGCCCGTCGGGCGTTGGCGTTTCTGGGATAGGTCGCGCGCGGCCGCTGGTCAGCCTCACGGTGCGCGTTGATACGGGATGTCTGGTGGACGACACGACCACAAATCGAATGACTGATGTCGCCGCCGGGAAACCGGCGCCGCGCTCCGCCATTCGACGCCATCCTTTGCTGATTCTGTCGCGCCTGTTTTTTGGCGCGGCCGCCGCTGGTCTGGCCCTCGGCTTCGTGGTCTTCGTGACCGAGGTCAAAACCGAAGAGCAGCCGCCAGATCGCCGCGCCGAAGGTATGATCGCCCTCACGGGCGGCGCGGAGCGCATTCCGGACGCCGTCGATCTCTTTGCGCGCGGGCATGCCAATCGGTTGCTGATCACCGGCGTCAACCAAAGCATCACGCGGGCCGAACTGTCCAAGCTGACGCCGAAGTTCCGCGATCTGGTCGAATGCTGCGTGGACCTCGGCTACGACGCGCTGAACACGACCGGAAACGCCCAGGAAGCGCGCCGCTGGGTGCAGGAGCGTGGCATCGGCAAGACGCTGATCGTCGTGACGTCGAACTACCACATGCCCCGCGCCCTCATCGAGATGGCGCACGCCCTGCCGGACCATGAATTGATCCCGTATTCGGTCGTGACCGTGCGGATGCGGGAGGACCGGTGGTGGCGCAATCCCCAGGTCGCCCGGATCATGGCGACGGAATACGTCAAGTATCTGGTCGCGCTCGCGCGCCTGCGCATGAGCGACGTAACGGGCGCGCCGACTGTCCAGGCCAGACCAAGCGCGCGTCCGGGGCCCAGATGGTCTTGAGATCGACCCTGAGGACCTGAAGTCGACTTTCCTTCGACGCCGGCTTCGGGCATTTAGAAAAGATGCTGCTTCTCCGGTCGATCCTTTTCAACGCCCTCTTCTACGCCAACATGATTGCGCTCATGATCGTCGGGCTGCCGACCTTGTTCATGGCCCGCTCGGCCGTGTTCAAACTGGCCCGGATCTGGGCGCGCTCGTCGCTCTGGCTGCTGGACAAGACATGTGGCCTCGGCGTCGAGTTCCGGGGGGTCGAACGCCTTCCGCCGGCCCCCTACATCATTGCCCCCAAGCATCAGTCGACCTGGGAGACGTTCGCGCTCACGCTGGTTTTCGAAGATTTCTCCTACATCCTCAAGCGGGAGCTGACCTTCATTCCGGTCTTCGGCTGGTACCTTTGGAAGGCTGACCAGATCGCCATCAATCGCAGCAAGGGCAAGACCGCATTGGCGCAGGCCGCCACGCGTGCGCAGCAGATCTTTTCCGATGGCCGCCTTCTGTTCATCTTCCCCGAAGGCACCCGCCGGCCCGCCGGCGCCCCCGCCAAGTACAAGTTCGGGGTGGCGCATCTCTACGAAACATGTGCGGTCCCTTGCGTGCCCGTGGCGTTGAATTCGGGCCTGTTCTGGGCCCGCCGAAGCTGGATCCGCCGGCCCGGAACAATCGTCGTCGAGGTTCTCGATCCGATAGCGCCCGGACTGGAGAAGCAGGCTTTCTTCGAACTGCTTCAAGAACGGTTGGAAACGGCCTCTGACCGCCTCATCGCCGAGGCTGTGGCGCGGAACCCCTCGCTTGCTTCCATCGTCCAGAGCAACCGCAACTCGTGACCTAGTCTCCAGGCCGTCGCGTGGCTTCTTCGACGATCCACGCCAGTCCGTGATCCCGGATGCCGGCCGCGACGAGATGCCGATGCGTAGCCGTGACATAGTCGATATTGGCCCCCGACACGCCATGCCCCTGCGAAACCAGGCGGACGAGATCCGGCCCGCTCAGGCGTCCGGCATATTGCGGATGAGACCGATCAACGACATACATCACAGCCGGGACAATCCGGCCGTCGGTCAACCGCCTATCCAGCCAGACTTCGCGGTAGACTGATGTGACCTGTTCGCGTTCACGCAGGTAGGACAGGGTTGCATGGCGCGCGCCCGCCGTGACGCGAAACGCCTGCCCTCGGCAGGCGCCGCCCCGGTCAAGACCAAGGACAAGGCCAGGTTTTTCAGGCGTGCCGCGATGAACGTGGGAAAAAATGCAGAGCGATCGGTGATAGCCGCGCACCAGCGCAGGCTGCGATTCCTCAAAGACAAAACCTGGTCGCCACATCAGCGATCCATACCCGAAGACCCAGAGATCGCCATGATCAGGCTTCATTCAATCACTTCGTCTTTGAGCATCCATCCTTGGATGGACAGGGCGAATCTGCAGAACAGGAAACGCGGATGACCGCCGACTATGATTCGAGCCCGCCACGCAAGCAAGTCAGCCGACTGGGCCTCTATCTTCCAACGATCCTGATGCTTCTTCTGGCTGCGGGGTGGTCGGGTTTCTGGTGGTATTCCTCAAAACTAGCGGACCGGGAGATCGACAGTTTCATCCAGAAAGAAGCCAGCGAGGGCCGCGCCTGGTCCTGCAGCGACCGGAGCCTCGGGGGCTATCCTTTCCGGCTCGAACTGCGCTGCGGGTCTGTCGGCCTCAAGGCGGAGCAGAGCGGTCGGCCTGTCGAAGTGAGCATCGGCAGCCTGACCGTCGTGGCCCAGATCTACAACCCTCGACTTGTGCTCGCCGACGTACAGGCGCCGCTTGCGCTGACGATCGATGGGGAGAGCGCCAGCGCGCAATGGGACGCCATGCGGATCAGCCTCCGCTTGTCGTCGGGCGATGTGCAAAGATTGTCGGTCTCGGTGGCGGCCCCGCGCATCGCGCACAAGAAGGCCGCGGGTTTCGATCTCGCCACGAAGGCCGACAGCGCCGAAATCCATCTGCGACCCGACCTCGCCCAGGATCAAAAAGCCATCGACATCGCAGTGCTGGC
>JAIEQX010000128.1 GCA_019747375.1 Beijerinckiaceae bacterium | reverse complement strand
AGATCGACATGCGCGACCTGCGCGGTGGCGTGCACGCCGGTGTCGGTGCGGCCTGCGCCCCGGATGACGACGGGCGCGCCATCCACCGCCGCCAGCGCATCCTCGATGACCTGCTGCACCGCAAGGCCATTGGCCTGACGCTGCCAGCCGACGAAACGCGTGCCGGCATATTCGATGTCGAGACGGAAGCGCGCCATCAGGCAGGCGCGACGAGTTGCGCGCCGCGCGCCAGACGGGCGCCGCGCAAGAACTCTTCCGCCTTCATGGGCGCCTTGCCGGCGCGCTGCACGTCGAGCAACCGCAAGGCGCCGACGCCGCAGGCAATGGCGAGCGCATCGTCCAGCACCTCGCCGGGACGGCCGGCGCCATCGCACGGCCGGGCGCGCAGAACCTTGATGCGCTCCATCCCTTTGCCGAGATCGGCCTCGAAGAAAGCCCCGGGAAACGGCGACAATCCGCGAATGTGGTCGTGCAGGCTCCTGGCGTCGCGCGTCCAGTCGATGCGGGCCTCGGCCTTTTCGATCTTGTGCGCGTAGGTGACGCCCTCTTCCGATTGCGGCGTGAACTGCAGCGAGTCGCGCGCCAGCGCGGCCAGCGCGCGCACCATGAGATCGGCCCCGATGACGCTGAGCCGATCATGCAGCTCGCCCGCATTCATGTCCTCCGTGATGGCGACGCGCTCGGCCATGCCGACAGGGCCGGTGTCGAGCCCTTCCTCCATGCGCATCACCATGACGCCGGTTTCGCGATCGCCCGCCATGATGGCGCGCTGGATCGGCGCCGCGCCGCGCCAGCGCGGCAGCAGCGAGCCATGCAGGTTGAGGCAGCCGAGCCGCGGAGACTCCAGAATGGCGGGCGGCAGAATGAGCCCGTAGGCGACCACCACGGCGACATCGGCGTCATGCGACCGGAACAGTTCGGCGGCCTCGTCGCCGCGCAGGCTCCTAGGCGTGAAAACCGGACAGCCGAATTTGTCGGCGAGCGCATGAACGGGGGACGGACGCAGGTCCATGCCGCGCCCGGCGGGTTTCGGGGCGCGCGTGTAGACCGCGACGATCTCGTGGCCCTGCCCGAGAATCTCGGTCATCACGGGAACGGCGAAATCGGGTGTCCCCATGAAGACGATGCGCATGGCGTCAGGCTTCTGGACGGTCGCCGGGGCCGAGACGGCGCGCGACCTTCGAGAATTTGCGGATGACGCGCTCGCGCTTCAGGCGCGAAATATGGTCGATGAAGAGCACGCCGTTGAGATGGTCGATCTCATGCTGAATCGCGGTGGCGAGCAGGCCGTCGGCCTCGATCTCCTGCTGCTTGCCGGCGCGGTCGAGAAAGCGCACGCGCACACGGTCGGGCCGCTCGACCTCTTCGTAATATTCGGGGATCGACAGGCAGCCTTCCTCATAGACCGACAGGACGTCGGACGCCCAGACGATCTCCGGGTTGGCGAGGAAGATCGGCTCCGGCGGATCGTCCTTCTTGGCGGTGTCGAGCACGACGACGCGGCGCGGAACCGCCACCTGGATGGCCGCCAGCCCGATGCCGGGCGCGTCATACATGGTCTCCAGCATGTCATCCATCAGGCGGCGCACGTCGGCGTCCACCTCGGCCACGGGCTCGGACACGAGACGCAGCCGCGGATCAGGCAGGCTGATGATGGGAAGAAGGGCCATGGATGCTCGCTCGCGGCGTCGTTTTCAGGAGATGCGCTGGACATAAGCATGATGCGCCAGCGGGTCAATCTTGCGTCCATGTTCCGGCTTTGTTCGACAGAGGGCCAGAATCGCGCTAGGCTTTGGAGATGGACAGGACGCTCATCATCCTCGGCGGGCAGCCGGTGACCTATTCCGAAGCCGGGCTGGCGCTCGCCGGAGGACTGCTGCTCGTCTTCCTGCTGCTGGCGCTTTCGCTCAACCGGGCCCGGCGCGAGCAGGCGCAGGAGGCCGCGGCGGCGCGCGAGCGCCAGCACGAACTCGACGACAAGATGGCGGAGCTCGGCCGCCAGAACGCCGAACTCAGCGGCCGCCTGCAGACCATGGCGGAAGTATTGAGCTCGCGGCAGGTGGACCTTGCGCGGGTGGTGACGGAGCGGCTGGATTCGGTGGGGCTGCGCGTCGGCCAGGGGCTGGAGACGAGCAGCAAGGCCACGACCGACAATCTGGCGAAGCTCGGCGAGCGCCTGGCGGTGATCGACGCCGCGCAGGCGCGGCTGACCGGCCTGACCCAGGAAGTGGTGTCGCTGAAGGACATTCTCGCCAACAAGCAGAGCCGCGGCGCCTTTGGGCAAGGGCGGATGGAGGCCATCGTGCGCGACGGCCTGCCGCCCGCCGCCTATGATTTCCAGTACACGCTGTCCAACCGCACGCGGCCCGATTGCGTGATCCGGCTGCCGGGCGACGACCGCGTGCTTGCGATCGACGCGAAATTTCCGCTGGAAGCCTTCACGGCGCTGCGCGACGCCACGCATGACGAGGCGCGCAAACAGGCGCAGGCGCGCGTGCGCGGCGATCTCGGAAAGCATGTGAAGGATGTGTCGGAACGCTATCTCCTGCCCGGCGAGACGCAGGACATTGCGATGATCTTCGTGCCGTCGGAATCGATCTACGCCGACCTGATCGAACATTTCGACGATGTGATACAGCGCGCCCATCGCGCCCGCGTCGTCATCCTGTCGCCGTCGCTGATGATGATGGCCATCCAGGTGACGCAATCGCTGGTGCGTGACGCGCGCATGCGCGAACAGGCGCATGTGATCCAGCATGAAGTGCGCAACCTGCTGCTCGATGTCGGGCGGCTCAAGGAGCGCGTCGGCAAGCTCGACACGCATTTCCGGCAGGCGCAGGACGATATCGGGGCGATCAACACCACGACCGAGAAAATCGTGCGGCGCGGCGACAAGATCGACCAGCTCGAGTTTCAGCAGGCCGCAAAGGTGGGACTGGCGGCGGAATAAGGCGCGCACAGATTGATTGCCGCGTCGTTTTCGCTTCTTGCCCTGACAGATCAGGCACAAAAAAGCCGGCCCCTGAGGGCCGGCTTTTCGGTTTTACGCGAGACTCTTTTCGTTCCTACTCGCAGACGCGGACGCGTTCGCGAACCCAGCCGTAGCCGTCCCACGCGCGCTGCGTGGTGAAATAACAATCCCGCGGGCCGGGGCCATAACCGTAGACCGGCTCGGCATAGCCGGGCGACGCATAGGCGCCGGCCGCCAGCGCGCCGAGCGCGAGACCGCCCACGACGCCGGCCGCGACAGCGCCGCCGTTGCCGCCACGGTGATGATGGCGGCGATACTGCGCCTCGGCGCTCGGCGCGAAGGCGACCAGCGAGCCGGCCAGCGTGACGGCGGCGAGGACGCCGCCCATCGTCT
>JAIEQX010000251.1 GCA_019747375.1 Beijerinckiaceae bacterium | reverse complement strand
TTGCCGGTCCAGTTGTGGAAATATTCGTGCGCGATCACGCCTTCGATATGGGCGTAGTCCATGTCGGTCGCGGTCTGCGGCAGGGCCAGCACATATTTGTCGTTGAAGATGTTGAGGCCCTTGTTCTCCATCGCCCCCATGTTGAAGTCCGAGACCGCCACGATGTTGAACACGTCGAGATCATACTCGCGCCCAAAAGCCTTCTCGTCCCAGAGCATCGAACGTTTCAGCGCATCCATCGCATAGCCGGCGCGGTCTTCCTTGCCGTGCTCGACATAGATGCCGAGCTTCACCTCGCGGCCGGACGCCGTGACGAGCGTGTCCTCGACGACGCCGAGATCGCCGCCGACCAGCGCGAAGAGATAGCAGGGCTTCGGCCAGGGATCGTGCCAGACGGCATAATGACGAGAGGAGCCGGCGATCCTGCCGCTCTCGACCAGATTGCCGTTGCCGAGCAGCACCGGGGCTTCGGACAGGTCGGCCTCGATCCGCGTCGTATAGACCGAGAGGACATCCGGACGATCGAGGAAATAGGTGATGCGGCGAAAGCCTTCCGCCTCACATTGGGTGCAATAGGCGGATCCTGAGCGGTAGAGGCCCATCAGCTTGGTGTTGGAGGCGGGGTCGAGCTGCGTCACGATGCGCAGCGTGAAGGGGCCGTCTCCCACGTTCGGGACGGTCAGGCGGTCCGGGCGCGCAACCTCGGCCAGATCGAGCGGCGTCTCGTCGAGTTCCACCGACACGACCACGAGTTCGTCGCCATCCAGCACCAGGGGCGCGCCGGGGCGGCCCGCGGGGTTGCGGCGGATCTTCAGCCTGGCGTCGATCGTCGTCTCAGCGCCTTGCAATCGCGCGTCGAGCCGCACGTCGTCGATCAAAAAATCGGGGGCCCGGTAATCGGAAAGGCGGACGGGTTGGGCAATGTCGGTGCGCATGGGTGCAGATTCCGGATCAGGCCAAAATGTTGTCGGCCGGGAGTTCCGGCCGAGTTTATCATTCCCCGCAGCGTTTGCATCTCGTGCGCGGGCTTGCGTCCAGCGGGGACGGCGGGAGACCTATCACGCCTGCGGGTCAGTACGAAGCCGTACGCAGGACCCGCAGGGCGGCGTCGGTCATCTGCGGCGCCAGCGCGCGCATCGGGCCGGGCAGCCGCCCGTAGAGCTTGAAGACCGCCGGCTGCAGCACGGTGCCGAGCGCCATCGCGGCGGCGAGGTCGGCGTCGCTCTCGGCGATCTCGCCGCGCGCCTGCGCCCGCATGACGATGTCGCGCAGCGCGCTCACCACATTGGGACGCTCCGGCACGAAGCGCAGATGCGCGTGCTGGCTCAGGAGCACGAAGGCGAACACGTCGGGCTCGTCGTCGAACAGGGCGCAGAGTAGATCGACGAGATCGCGCACGACCTCGTCGAACGGTCGCGGCGCGCGGCCGATCGCCTCGATCTTTTCCGCGATGGCGATGTAGTGCGAGCAGAACAGCGCGCGGGCGATTTCATCCTTTGAGGGAAAGTGCCGATAGAGCGCCGCATCCGCGACCCCGACCGCATGCGCGATATCCTTGATCGACGTGCCCTCGACGCCATGTTCGGCGAAGAGTCGCAGCGCTTCCTTTTCGATGCGGGCGCGCGTGGCGGCGCCGTCGCGGGTCCTGACGGGCGTTTGCGTCATGTCAGGCCACCCTTTCGGAACTGGCGCGCTCGTCCACGATGCGCTTGAGCGACACGTGGTCGGTCTTGCCCGAGCCGAGCAGCGGCAAGGCGTCGACGAACAGGATCTCGGCCGGCGCCATCAGTTCGGTCGCGCCCTGCGCGCGCAGGAAGCTCTGGATGTCGCCGCGCGTCGCGCCGGGCTTCGTCGTCGCCAGCAGCAGGCGTTCGCCCTTGCGCGCATCCGGCAGCGCCACAATGGCGTGCGAATGATCGGGCCACAGCCGCGCCACCAGATCCTCGACGCCCGCGAGCGACACCATTTCGCCGGCGATCTTGGCGAAGCGCTTGGCGCGTCCCTTGATGGTGATGAAGCCCTGCGGGTCGATGGTCACGATGTCGCCCGTGTCATGCCAGCCGTCGGGCGTCTCTTCGAGCAGGCCGGGCCGCTCGGCGCGGAAATAGCCCAGCATGATGTTGGGGCCGCTGACATGCAGGCGTCCGCCATCCTCGATGCCCGGCACCGGATCGAGCCTGTGGCTGACGCCCGGCATCAGTCGCCCCACAGTGCCGGCGCGATTGAACATCGGCGTGTTCACGGCGAGCACGGGCGCGGTTTCGGTGACGCCGTAGCCCTCGAGAATCCGCAGGCCGAACTTTTCCATGAACATCCTGCGCGTCGTCTCCTTCACCGGCTCCGCGCCCGCCACGACATAGCGCAGCGACCGGAAATCATAGGGATTGGCGAGGCGCGCATAGCCGGCGAGAAACGTGTCCGTGCCGAACAGGACGGTGGCGTTGACGCCGTAAATCATCTCGGGAATCTGCCGGTAGTGCAGCGGCGAGGGATAGAGGAACAGCCGCATGCCCGTGAGCATCGGCAAAAGCATGCCGCCCGTCAGACCGAACGAGTGGAACACCGGCAGCGCGTTGAACACGACGTCGGCGCCCGTGATGTCGAACCGCGCCATCACCTGCGCGACATTGGCCAGCAGATTGCGATGCGACAGCGCCACGCCCTTGGGCGCGCCTTCGGAGCCCGAGGTGAACAGCACGACGGCCGGATCGTCCGGCGCGCGCGTCGCCAGCGCGCGCCCGCCCTGCGCGAGGCCGCGCAGCTTGTCCATGGCGGTGACCCCGTCGCGCAGGTCTTCCAGCCAGACCAGCTCGACATGTTCGCCGAGCTTCGCGGCGACGTCGCCGAGCTTGCCCTTTTCGATGAAGGCCCGCGCGGTGAGGACCTTGGTGACATTGGCGGCCTTGCAGGCGGCGATGAGATTGGCCGCCCCGGCCGTATAGTTCAGCATCGCGGCGACGCAGCCGGCGCTCTGCACGGCAAAGAAGGTCACGATGGTCCCGTTCGTATTGGGCAGCATCAGGCCGATACATTCGCCGGGCCGGCTGCGCGCCATGATCTTGCGGCCGAGCACGGCGGCCCCCACCAGAATCTTGCGCGCCGGCAGGGCGCCGGTCAGCGGGTCCTGGACGAAATCGGCCCCGACGGCGCTGCGCGCCATCGCATGGGTCAGGGCCTGCATCAGCGTGCGGTCGGTCGGCGTGGTCTGGAACAGAAGCTCCGACATCACGTCCTGCAGGGCGGCGCCCGCCGCCTGGCGCCGCCTGCGGCCGCGCAGCTCCGGATCGATTTCTAGCCGGCGCGGCGGCAGGAAGGTGATGCGCACTTTCGGAAAAAGCTTCTTGCGCACGAGGCCGGCGCG
>JAIEQX010000190.1 GCA_019747375.1 Beijerinckiaceae bacterium | reverse complement strand
GCGCTGACGGCCGCCCTTGTGGGGCCATGGTTCGTCGACTGGACCTCGCAGCGCGGCTGGGTGGAGACAGAGCTGTCTCGGATCAGCGGCGCCCGCGTGCGCGTAGGCGGGGCGATTGATCTCAGGCTTCTGCCAGTCCCGCGTCTCGAACTCGCCAATGTCGAATTGTCAGGAACGCGCGCCGAAGGGCCGCTGCTTGACGTCCGCACCATGAAGTTCGAACTCGCGGTCGGGTCGCTCATTCGCGGCGAACTTCGGTTCACAGAGGCGCTTCTGGACCAGCCGCGCCTGTCGTTGGCCCGCGAAGCAGATGGCTCTGTGGTTCTGCCTCGCATGCCGAGTTTCGCACCGGGCGACGTGCAGATCGAGAGACTCAGCATCACGGACGGCTCGCTGGCCCTGCGTCCTCCGGACGGCGGCTCGCCGTTCGTCCTGGGCGGCCTCGACTTTCTCGGCGAGGCGGTGACGCTGGCCGGCCCCTTCAAGGGCGCCGGGCAGATCAAGCTGGGCGGGGCGGCGGCCAAATATCGGTTCAGCACGAGCGTCATCGAAGGCGATCGCATCCGCCTCAAGGCGTTGCTGGATGAAGGCCAGCTCACGCTGCGCGGAGATCTCGACGGCTCACTTGTCTTCGCCGCCTCCGGTCGCGGCATCCGTCTGTCGTTTGACGGGAACGCCGCCTTCTCGGGTTCGACCTCCTTTGCCGGAGCTTCTGCGCCCTGGCGCCTGTCGGGCGCGCTGAAGCTCGATCCCGCTCAGGCCGTTCTCGACCCGGCGGAGTTGCGGGCTGGCGAAGATGACCGCGCCGTGGCGGCGGGAGGGTCGGCCAGGCTCATCTTCGGCGGAGAGCCGCGCGGCGAACTCGTTCTGGCGGCGAGACAACTCGACCTTGACCGGCTCCTTGGCGATGGCGCCGGAAAAAACGGGTCCGGCGCTCGACTCGCAGGGGTGCTCGCCGCTGCGCTGGGAGACCCCAACCTTGGCGCGCGGGCGCCATGGCCCCTGACCGTCGCCCTGACTTCGCCGACGGCGGTGTTGGCGGGCGAAACGCTGACCGACGTAAAGGCGGAGATCGGCACGTCCGCCGGCTCCTCTGTCCGCATCAAGGGATCGGCCCTCGGGCCGGCAAGGTCGAACTATCTGGTCGATGGCGTCCTGGAAACCGGCGCTGCGGCGGCTTATCGAGGCCGTCTGGAATTTGGCGCGCGTGACCTGCCGCGGTTCTCCGATTGGCTCGCGGCCAGTTCGCCCGATCTGGCGGGCCGTCTGCGTGGACTTCCGTTCCGGTCGGTCGATATCGCCGGCATGCTCGAGGCTTCGGCGGGGGGCGTCATCGGCCGCGGCCTTGTGATTCAAGCGGACAGATCGGCGCTTGCCGGAACGATCGCCTTCACGCGGGCGATGGGCGCCGAGCGGGCGCGCCTCTTCGGCGACCTGACTGCGGAAGCGCTGGATCTTGACGGTCTTCCAGAACTCGCCGGTCCGGCGCGTTTCGCCGCCGATATGGATCTGTCTTTGGCGCTTGAGGCGCGCGCGGTCCGCCTCGCCCGGTTTGGCGATGGCATGGTGGATGCCGGGCGCATTGGCTTCAAGCTGTTGAAGGACGAGAGAAGCCTGAAATTAGAGCGTTTCTCCGTGGCCGATATCGGCGGCGCTTCGCTGAGCGTCACAGGCGGCATTGAAGACGGCGTGGCTCGGCTGGAAGGTCGGCTCGACGCGGCTCGGCTCGGCGATCTGGCCGAACTGGTGCGGCGTATCGCGCCCGGTCCCCTGGCGGACGGATTGGCGGCGCGCGCCACGGCCCTGTCGCCCGCGCGCCTCAACCTCAGCGCCCGCGCACGGACGGACGCGTCCGGTCTTCAGCTCGAAGAGCTTCAGATACAGGGAACCGCGCGCGGCACGAGGATCGCCACTCAGGCCCAGTCGGCGTCCGGCCTGTTTGACATGACGGCGACATTCGACAGTTCAGACGGCCCCATGCTTTTGCGGCAGATGGGTCTGGAGGCGCTGCCGCTTTCCGGCTCGGGGGTCGGCCGGCTGCAGGTCAAGGCGAAGGGGCGTCCCGAATCGGGATTCGAGGCCGAGGCTGAAGCAAGCCTGGCGCGCAGCACGCTCGCTTTCCGGGGCCGCGTGGCTGGCTCGATCCGGTCGCCAGAGGCGCGCGGGCGGATCGAACTGCGATCACCTGACGTTTCGCCGCTTCTGCAGGTTCTCGCGGTCGCGCTGCCGGATCTCGGCGTTGGGCTGCCGACACAGCTCAATGCCGATCTGACCGTCAACGACACGCGGCTGGCGCTCGACAAGATGACGGGTTCAATCGCCGGGACATCGTTCAACGGCGCCCTGTCCCGGCCGCGCGGATCGACCTCGGGCCGGATCATCGGCGGTTTTCAGATCGAACGGCTCAATCTGGCGAGTCTTGCGGGCCTGGCGCTCGGCCCGCTGGGACCGCCGCCCCGCAACGGGCTTTGGCCGGACGGAAAATTCGCACCGGGTCTCGCGGACGCGCCGCCGATGCTTCTGGCGCTTGAGATCGGGCAGTTCGAGCTTGCGCCAGGGAGCGGTGGCGCATGGATGGCGCGCAACGCACGGCTCAATCTGGGCCTGTCGCCAGGCATCGTGACGCTCGATGAAGCATCGATGTCGCTGGGCGCCGGTCGGCTCGACGGACGCCTCACCATCCGGCGCGACGGCGCAACAGCTTCGGTAGCTGGCCGTGTCGGCTTTTCTGACCAGCCTCCGCCAGCCGGGCCGACGGCGGGCACGGTGTCGGGTCAGATCGATTTCACCACGACAGGGCAAAGTTTTGCTGCGCTGATCGGCGGCCTTGCGGGCAGCGGCGGCGTGGTCATGGACGATCTCGTCATCGCCAATGCCGATCTCGGCGCCATTGCGCGCGTGGTCGAGTCCGCCGATCGCGGGGCTTTCGGCATTGAAGAAGGGGAGTTGCGTCGGCGGTTGACGGCTGAGTTCGATCGCGCGCCCATCCGGCTCGGCGACAGGCCATTCGACGCGGCGCTGGCGGCGGGCGTCCTGCGTCTGGCGCCCCGGACAGAATCCAATGCTCCGGCGCGGTTCAGTGCGTCGCTGGACCTGCGGAACATGAACCTTTCTGCGCAACTTGCGCTGACGTCGCCAACGCAGCCAAAGGACTGGACAGGATCGCCGCCGAGCGCCGTTCTTGCATGGCAAGGGCGCGCAGGCGAACTGCGCCGCACGATCGAGGCGGCGCCGCTCATCAACGCCATTTCGGCGCGCGCGATCGCACGCGAAGCCGCACGCGTCGATGCGCTGGAAGCCGACATTCGCGAGCGCGCCTCCTTCAACAGGCGA
>JAIEQX010000172.1 GCA_019747375.1 Beijerinckiaceae bacterium | reverse complement strand
TTACTCGATGATAGAGGCGACGACGCCGGCGCCGACGGTGCGGCCGCCTTCGCGGATGGCGAAGCGGAGCTTCTCTTCCATCGCGATCGGAACGATCAGCGCGACTTCCATCGTCACATTGTCGCCCGGCATCACCATTTCGGTGCCTTCCGGCAGCGTCACGATGCCGGTCACGTCCGTCGTCCGGAAGTAGAACTGCGGACGATAATTGGTGAAGAACGGCGTGTGGCGGCCGCCTTCATCCTTCGTCAGGATATAGGCTTCGGCCTTGAACTTCGTGTGCGGCTTCACCGAGCCCGGCTTGCACAGAACCTGTCCGCGCTCCACGTCCTCGCGCTTCGTGCCGCGCAGCAGGCAGCCGACATTGTCGCCCGCCTGGCCCTGGTCGAGCAGCTTGCGGAACATTTCGACGCCCGTGACCGTCGTCTTGATCGTCGCCTTCAGGCCCACGACCTCGATTTCCTCGCCCACCTTGACGATGCCGCGCTCGACGCGACCCGTCACCACCGTGCCGCGGCCCGAGATCGAGAACACGTCTTCCACCGGCATCAGGAACGGCTGGTCGATCGGACGCTCCGGCTGCGGGATGTAATCGTCCACCGTCTTCATCAGCGCGATCACGGCGTCATGGCCGAGCTCGGGGCTGCGGTTTTCCAGCGCGCAAAGCGCCGAACCCTTGGTGATCGGAATGTCGTCGCCCGGGAAATCGTACTTCGAGAGCAGCTCGCGCACTTCCAGTTCGACCAGCTCGAGCAGTTCCGGATCGTCGACCATGTCGACCTTGTTCAGGAACACGACCAGCGCCGGCACGCCGACCTGGCGGGCGAGCAGGATGTGCTCGCGCGTCTGCGGCATCGGGCCGTCGGCGGCCGAAACCACGAGGATCGCACCGTCCATCTGCGCCGCGCCCGTGATCATGTTCTTCACGTAATCGGCGTGGCCCGGGCAGTCGACGTGGGCGTAATGACGCTTGGCCGTCTCGTATTCGACGTGCGCCGTCGAGATCGTGATGCCGCGCGCCTTCTCTTCCGGCGCCTTGTCGATCTGGTCGTAGGCCGTGAACGTCGCGCCGCCCGATTCAGCCAAAACCTTGGTGATCGCCGCCGTCAGCGACGTCTTGCCATGGTCGACGTGACCAATCGTTCCGATGTTGCAATGCGGTTTGTTACGTTCGAATTTTTCCTTGGCCATGGCCGAGCTCCTTCAAACTTTCTGTGTATCTGCTGGTTTGCGATGAGTGAAAAGGTCAGGCGTATTTGGCCTGGATCTTCTCGGCCTCGTTCCTCGGCACTTCCGAGTAGTGATCGAACGTCATGGTGTAGCTCGCGCGACCCTGGCTGAACGACCGCAAATTGTTGACGTAACCGAACATGTTGGCGAGCGGGACCATCGCCGAGACGACGACCGCGTTGCCGCGCATGTCCTGACCCGAGATCTGGCCGCGCCGCGAGTTCAGATCGCCGATGACCGAACCGGTATATTCTTCCGGGGTCACCACTTCGACCTTCATGACGGGCTCGAGCAGAACGGACGCGCCCTTGCGGAGCGCTTCGCGAAGCGCCGCACGGGAAGCGATTTCGAAGGCGAGCGCCGAGGAGTCGACCTCGTGATACGCGCCGTCGATGAGCGAGACTTTCAGGTCGACGACCGGGAAGCCGGCGAGAACGCCCGCGCCCAGAACCGAGTTGAGGCCCTTTTCGACGCCCGGGATATATTCCTTGGGCACCGCGCCGCCGATGACCTTCGACTCGAATTCGAAGCCCTTGCCGGCCTCGTTCGGCTCGACGATGAACTTCACGCGGGCGAACTGGCCCGTGCCGCCGGTCTGCTTCTTGTGGGTGTAATCTTCCTCGACCCGCTTCGAAATGCGCTCGCGATAAGCGACCTGCGGGGCGCCGACGTTCACTTCGACCTTGTGGGTGCGCTTGAGAATGTCGACCTTGATGTCGAGATGGAGTTCGCCCATGCCCTTGATGATGGTCTGGCCGGATTCCTGATCGGTCGAGACGCGGAAGGACGGATCCTCGGCCGCGAGCTTGACAAGCGCCGTCGCCATCTTTTCCTGGTCGGCCTTCGTCTTCGGCTCGATCGCCATTTCGATGACGGGATCCGGGAATTCCATCTTTTCAAGAATGACGGGCTTCAGCGGATCGCACAAAGTGTCGCCGGTGCGGGTGTCCTTCATGCCGACCAGCGCCACGATGTCGCCCGAGAAACACTCGGAGATTTCCTCGCGGTTGTTGGCGTGCATCAGAACCATGCGGCCGACGCGCTCGTTCTTTTCGCGGCTGGAGTTCAGCAGGGCGACGCCCTTCTCGAACTTGCCCGAATAGACGCGCGCAAAGGTCAGGACGCCGAACGGGTCGTCCATGATCTTGAAGGCGAGCAGCGAGAGCGGCTGGTCGTCGCCGGCGCGACGCTCGGTCTCTTCGCCGGTCTTGTAGTCGATGCCCTTGATGGCGCCGCGATCGATCGGCGACGGCAGGTAGTCGACAACCGCGTCGAGCAGCGGCTGGACGCCCTTGTTCTTGAAGGCCGAGCCGCAGAGAACCGGGTAAAAGGCGCCGGTGATGACCGCCTTGCGCAGGCAGGCCTTGAGCACCGCTTCCGACGGCTCGTTGCCGTCGAGGTAATCAGCCATGGCGTCGTCGTCGAGTTCGACGGCGGCCTCGATCATCGCGAGGCGATATTCTTTCGCCTGCTCCAGCATGTCCTCGGGAATTTCCTCGTCGTCGAATTTCGCGCCGAGGGATTCTTCCTTCCAGATCACGGCCTTCATGCGGACCAGATCGATCAGGCCCTTGAAGTTGCTCTCCGAGCCGATCGGCAGCTGGATCGGAACCGGCTTCGCGCCGAGGCGAACCTTGATGTCCTCGAGGCAACGGAAGAAATCCGCCCCGACCTTGTCCATCTTGTTCGCGAAAACGATGCGCGGAACCTTGTACTTGTCGCCCTGGCGCCAGACCGTCTCGGTCTGCGGCTCGACGCCCTGGTTCGAATCCAGCACGCAGACGGCGCCGTCGAGCACCCGCAGCGAACGCTCGACTTCAATGGTGAAGTCGACGTGGCCGGGCGTGTCGATGATGTTCAAGCGCTTGCCGTTCCAGATCGCGGTCGTCGCAGCGGACGTGATCGTGATGCCGCGCTCCTGCTCCTGCTCCATGAAATCCATGGTCGCAGCGCCGTCGTGCACTTCGCCGATCTTGTGCGACTTGCCGGTGTAATAGAGAATCCGCTCGGTCGTCGTCGTCTTGCCCGCATCGATGTGGGCCATGATGCCGAAG
>JAIEQX010000109.1 GCA_019747375.1 Beijerinckiaceae bacterium | reverse complement strand
CGATCAGCCATTCGGTCAACAAGGGCGCGCTGGAAGGCGTGCTCGGCGCCCTGCAGAGCGAGAACATCCAGGGCGAGGTCCAGAAGAAGCTCGACGTCATCGCCAATGAGATCTTGCTCGAGGCCAATGAATGGGGCGGCCATCTCGCCGCCATGGCGTCGGAGGAGATGGAGACGATCCACCTCATCCCGAACCGCTACCCGATGGGCGAATATCTGCTGCTTTTCGACCCCATCGACGGTTCGAGCAATGTCGATGTCGATCTGTCGGTCGGCACCATCTTCTCCGTCCTGGTCGCCCCCGAGGGCGCCTCCGGGCGCGGCGTGACGGAAGAGGATTTCATGCAGTCCGGCCGCAATCAGGTGGCCGCCGGCTATGCGATCTACGGGCCCCAGACGCTGCTGATCCTGACGGTCGGCACGGGCGTCTACGAATTCGCGCTCGACCGCGAGATGGGCTCCTGGGTGCTGATCGAGGAGCGCCTGCGCATTCCCGAGACCAAGCGCGAGTTCGCCATCAACATGTCGAACTACCGCCATTGGGCCCCGCCCGTGCGCCGCTATATCGACGATTGCCTGGCGGGCAAGACCGGGCCGCGCGGGGTCGATTTCAACATGCGCTGGACGGCCTCGATGGTGGCGGACATCCACCGCATCCTGAAGACCGGCGGCGTCTTCATGTATCCGTGGGATTCCCGCGAACCCAAAAAGCCCGGCAAATTGCGCCTGATGTATGAGGCCAATCCGATCGGCTTCATCATCGAGCAGGCCGGCGGCCTTGCGATCGACGGACAGCATCGCATCCTCGACATCGAGCCGACAGCCCTGCATCAGCGCGTTGGCGTGGTCATGGGAAGCCGTCCGGAGGTCGAGATGATCGCCGAATATCACAAGCAGGACGCCTGACGGGGGCGGCCTGCTCCCACCTCGTTCCGGTCGGGCGCCCCTGCGGGATCGCCCGATTCTCCGTCGGCAGGATCAAACCGTTTCAGCGGAGCCGGAACTTCCGGCCAGCACGGCGGTTTGGCTCACGCCCGACGCTGGGTCCGGGAGGAGACTGTCATGAACAGCATCATCTATATCGTCGGCCTCGTGGTCGTGGTCCTCGTCGTCCTGTCGTTCTTCGGGCTTCGTTGATTTCAAGATCGCGCACAAGCAAAGCCGCGCTCCGGCAAGAGCGCGGCTTTGCTCGTTCTGCAAATTGATTCAGAAATCCTCCCACTCGGGCGCGGCCGGCGACGTTGCGCGCGCAAGGTTGGATCCGCGAGACATTGCGACATGTTTGAGAGCGGTCCGGGTCTGGGGGCGTTCGGAGACCGGATGGCGTTGCGGCTCGATCTGGAAATGCGAGATTGACGCGCCCAGACGCTCGACCTCGTCGCTCAAAGAGCGACTCGCGGCGTTGGATTGTTCGACCATCGCGGCATTCTGCTGCGTGATCTGATCCATCTGCCTAACCGCCGTGTTGACCTCCTGCAATCCCGTCGCCTGCTCGTTCGCCGACGAAGCGATCTCCGAGACGATGCTGGCGACATCCGTGATCTGATCAAGGATGCGCGTGAGAGCCTGGCCGGTCTCTCCCACGAGGCTCACCCCTGACGCGACATGGGCGGTGGACGCCGAAATCAGCGCCTTGATCTCCTTGGCGGCGTCGGCGGATCGCTGCGCCAGGGCGCGCACTTCGGACGCCACGACGGCAAAACCACGGCCGGCCTCGCCGGCGCGCGCCGCTTCCACCCCGGCGTTCAAAGCCAGCAGATTGGTCTGGAAGGCGATCTCGTCGATCACCGTGATGATCTGCGCAATCTGCGTGGACGATTTCTCGATCTCGCTCATGGCCGCCACCGCCTTGCCGACAATGACGCCCGAGGTCTCCGCATCGGCCGTGACAGCCGCAAAGGATACGCGCGCCTGCCTGGTGCCGTCAGCGGTGCTCCGGACCGTGCCGGTGATCTCCTGCAGCGCAGCCGATGTCTCCTCGAGGTTTGCGGCCTGCTGTTCGGTGCGACGCGAGAGCTCATCCGTCGCCTTGGCGATCTCGCCCGCATCCTTGACGATGCCGTGCGAATTGCCGGCGACTTCCGACATGATTTTGTGGAGTTTTGCGACAGACCGGTTGAAATCGACGCGTAATGGATCGAGGGCGGGCATGAAAGCCTGGTCGATCTGCTGAAGCAGGTCGCCCTGGGCGAGGCGGCTCAGACCCTCGCCGATTTCCGCGACCGCGCGAACCCGCTGCGTCACGTCGGTGGCGAACTTCACCACTTTCATGATGCGGCCGTTCATATCGAAAATCGGATTGTAGGAGGCCGAGATCCAGACTTCCTTGCCGCCCTTGCCGAAGCGTTTGAACTCTTCCGAAATGTACTCCCCGCCGTTCAGGCGCGACCAGAACTGCGCATAGGCCGGGGACGCGGCATAGTCGTGTTCGACGAAGAGACGATAATGCTGGCCGCGGATTTCCGGCAGGTCATAGCCGAGCAGCGACAGAAAATTCTGATTGGCGTCGAGGATGACGCCGTCGACGGAAAATTCGATGACGGCCTGGACGCGCGAGATCGCGTCCAGCTTGCCGGCATTGTCGGCGGCGCGAAGCTTGTCGGCCGTGATGTCGGTGGCGACTTTCACAACTTTCACAACGTCGCCGCGGCGATTGCGGACCGGATTGTAGGAAGCCTGAATCCAGACCTCCTGATGATGCTTGCCGAAGCGCTTGTATTCGCAAACATCGACTTCGCCGCGTCGCAACTGCTCCCAAAACTCGCGGTATTCGGCCGAATCCGCATAGGCCCGATCGACGAAAAGACTGTGATGTCTGCCGATGATTTCAGCCGGCTGATAACCGAAGGCGCGGCAGAAATTTTCGTTCGCGTCGCGGACGATTCCGTCCGGAGTGAATTCAATGATGGCGAGCGAGCGGCTGAGAGCCTCCAGAATCCTCTTGGAATTCGAGGCGCCAAAACCCATACCGATGAAAGACATGGAGCTATCCGGTGAATGCAGCCGAAAGGATGCTTCCGGCGCTTAAAGCCTAGCTCCAGTCTCTCTATATTCTTCTTACGCCCGCCCAAACTGAGCATTAAGCCGGCTTAACCTATGGGTTCGCATCTGGTTCGCCTGAGGCGCCGCCGGCGCTGGAGGCTGCGCCGGCGACACGCGCTCAGCGGCCCGAGACCGACCCCATCGCGGCGAGCATCTCGCGATACCCGCGGCGCCGGGCATGTTCGAAGGGCGTCACGCCGTCCCGATCGCCGATGGCCGCATTCGCC
>JAIEQX010000294.1 GCA_019747375.1 Beijerinckiaceae bacterium | reverse complement strand
CCTTGGCGTCGAACGGCCTCATCATTGACGAAGGCTCGGGCGCCGATCTGCAACGCGACACCGCGACGCTCGGCGGCCTGGCGATCTCGGAAATCCGCACGAACGCGGGGCGCCAGGCGTCGGGCTATCGCATCCAAGGCTACAACGCCGCGGGTGAAGCGGCGGCTGCCACGCTGCGCGGGGAAAGCTACCGCGCCAGCGCGGCGAACTCCCTCGCGGCCGGCGACTTCGCAGCGGACAACGCGCGCACCGCGGGCATGTGGAGCGCAGGATCGTCGCTGCTCGGTGGTGCCACGTCCACGTTCGACAGGTTCGCCGACATGCGGCGTTCCGGCATCTTCATAAACAACGTCCCGGCGGTGGTGTGACATGGCGCGAGTTCCAACAACGACCACGGTTGACCAGCAGCCGGCAGGCGCGATCCCCGGCCAGTTCCAAGGCCGCAGCGAGAGCGCGCCGTTCGACTTCGGGCAGCAGGCCGCGCGCGCCATGGAGACAAGCGCGCAGGCGGATCGCGCCATGGCGGGCTTCGGCGAGCAGTTGCAGCGCACGGGTGGTGTGCTCGCGCAGCAGGCCATCAAAGACCAGGAAATCCAGAACGAGACGGAAGCCACCGAGGCGGCCACCGCGCTGCAAGCTGCGATCAACGCCGAGACGGAACGCTTCTCGCAGTTGCAGGGCGAAGAGGCGACGCGCGCCTTTCCTGCGTTCCAGCAGCGCATCCGCGAATTGTCGAATGGCACGCTTGGTGGCGCCACGAACCCGCGCGTGCGTCAGATGCTCGCCGGGCGTGTCGGCCAGGTGCAGAACAGCACCTTGGCGGCCGGCGCGCAGCACAGCAGCCGGCAGACGCGCATCGCCAGCGTGAACGCCAGCGAAGGCGCAGCCAACCAAGCTATCGCTGACGGCATTGCCGGCCGCGCCGATCCTGCGCGCCTGCAAACCGCGCTCGGCATCGGCTTGTCGGAGGTGCGGAAAATCAGCGAGACGATGGGCGACGCGCCGGCGGCTCTGCGCCAGCGCGAAGCTGAATACCGCGGGCGCTTCTACAGCGGTGTGATCTCCACCATCGCGGAGCAAGACCCTCTCGCTGCGCAGCGCATGTTCGAGGGCGTGCGAGGGCAGTTGGATGCAGGCGCGCAGGTTCGGATTGAGAACATGCTGTCGGCGCCCGTGCGCGGCCGACGCGCGGCCGAGATCGTGGCTGGCGTCACGCAGCCGGTGGCGCAACCTGACAGCCCGGCCGGTGTGCGCGCTCGCATCTTCCAAGCCGAGAACCCTGCGGGCGACGCGAGACGCAACCCTGCACCTGGCGCAACGGCGAGCGGGCCGGGCCAGATCACCGATGGCACGTGGAACGCCTACGCACCGCGTCTCGGGCTGCGGCCCGAGCAGCGCAATGACCGTGCTGCGCATGAAGCGATCTTCGATGCGTTCCAGATCGACGCGCGGCGCGCCATCGGTCGCGATCTGACGGCGGGCGAGCAATACGCTGCGTGGTTCCTCGGCATCGGCGGCGCCAAGGCGTTCATCGAAGCCGCGCCGAACACCGACGCGCGCACGCTCTACACGCAGATCGCAGGCGCGCGCGTTGCGGAGCAGGCGTTCCGCAGCAACGGCGCGCTGCTGCGTGACGGCATGACCACAGGGCAGGTGTTGCAGGCGGTGGCCGCTCGCGTCGGCGGCGAGGCGCCCCGCGCCAACCCCGGCGCCATGTTGCAAGAGGCGATGCGCCGCGCCGGCCCCGATCCGCAGTTGCAGGCGGCCGTCATGGCGCAGTTCAATATGTGGCAGACGGTCACGAACTCCACGCAGGTGCAGGAGCGCGCGGGCCTCGAACGCCGCGTGCAGGAGACGCTTGACGCGTTGCGGCAGGGCGCGCAGGTGACGATCCCCGAGGCTGACGTGCGGCGCCTCTATCAGCCCGAGCAGGCCGACCGCACCCTTGACCAGCTATACACCGCGCAGGTGGCGGGCCAGGTGATGCAATCTGTTCGCCTCGCCACGCCGCAGGAGTTGCAGGCGCTCCGCGACGATCTGCGCGACGGCAGCGGCCCCGTGACCGAGATGCTGCGCCTGCGCCGCGGCACGCGCGTAGGCGAGGGCGGTGTGAGCGAAGAGGATCGTGCCGGCGATGCGGCTGCGCGCGGCGAAATGGGCCGGATGCTGGATGAGCGCATCGCGGTTCGCAACCAACAGCTTGCCGCCGATCCAGCGCAGTTCGCGCTCGCTGCGCCTGGCGTGCGAGAGGCAGCGGCCCGCGTCGCCGCCAACCCGAATGACGCCGCAGCTATGCGGGAGTATCAGACGGCGACGCTCGCGGAGCAGGGGCGCCTTGGCGTGCCGGAGAGCGAGCGTCGGCTGCTGGCGAAGGGCCAGTCGCAGGCCATTGCTGCCGATCTGCTGCGCTCCGATCCAAGCCAAGGCACCGCCGACAATCCTGACGGCCCGGCGCTCCGGTTGCAGGGTTTGCAGCGCAGCTACGGCGATGCGTGGCCCGCGGTGTTTCGCGATTTGCAGCGCGACGGCAACCTGCCCGCAGAGTTCCGCGTGCTCGGCATCATTCAGAGCGCGGTTGGTCAAGCCGACTATTCGCGCATGTTGGCGGCGCAGCGGCAGGCCGGCGGCGTGGCGCAGTTTCGCGAAATTGTGCGGCGCGTGAACCCCGCAGAAGAGGGGCGCCTTTCTCGCGAAGCGGGCACCTACATCATGCCGTTCACGCGCACCGCTGTTGCCGGCGGCCAGACCGGCGGCGAAAATCTTGTCGGATTGATCGGCGGCGCTGTGGAGAACTTGGCGGCCTACTACGTGCTGCGCGGCCTGTCGGCGAGTGACGCCTTGCAGCGCGCCACGGATCGTGTCGTCAACGACAAGTATGAAATCCTTGGCACGATGCGCGTGCCGCGCGTCACCAGTAATGGCAGCCCGCTCGGGTTGGAGCCGGTGCAGCGCGCGCAGGCCGGCGCGATGCGTTCGTTGACGCCGGAGCAGATGATAGACCTGCAAGGGGCGCCAGGCGTTCCAGCCGATGAAAACCGGAACATCGCGTGGCGTGCGGCGCAGCGGGGTTTTTGGGTGACGAACGAGAACGACAACGGGGTGGTGCTTATGCGCGAACTGTCGAATGGCGGGAGAGTGCCTGTGCACGTAACGGAGAACACACCAAACGCCGTGCAGGGCCGCAACGGCATGTGGCGCATCGAACTGCGCTTCGACAATCTGCCGCAGCCCGCAATCGCAGGGATCGGCACCGAGCCGAGCC
>JAIEQX010000362.1 GCA_019747375.1 Beijerinckiaceae bacterium | reverse complement strand
TTCGTCGTTTTCAACGTCATTGCGGGGAGCGGAGCGACGCGGCATTCCGTCTTTGCGGGCATCGCCCGGCGTCGGCGCCGCCGGATTGCTTCGCTCCGCCCGCAATGACGGGCGCGTCTGTCGCCCTTTCTTGAAACGTCGGCGGAAACATTGCACAAGTGCGGTGCTTCCGGCGCGGTCGTCGGGGCCCTGTTCCTGGATGTCCCTGCATGTCTGAATCCCTTCGCGTCGGCATAGCCGGTCTCGGCACCGTCGGCGCCTCCGTCATCCGGTTGCTCGAACGGCAGAGCCAGGCGCTCGCCGCCCGGTCGGGCCGCAGCATCGCCGTCACGGCCGTGTCGGCGCGCGACCGCAGCCGCGAGCGCGGCGTCGACGTATCGGGCATGGACTGGTTCGACGATCCGGTGGCGCTGGCCAAGAGCGACAAGATCGACCTGTTCGTCGAACTGATCGGCGGCGACGAGGGGCCGGCGCGCCAATCCATCGAGGCGGCGCTGTCGTCCGGCAAGTCGGTGGTCACGGCCAACAAGGCGCTGCTCGCCAAGCACGGCATGGCGCTGGCGCGGCTGGCCGAGGACAAGAAGGTCGCGCTCGCCTTCGAGGCGTCGGTCGCGGGCGGCATCCCGATCGTCAAGACGCTGCGCGAAGGCCTTGCGGGCAATTCGATCGAGCGCGTCTACGGCATTCTCAACGGCACCTGCAATTACATGCTGTCGCGCATGGAGCTCGAGGGCCTGTCCTTCGCCGAATGTCTCGCCGACGCGCAGCGCCTCGGCTATGCGGAGGCCGATCCGACGTTCGACATCGGCGGCTTCGATACGGCCCACAAGCTCGCGATCCTGACCGCGCTGGCTTTCGGCACGGCCATCGACGCCGAGGCCGTGCATGTCGAGGGGATCGAGTCGATCACGCTGGCGGATCTGAAATCCGCCGACGAACTCGGCTATCGCATCAAGCTGCTGGGCGTGGCGCAGCGCACGGCGGGCGGCATCGAGCAGCGCGTGCATCCCACCATGGTGCCCAAATCCTCCTCCATCGCGCAGGTGATGGGCGTCACCAATGCGGTGACGATCGACGCCGACGCCGTCAAGGAACTGACGCTGGTGGGTCCGGGCGCGGGCGGGGACGCCACGGCCTCCGCCGTGGTGGCCGACATCGCCGACATCGCCAAGGGCATCCGCAGCGCGCCGTTCGGCCTGCCGGTCGCGGTGCTGGAGGCCGCGGCGCGCATTCCCGTGCAGCGGCACGAGGGCGGCTATTACATCCGCCTGTCGGTGCACGACCGTCCCGGCGCCGCGGCGGCGATTGCGACCCGCATGGCGGAGCGGCACATTTCGCTCGAAAGCATCATGCAGCGCAATCCGCCGGCCAAGCGCGGCGCGCCTGCGTCGAACAAGCCCGTGCCGGTGGTGCTGATCACCTATGCGACGTCGGAAGCGACGATCCGCGAGGCGCTGGAGGCCGTTCTGGCCGACGGCTACATCTCGGAGAAGCCGCAGGTGATCCGCATCGAGCGCGAGTAAGACGCGCGCGGCCGTGCCATAGTGGACGACATGACATCGCCCACCTCCGCGCATCCGCCGGGCCGCCATCCTGTCGCTCCCGGGCGGCCGTTTCTCGGCGTCGAGAAAAGCGTGCTGGGCCGCGCCTGGCGCGACAGGCTCGATCTCGAAGGGCAGGGGCGGGCGCAGGCCATCGCGCAATTGCACGGACATTCCGACCTGCTGTCGCGCGTGCTGGCGGCGCGCGGCGTCGACGCTGAAAATTGCGCGGCCTTTCTGGACCCGACGATCCGCGCCCTGATGCCCGATCCATCCATACTCGTGGGCATGGACGTGACGATCGAGCGCCTCGTGCGCGCCATCGAGACGTCGGAGAAAATCGCGGTGTTCGGCGATTACGACGTCGACGGCGCCTGCTCGTCGGCGCTGCTCGCGTCCTATCTTGAAGCCTGCGGCTGCCCCTACGTCATCCATATTCCGGACCGCCTGTTCGAAGGCTATGGCCCGAACGTCGAGGCCATTCGCGCGCTGGCGGCGGATGGCGCAAGACTTCTGGTGACGGTGGATTGCGGCACGACGAGTTTCGAGCCCATCGAGGAAGCGGCGCGGCTCGGGCTGGACACGCTGGTGATCGACCATCACCAGGCGCCGGAATTCCTGCCGCCGGCGCTCGCCATCGTCAATCCGAACCGGCTCGACGACCTGTCGCATCTCGGCCATCTGTGCGCTGCGGGCGTCGTTTACATGGTGCTGGTGGCGCTGCATCGGGCGTTGCGGCAGAAGGGTTTCTGGAACGCAGCGCGGCCCGCGCCCGATCTGCTGGCCGATCTCGACCTCGTGGCGCTGGCCACGGTGGCGGATGTGGTGCCGCTGATCGGCCTCAACCGCGCCTTCGTGACCAAGGGGCTGGCGGTGATGCGCGCGCGGGGCCGGCCGGGCCTGCGGCAATTGTTCGACGTGGCGCGCGCCGACGGGCCGCCGCGTCCCTATCATCTGGGCTTCCTGATCGGGCCGCGCATCAATGCGGGCGGACGCATCGGGGACGCCGCGCTCGGCGCCAAGCTTCTGATGATCAAGGACGACGTGAAGGCCGCGGAAATCGCGGTCGAACTCGACCGGCTGAACCGCGAGCGGCAGGCGATCGAGATCGGCACGCTGGCGGAGGCGGAGGCCGAGGCGCTGCTGTCGCTCGGGCTGGAGGAGCAGGGCGCCTGCGTGGTGACGGCGGGCGAGGGCTGGCACCCCGGCATCGTCGGGCTGGTGGCGGCGCGGCTGAAGGAGAAGTTTCGACGCCCCGCCTTCGCCATCGCGTTCAACGGCGAGACCGGCACGGGTTCGGCGCGCTCCATCGTGGGCGTCGATCTCGGCCGCGTGGTGCGGGCGGCCGTGGAGGCCGGCCTGCTGGTCAAGGGCGGGGGCCACGCCATGGCGGCGGGGCTCACCATCCAGAAGAGCCGGCTCGGCGATTTCCGCGCCTATCTGGAAGAGCGGCTGACCGAAGTGGTGGCGCGGGCGCGGCATGCCGATTCGCTGCTGGTCGACGCCGCCGTGACGGCCGCCGGCGCCAATGCCGAGCTCTGCGCCATGCTGGAGCGGGCCGGGCCGTTCGGCTCGGGCAATCCGGAGCCCGTCTTCGTGCTGCCGGCGCATCGAATCCTGCGCGCCACCGAGGTGGGCGCCGGCCATGTGCGGGTGCGGGCGGTGGCGGGCGACGGCGCGGGGATCGACGCCATCGCG
>JAIEQX010000200.1 GCA_019747375.1 Beijerinckiaceae bacterium | reverse complement strand
GCGCTGTTCGCGGCCTTTCCGCTGGCCTACGGCATCCTGATGCCGGCGATCTACATGCCGGCCATCGGCATGCTTCTTGGCCTCGTCTTTCGTGGCGTCGCCTTCGAGTTCCGCTGGCGCACGGAGCGCGGGCGCGGCGTGTGGGACGCATCCTTCTTCGCCGGGTCTTTCGTGGCGGCGCTCTGCCAGGGCATCGCGCTGGGCGCCATCCTGCAGGGCGTCGTCGTCGAGGGCCGCTCCTACGGCGGCGGATGGTGGGACTGGCTGACTCCGTTCAGCATGCTCACGGGCGTCGCCGTGGTGACGGGCTATGCTCTGCTCGGCGCGACCTGGATCATCATGAAGACCGAGGGGGACTTGCAGGACCGCGCATTCTCACACGCGCGCATCGCACTGTTCGCCACGCTGGGCTTCATCGCAGCAGTCAGCCTGGCGACGCCTTTTCTCGAAAACAATTACTGGCAGCGCTGGTTCGCCTGGCCGGGCATCGTCTTCACCGCGCCCGTGCCGCTCGCCGTTGCGGCCGTGTCGATCCTGCTTATCCGGGCGCTGGTGGCGCGGCGCGATTGTCAGCCATTCATCCTGTCGCTGTTGCTCTTCCTGCTGTGTTTCATCGGGCTTGGCGTCAGCATTTTTCCTTTCGTGGTGCCGCAGCAGATCACGATCTGGCAGGCCGCAGCGCCGGACTCGAGCATGAAGTTCATGCTGGTGGGCGTATCTGTTCTGGTGCCGATCATCCTGATCTACACGGCCTACGCTTATTGGGTGTTTCGCGGAAAGATGGATCCCGAAGCCGGGTATCACTAGGCGGCGCCGCTTACGCGCCGTCGCTGCACACCATCGGAACGGCCTTGCTGGCGCGCTGGCGGATCACGAAGGCCGCCGCATGGCCCGCCAGGCTGCGGCTTTTCACGAAGCTCACGAGTCCGCTCTGCTGGTCGCACCAGCGCGCCTTGTAAGGCGCATCGCCGAGTCCGAAGTCGAAGGTCGGGACTTTCTGTTCAAAGCACCAGGCGAACAATTCCTTCGTTGCGAGAAGGCCGGGCGAGTAACGCGACCATTCCTCGCCATGGCTCATCAGCAGAAACATGTAACGGTCGGCCGTCAGCACGCCCCATTGCGCCGCAACGATCCTGTCGCCGGCTTTCAACGCGTGCACGCGGATGTGCGGAATACCCGTGGCGGTGAGATGTCGATAGAAGGCGGCGTGGCGCGGCGCCGACAAAGTATTGTCACCGGCGTCAATCTGCTCGGCCTTCATGACGAGCAGCGCATCCAGCATCATCAAGGCATCGTCCGTCGTGGCGGCGGTTTCGAACGTGACGTCGCCATGCTCGCTCATGTTCTGGGATTTGCGGCGCAGCTTGGCGCGCGTGGATTTGCCGTGCGTGCGCCCAAAGAAGCAGTCCCAGTCGCCCTCAAGCGCCCCTGTGCGCGCCTGCAGCACGGATGGCATGGCGTCCCAGGCCAGAAACGGATTGGGCAGGGCGCCGATGCGCGGCGGCGAGTGTCTCAGCCGAAAAATGTCAAACGCCGGTCCGTGATCGGCCACTTCCGTCCAGATCAGTTCGGCGAGATTGGAATGGTCCTGCCCGTCGACCAGCAGCGGCGCCGCGTAATCGCACAGCATCCCGCCCGCGAAGGACAGGACGCGGACGCCCTTGTGGCGCGTGATTTCGAGTGGCGCGAAAGCGGTCCGGACGCCGTCGATAGTTTCCACGATCGCGAAAACAAACTTGCCGGGGTCGTCCGTCGGCTGGGTGGCGATCCAGGAGTCGATCCACTCCCGGGATTGAAAGGCATAGCCGGAGATTCCGCGGCCGAGATTGGCCAGACTGGGCCAGAAGTCGCGGACATCACGCCAGTCGGTCGCGACAACGACTCGGTGGCTGGCGGAGGCGGAGCGGGTCCAGTCGAGCAAAGCGGCAACTCACAAACGCGGGCACTCACGTAAGTTGAGCACAAGAATGTGAATAAGTGCTTGCAGGATAAAAACTAATTGGAAGATCAACCGCCTTCCGACAGCCGACCGCGCGCTTCCTCGACGCCAGAGTCCAGAGCTTTCCGATAGAGATCGCGCGCCTTCTCGGGGTCGCCTGTCATGCCCTGAACGCGAAGCTTCACAAGCACGCGGGGGTCATAGGTTTCCGCCAGCGCATAGAGGGCGGTCGCGTCCCCTGCGCGGGCGGCATGCTCCAGCACCAGCCGAGCCCCGGCGATGTCGCCGGTTCGGATGGCGGTCGCCGCTTTGCCGGCGAGGCGCTGCATGTCTTCCGGCGCGATGGCCGCGACCTGAACGGGAGCGGAGACAGACGCGCTTACCTTTGCACCACCTGCGGTCTGCGTACTGGGCGTATCGGTCTGAATTTCGCCCGCGATGGAGGCGGAGGCTGCGCTGCCGGTGGTCCTGGTCGTGGCTATGGTCTGGCCCTTGTCCTCGGCAGCCTTGCGGCGCATCGCTTCAGCCAGCTTCTGGCGGGCCTCCAGTCGGGCCGCGTCCTCAAGGGCCGCCTGATCGAGGGCGTTGGGCGCCTGCGCATTGGAAATGCTCGTCAGCGAAACCTTCGTGCTGCCTTCTGTCTGCGCCGGTCCGGAGGCGAGCGTGAGCCCGCCCGCCACAATCGCCGCGACGGCGCAGAAAGCCAGACCTGCGCGCGCGGGGGTGAAAACCAATGCCCGGGCTTTGATCATCGGCGAGTATCCTTGTTCCATCGCTGAAACTCCTTGAATAGCTTCTCCTGCTCCGCAGCCGGCATCTTGCCAAGGTCAGGGCGGGATTGAATGAAGCTCTTGAAATCGTTCATACGGTCTGTGGTGGCGGCCCGCACGGCGTCGGGAGCCCTCTGGTCGGTCATACGCTGGTCGGATATCGCGGGCGCGCGGTCCAGCCACCTTTGTGCAGGAAGAAAACGGCGCCATCCGGGCACGTCAGCCGCAAGATTCACTTCGCGCCATTTTGCATGGTGCGGCGCCTCTCGCAGCGCCGGGAAGGAATCGAAGAACGCATCCGTGAAGCGGGTCAGGTTCTGATAGCGTTTCGTGCCAGGTCGCGCATCAAGCGCCACCAGAACGGTGCCGATCGCGACCGTGTCCACATTGGCGTTGGACGTTACGAGGTCAGGATAATCCGCCCGGGTGATCTGGGCCGGGAAATAGAAGTCCTGCATAGCCCCCTTATAAGGGATCGACAGAAAATGGAGTCCGGCGATCTTGAG
>JAIEQX010000186.1 GCA_019747375.1 Beijerinckiaceae bacterium | reverse complement strand
CCATTTCGGAATCGCGCTGGAGACGTCGCGTCTTCGCGGCTTCCTCGATGCCGACCATCCGCTGGCGCGCGTGGTGCAGACGCAGGACAGTCTCGAGGGACGGGAGGCCGATGCGCTCGCGGCGCATGGGCGGCCGATGCAGCTGACCTATGGCTATCTGTCGAGCCGCGAGGGCGAGCCGCGCGCCGACGTCGCCTCGACGCTTCGCGCGGCGCTCGTCCGCAATGCGTCGGGCAGCATCGTGGTGAGCACCACCAAGCTCTCGCGTTTGCAGCAATATTTAAACGTTTCAGACGCATAGATCGTCTCCGCAGGGCTCAACCATCGCGGGCGATTGATGATCTTCGATTTGGCCGAACTCGGAACGCAGGGTCGCGCGCTCTCGTGCGACGTGCTGGTGATCGGCGGCGGCACGGCCGGGTTGATCGTGGCCACGCGGCTCGCCAAGGCCGGCAAGAATGTCGTGGTGCTGGAATCCGGCGGTCCGCAGGAAAGCGCCGCGACGGAAGAGCTGAACGAGGTCGTGCATTCCGGCATGACATATCCGGGGGCCGCCGCGGGCCGCGTCCGCTGCCTCGGCGGCACGTCGACCAAATGGGGCGGCGCCATGCTGCCCTTCGAGGCGGCCGATCTCGCCATTCCGCAGGAACTCGGGTGGGATGCGCAATGGCCGATCTCGCTGCGCAGCCTGACCAAGTTTCAGGACGATGTCGAAAGCCTGTTCAACCTGCCGCGCAGTTCCTATGCGGGACCGGATTTCAGCGGCGGACGTGAAGGCGTGCCGGATTTCGTCACCAAGCTGGCCAAATGGCCGCCGTTCAAGATGCGCAATGTCGCGACGCTGCTGCGCGCGCAGGTTGATGCGGCGAATGGCCCGGCGATCTGGCTCAACGCGACGGTCACGCGCTTCACTCTGGGTGATGACAAAAGGCTGCGCAACGTCGTGGCGTGCGGGCCGGGCGGCGCGGAGCTGACGGTATCGGCGCCCGAGATCGTGCTGGCGGCTGGCGCGCTCGAGAGCACGCGGCTGCTGCTGCTGCTCGACCGGCAGCATGACGGCCGGCTGTTTGGCGCCGACGACGTGCTGGGCCGCTATTTCTCCGATCATCTCGCGCTCTATTTCGCCGAGATCCGCCCGCGCGACCTGCAGGCGTTCAACCGCATCGTGGGATTCGGTTTCGAAGATGGCGGCATGCGCAACCTGCGCTTCGAGGCCTCGCCCGCCGCGCGGCGGCGCCACCGGCTTCCCGGCGCCTATGCGCAGATTACGTTCGACACGCAGGCGCCGAGCGGGTTCGACGCGCTGAAGAGCATCTATCGCAGCCTGCAGCGCCGGCGGCGTCCCGCGCTCGCGGATCTCGCGTCGCTGGGACTCAACGCCCCGTGGTTTTCGCGCGCCGCCTGGTGGCGCTTCGTCGAAAAGCGCGTGCTGTTTCCGCCCGATCCCGTGTTTCGCGCGCAGCTCGTGTTCGAGCAGGAGCCGCTGCCCGCCCATCGCATCACCCTGTCGGCGACGCGCCGGGACCGGTTCGGCCTGCCTCTGGCCGAACTGCACTGGAGCGTGTCGCGGCGCGACATCGACAATGCGCAGGCGCTCGCCGACCTGTTCGGCGATTACTGGCGCACGTCGCGCGCGTCCGAGCTTGGCGACATCCGGCCGTTTTCGCCCGAGACGATCCGGGCCTCCACCATGGACGCCGAAGCGTTCTACCATCCGGGCGGCTCGGCCCGGCTTGGCTCCAGCGCCGCCAAGGGCGTGGTGGACCCGCAGTTCCGGGTCTACAGGGCGCCGAACCTCAGCCTCGTATCGACGGCCGCCTTCCCGAGCGGCGGTTCGGCCAACCCGACCATGATGCTGATGATGGCGGGGCTGAGCGTCGCCGAGCGTCTGGCGGCCGCCTGACCATCAGGCCGGCACGTCGAAGACCTCGCCCGGCCGGAAGGTCTGGAAGCGCGCCGGCGCGTGCCCGTTCCGCTCGAGCGCGACCGCAAGCGCGCGCAAGGGCGCATCGATCTCCTCATTGGTCAGCTGAAACGTGCCCCAATGATGCGCCATGGCCTGGCGGGCGCCGCAGAGTTCCAGGATTTTCACCGATTCCGCCGGGTTCACATGCTGGTCGGCCATGAACCAGCGCGGCTCATAGGCGCCGATCGGCAGGACCGCGAGGCGGAACTCGCCATGCTTTTCGCGCGCAGCCGTGAAGAGGCCGCCATCTGCGAAGCCCGTATCGGCGATATGGTAGATCCGGCCCGACGGGGTCTCGATCACGAAGGCGGACCAGAGCGCCATGCGGCGGTCCGTGAGGCCGCGCGCCGACCAGTGGTAGGACGGCTCGAAATGCACGAAGACTCCGGGACCGACTTCGACCCGCGCGCCCCAGTCATAGGCTTCTGCCGCAATGGCGCGGTCGTGACCCTGCATGATGACGTCGTTGCCCAGCGGGGTCAGCACGCGCGCCGGGCGTTCGCGAGCCAGATGACTGAGCATCTGCAGGTCGAGATGGTCGTAATGATTGTGCGAGACCAGGACGGCGTCGAGCGGAGGCAGGTCGTCGCGGGCGACGCCGGGCTCGTTGACCCGCTTGGGGCCCGCGAAAGAAAAGGGGCTGGCCCGTTCGGACCAGACCGGGTCGATCAGCAGGTTGACCCCATGGGTCTGGATCAGAACGCTGGCGTGGCCGACATAGGAGACGCGCAGGCCGTCGCCCTCGACGCGGGCCGGGGGCTTGTCGAACCCGGGAGCCGGGAAGGCGGCCGGCCATTCGGCCCGGGCCTCGCCGAACGTCCATTTCAGCAGATCGAGCGGCTTCTTGTCCCGGATGTGGCCCGGCACGTAGAAGCGCAAACCGTCGAAATGATCCGACACGGGGCCGTCGTAATAGGGATTGCGGGCGGGCATGAGCGTTCCATAGGCGGCGGCGCCGAGAGCTGGAATGCCGAGGGCGGCGAGAAAACGGCGGCGGTTCATGGGGGATCTCTGACGATACAGCCGTCAACCTAGGCGCGCGCCGGCGGCCCGCAAGGGGCGCTCCGGCATTGTGACCCGGGTCCCAGGGTTGACGGAGAGGGGCGGCACCCCTAGAACACCGGAATTCTCGTCAGTTCTGACGACCCGATCCGCCGCCCGGCCCCTGAGGCCGGAGGCCCACGCCCGGCAGCGCGATGCGC
>JAIEQX010000096.1 GCA_019747375.1 Beijerinckiaceae bacterium | reverse complement strand
GCTCCGCCTCGTCGAAATATTGCGGCGTGAAGAGGATGCGCTTCTCGCAGACGTTGTTGAATGGATAGAGCCGCATCTTCGCGCCCATGGACTCCACGTCCACTGGCTTGCCGGCGAGCGCCTTCACGCTCAGCCCGCGCAGCAGGAAGGCCAGCCGGTGGCCGAGCCAGGTCTGGCTCGCCGCGCGGGTCCAGCCGAGCACGCGGCTCAGGAGCGCGCCCGGGGCGTGGCGGCCGAAGGGCGTGAGATCGTTGACGGGCGTTCTGGACATTTCCACTGGCGAAGCTTTGACGGGGCGGCGCGGGCCGCCGCTGCGCCGTCCTGTCCCTAGGGGCTCGAGGAGGCGCTGCGCGCTCATATCATAGCTGCTCCGCAGGGCGCTACCCGAGGAACGCCCACACAGCACTTGCGCGCTGGCGCTTTTCGCCTAGATTCCGGGCAGACTTTCCCCCGGATTCCAGATGACCTTCGTAGACGCAGAGCTCGCCCCGGCCCGCAAGACCGGGCACATCAAGCTTCATGGCCAGGATGGCTTCGAGGGAATGCGCAAGGCCGGCCGCCTGACGGCGGAAGCCCTCGACATGCTCTCCCAGTTCGTCCAGCCCGGCGTCTCCACCGACAAGCTGGACCGCATGGCGTTCGATTTCGCCATGGACCACAAGGCCTACCCCGCCCCGCTGGGCTACCGCGGCTATCGCAAGTCGGTGTGCACGTCGATCAACCACGTGGTCTGCCACGGCATCCCCGACGCCAAGCCCCTGCGAGATGGCGACATCGTCAACGTCGACGTGACGCTGATCGTCGACGGCTGGCACGGCGATTCGAGCCGCATGTATTGCGTGGGCGAGGCCACGCGCAAGGCCGAGCGGCTCATCGAGGTGACCTACGAGGCGCTGATGCGTGGCATCGACGCCGTGAAGCCCGGCGCCACCACCGGCGACATCGGCTGGGCCATTCAGGAATACGCCGAGGCCGAGCGCTGCTCCGTCGTGCGCGACTTCTGCGGCCACGGCCTCGGACGGCTCTTCCACGACGAGCCGAACATTCTCCATTACGGCCGCCCCGGCGACGGCGTGAAGCTGACGCCCGGCATGTTCTTCACCATCGAGCCGATGATTAATCTCGGCCGGCCGCAGGTGAAGATCCTGCCCGACGGGTGGACCGCCGTGACGCGCGACCGCTCGCTGTCGGCCCAGTTCGAGCACACGGTCGGCGTCACCGACACCGGCTGCGAGATATTCACGCTCTCGCCCTCCGGCATGCACCGCCCGCCCTACTCGCCAGGACAATCCATTCGATGAGCCCGGCCCGGGGCCGTTCCGCAAGCCGGACGCCCCCGGGACAGCCTCACGAAGGCGCTCAACCTCCGGTTGAGAAGGCGGCAGACGCGCCGCACTACAAGGGCCATCGCACGCGCCTGCGCGAGCGCTTCGCGGAAGCAGGCGACCAGGGCCTTCCCGATTACGAATTGCTGGAGCTGGTGCTCTTCCGCTCCATTCCCCAGCGGGACGTGAAACCTCTGGCCAAGGCGCTCATCGCCCGCTTCGGCTCCTTCGCCGAAGTGCTGGGCGCACGGCCCGAACGGCTTACCGAGATCGAGGGAATCGGCGAGGCCACGGCCATCGACCTCAAGATCGTCGAGGCGTCCGCCCGCCGCATCGCCCGCGGCGCGATCGGCGACAGGCCTGTGCTCGGCTCATGGAAGGACGTGCTCGACTATTGCCGCACCGCAATGGCTTTCGCAGATCGTGAACAATTTCGTATTCTGTTCCTCGACAAGCGCAATTTTCTCATTGCCGATGAAGTGCAAAGCTCGGGAACGGTGGACCACACGCCCGTCTATCCGCGCGAGGTCGTGAAGCGCGCGCTGGAATTGTCCGCCTCGGCGCTGATCCTCGTTCACAACCACCCTTCGGGCGATCCGACACCGTCGTCTGCGGACATCCGCATGACGAACGAATTGGTGAGCATCGGCAAGTCGTTGGGCATCAGTTTGCATGACCACATCATCGTCGGGAAAAAGGGTCATTCGAGCTTTCGCGGGCTCAATCTCATCTGACATTGCCAGATTACCCGCCGGCGCGCCCAGAACGCCTCGTTAACAACTGACGTTTAGTCTCATCGTGTTATCTGGATATTTTCGTCCATCGCGATTTTTTGAATCTTTCTGCCACGCGCGGCGCGCCTTACAGCGCCGCAGGTGAGCGAGGCCGCCATGAGTTTCGAGCCATCCATCGCAAGCATTACCGAGGCTGACATCCGCGGCGCTATCCTCCGCAACGAGCTCTTCGTCCTGTATCAGCCGATCGTCTCCGCCCAGACAGGCAGGCCCGTCTGCGTGGAAGCGCTGGTGCGCTGGCGGCTGGAATCGGGCGAGATCGTGATGCCGAACGACTTCATCGGCATCGCCGAGGATAGCGACGTCATCCTCGAACTGGGCGCATGGGTCCTGCGCCGCGCCTGCACGGACGGGCTGCGCTGGCCGGGCATTCGCATCGCCGTCAACATGTCGCCGGTGCAATTGCAGAATGCGGACTTCGTGCAATCGGTGCGCACTATCCTGCGCGAAACGGGCTTGCCCGCCGAACAGCTCGAACTCGAACTCACCGAACGCTCCGCGCTCAAGGACGTATCCATGGCGGAAGCCGGCATGGCGGCGTTGCGCGCCTGCGGCGTGCGCATTGCGCTCGATGATTTCGGCACGGGTTACTCCGGCCTCATCTATCTGCGCCGGCTGCCGCTCGACAAGATCAAGATCGACCGCGAATTCCTCGCCTCGCTCGGCGAGAGCGTCGACGCCAGCGTGCTGGTGCGCTCCATGGTGCGGCTCGGCCGCGATCTGGGCATGACGGTCACTGCCGAAGGCGTCGAGGAAATCGAGCACCAGACGATTCTCGCCGAAGCTGGATGCGACGAATTGCAGGGCTATCTCTTCTCGCGCCCCGTCAGCGCCGACGATATCGACGCGCTGTTCGGCATGGGGGGCAAGAGGCGCCAGCGCCTGAAGGGCGCGGCCTGACCTAGCTGCGCAGATGCGTCAGCGCATCCGGCGTGTCGACGTCGAGCGCGACGCCTGAATCTTCCACGGCGATCTCGATGACGTCGTCGCGACCGTCCAGAAGCGGACGCGCGCCAACATCGCCCTCCAGTTTC
>JAIEQX010000068.1 GCA_019747375.1 Beijerinckiaceae bacterium | reverse complement strand
ATCGCGTTGAACGGCGGCATCGGCTCGATCGAGGAAGGGTTGCCGCATCTGGCCGACCTGGATGGCCTCATGGTCGGTCGCGCGGCCTATCAGACGCCGGACTTGCTGCTCGGCGTCGATCCTTTGCTGTTCGGACGCGCTTCGCCCGTGCGGGACGGGTTCGAGGCCGTCGAAGCGCATTTGCCCTATCTCGCCCACAAGCTGGAGGAGGGCGTGAGGCTGCACGACATGACGCGTCATATGCTTGGATTGTTCACCGGCATGCCCGGCGCCCGGACCTGGCGGCGGACGCTCGCCACCAAGGCGCCGGTGCGCGGGGCCGGGCTCGAAGTGATCGCCGAGGCCCTTTCGCACGTCCGTTCGCCGCGTTTCGCAACCTCCGGGGACGTACTCCACTCCTCCACCGTTTAATCTCGGACCGTTGCTCAACCAACACAATTTGGCCTCACCGATTGCCGAAGGTCCAGCTCGGGGGAACCGCGAGGACCGAATATGAACCTTGATCTCTGCGTTGAACATTGCCTCGACGCCGCCCGCTCCTGCGAGGAGGCGTGGTTCCATGCCCGCAGCATGGACGGCCCCGCGAATGACGAGGCGCTGTTCGCCGCTCTGTCGGACGCCGCGCGCGTGAGCGCGCTTTCGGCCGACCGTCTGGTTCAGGTTCGCGATCTCACCTGCATGCTGGCGAGCGTATGCGCCGAAGTCGTCGGCCGCGCCGCGACCGCCTGCGCCGCCTACCGGGACGATGAGGTTCTGGCCGCCTGCGCCGAAAATTGCGCCGCCTGCATGGAGGCCTGCTACGCCCTTCTGGCCGCCGAGACGGTCGAGACCGCTCCGCCGGCGCTTGCCGCGCCCGAGGATGATTTCGCCGAGATCGAGGCAATGCTGCAGGCGGGCGTCAGCGAACGCATCACCGAGATCCAGTTCGGCGCGGCCTCACGCTCCGCCGCCTGAGCGTCCTCCCCCCGCCGAGACTGGAAGCTGAGCTTGCGAACCGGGCTGGAATGTCCCAAAAGCGGGACGCCCGCCCTTTCGCCAGCCGAGATTCCCGATGATCGCCGGACATTCAGTGATGGACCTCGTTTTCCTCGCGCTGGCCCTTGCCGCCGCCGGGGCCCTGACCGGCGTTCTGGCGGGAGTGTTCGGCGTCGGCGGCGGCGCGTTGATCGTGCCGGTGCTGTACGAATTGTTCCGCCTCATCGGCGTGCCGGAGGCGACCCGCATGCCGCTCTGCGTCGGCACGTCGCTCGCCATCATCATCCCGACGTCGATCCGGTCGTTCCAGTCGCATCGCTCGCGCGGCGCGGTCGACATGGACCTGTTGCGGATCTGGGCCATCCCGACCGTCGTGGGCGTGCTGATCGGCAGTTTTCTGGCCCGCTACGCGCCGCCGGAAGTCTTCAAGATCGTCTTCGTCGTCATCGCCGGCATGAGCGCTGCGCGCTTGCTGGGCAATTTCCGCTGGAATCTCGGCGATGACCTGCCGGGCAAGACGCCGCTGACGATTTTCGGTTGGGTCAATGGCGTGCTTTCGGCCCTCATGGGCATCGGCGGCGGCCAGACCGCGACCATGTACATGACCTTCTACGGCCGGACGATTCATCAGGCCGTGGCGACCTCCTCGGGAGTCGGCGTGCTGATCTCGATCCCGGGCGCCATCGGCTACATTCTGGCCGGCTGGGGCAAGCCTGACCTGCCGCCGCTGTCGCTCGGCTTCGTGTCGCTGCTGGGCGTGGCGGCCTTTGCGCCCGTGAGCGTCATGACGGCGCCGCTCGGCGTCAAGCTCGCCCATGCCCTGTCGAAGCGCAAGCTCGAGACGGCGTTCGGGATCTTCCTGCTGATCGTCTGCCTGCGCTTCCTGTCGAGCATTTTCGGCTACTGAGAACGCCCGCGCATCATCAGCCGGTTGTTTTCCACCGTGTAGCTCGCGAGCCTCTCCAGAAAGCTCTGTCCGAGAAGGTTTTCTCTCAATGAGCCGGGACGTGCGATCAGCGCCCGCACATTGCGCTCGGTGATGCCCCCGATGCTGAGCGAGGGGATGCGCGCGTCGGCCGCGAGCGCGCGTCCGTTGGCGGTGGAAACCGGCACGTCATAGACGAGTCCCTCCAGTTTCACCCCGATCTTCGTCGCATCCTCGGCGCGAATGACCACGCTTGTCGCCCCCGTGTCGAAGATGAAGGCGAGGCGCGCGTCGCCCGCCTGTGCGTCGACGATGAAATGCCCGTCGCGGCGGCGCACCACCGTGGCTTCGCCCGGCTTCGACACCAGCGCGCGTCCCGGCATCAACTCGCTCATCATCCGGTCGGCCACGACCGCGAGTTCGAACCGGTAGGAATAGATCGTGGCAAAGCCAACGAGCAGCATCGCCCAGACGGCGAGCGCCTGCACGCCGCGCCACCACTGCCCGCGAAACTGCGCCGCCAGCGTGCCGATCAGCGCCACCGCGATCGCTCCATAGAATGCGAGATCGGCGAAACGCTCGGGCGGCATGCCGAGAATCATTTCGCCGGGCTCGCTGGCGACCAGCGCGAACAGGGCCGCTCCGAGAAGGCCGAGAACCAGAAAGAATGTCATGACTGGTCCGTGCCTTCCGACAATGTCGGAAGCGAGGCGGAGCGCTGCTCAAAAATCCGGGCCAGGATCTCGAGCTTCTCGGCGGACGTGAGGATCGTCCAGCGCGAAATCTCGTCAATGCTGCGCCCGCAGCCGAGGCAGGCGACTCCCGCCGCGTCCAGCGTGCAGATCTGCACGCAGGGCGATGAAATCGAGGCGAACGCGACGCTGGACATGGACTACATGTAGTCCGACTCGAGGGCGCGTCAAAGAGCGGCGCGGCTCGCCATCGCACACAGAAAGGCGATCTCCCCAACCTGTTGCGAGGCGCCTGCGACGTCGCCCGTATGTCCGCCGATCAGCCGCCGCGCAATCTCCGTCATCGCCAGCGCGCCTCCCACCATGAGCGCCGCCGCAAGAAGGATGCGGCCAGGGCTGGCGCCCCCCATCAGGGGCGCGAGGCAGAATAAGCATGCCGCCACGGTCGCCACCGCGAGCGCCGGCGAACTCGGCTTCATGGCCGCATAGGCCGCGCCGTCCCGGCGGGCGGGATCGAGCAGCGCAAGCGGCAGCAGCGCCGCCGT
>JAIEQX010000319.1 GCA_019747375.1 Beijerinckiaceae bacterium | reverse complement strand
GTGAGCGTCCGGGGAACGTCGCCTTACGTTGCTTGGCGGATCAGTTGAGGCAGCATTTCTTGAACTTTTTTCCTGATCCGCATGGGCAGGGATCGTTTCGACCGACATGGGCGGCAGCGGGAGTCGCCTTGAGCGACGCGTGCATCTTCATTCGAGCGGCGTTCATGGTTTCGAGGCAGTCGGCGATGAGCGTGTGCGCGTTGCAGCGGACGTCATCATCGATCTCTTTCGCCATGCGCTCGCCGTCGAGCGCGCGGCTGACAAGGGCGGCGATACAGCGGAAGGAGGATTGGACATTTTCGTCGTCCGACGCGTCATAGGCGTTCCAGCTGTCGGGACGGAGCGCCATGGCAGCCGCGAAGCCTTCCGCCCACAATTCCCAGATCGCGCTTTCGTCAAAATCAATTTCGAGGATAGGCTGATGCTTCCTCTTGCGGCCAAGGCCGCAGGCGATTTCGTTATAGCGCGCCATGATGAGACCGAGGATTTCGTTGGCTCCATGCTCATCCTCGAACACAGGCCCCGCGCCGCCCCAGATGACGGGCAGCCATTCGCTCGGCAGGATCAGGTTCGGACAGACGACGACGCCGGACAAGAACCCATCAAGCGCGGAGAGCAACATCGCTTCGTCGCTGTCGAGGCTGCACAGGAAGGAATCCAGCCGCTCAAGGTCTCCAGCCTTCAGTTTACGCATGGTCTGTAATTCCAGGGGAGAAAGTCGTCGATCCGGCTCATCGGGTGTTTGGCGATATTGGCGATGACATGAGCAAGCCAGGCCTCAGCATCGACGCCGTTCAATTTGGCGGTTTCAACCAGCGTATAAATGACGGCGCCGCTTTCCCCGCCGCTGTCGGCGCCGGCGAACAAATAATTCTTCTTGCCGAGACAAACGCCGCGCACCGACCGCTCGGCGGCGTTGTTGTCAATCTCGAGCCGCCCGTCGCCGAGATAGACGGCCAAACGCTTCATCCGCGCAATCGCATAGCGCACGGCTTTGGCGAGCGAACCGCGGGCGGGCAATGACGGCAGCGTCGCCTCAAGCCAGTCCTGCAATTCCTGGAACGACGGCTTTGCCTGCTCCTGCCGCACGCGTCGGCGCTCGTCCGGCGGCTTGCCGCGGATCGCTTTCTCGATCCTGTAGAGCGCGGCGATCCGAAGGAGCGCGTCCTCCGCGATCGGCGCCGCTGTCGCCTTGTGGATATCGAAAAACTTGCGTCTCACATGCGCCATGCAAGCGACCTCGGCGATCGATCGTTTCCGGTAAAGCTCTTCATAGCCCGCGTAGCCGTCGGCATGAAGGAAGCCGGCGTAATTTTTCAGATGATCGCGCGGATGCGCCGCTTTGCGGTCCGGCGAGTAGCGATAGAACGCCGCCGGCGGGACAGCGCTCGCGCGCGGGCGCTCGTCGCGAACATGCGTCCAGTAGCGGCCGGTCTTGGTTCGCCCGCGCCCGGGGTCCAAGACCGAAACCGGCGTGTCGTCGGTGTGGATCGCTTCACCGCCGAGCACATGAGATTGAATGCGGTCAGCAAGCGGCGCCAGCAGCTTCGCCATCTTTTGGGCCCAGCCGGCCATGGTCGCGCGGCTCAGATGCACGCCTTCGCGCGCATAGATCGCCGACTGGCGATAAAGCGGCAGATGGTCGCAAAATTTCGAGACGAGCACATGGGCGAGAAGGCCGGCCCCGGGAAGGCCCTTCTCGATCGGCATCGAGGGTAGCTGGCCTTCAACGATGCCGCCGCAATCGCGACAGGAGAACTTCTCGCACACATGCCGGCGCACGACAAAGCGCCCGGGGACAAAGTCCAGAACCTCGCGCATGTCTTCACCCATCTTGCGCAAAGGCTTGCCGCAATCCCTGCAGCAGCGATCAACCGGCGTGTGAACCACCGTCTGTCGCGGCAAATGATCAGGTAAAGCCTTGCGTTTCGGCTGGCCTTTGGTGGGTCGTTCAACGTCCGGCTCCGGCGCCGTCCGCCGGGCGTCGGCGATCCGCGCATTATCGATGATCAGTTCGAGCTGATCGAGCCCTTCCGAACGGGCGCCGAAGCGGTAACGGTTTTGCGACGCAAGCTGAGCTTTTAGCTTCTCTATCAGCAGGGCCTGCGCGTAAAGCTCGGCGCGGCTCGCCGCAATCATCGCTTTCAGCGCGTCAATATCGTCGGGAAGAAGGGTTGACGCATGCGATTGCATGGCTGTCATAATAAACGCGGTCGCGCGTCATGGGAATCGCAAAGGCAAAAAAACCTTGTACGGAGCAAATTATCCGACCCGTGTCGGTTGCGGAACTTGCGGCGCAGCGCGCGTCATCCGCCAATCCATCCCTTCAAGAAGACTCGCAAGCTGCGCCGCCGTCACCGACACCTTGCCGTCTTTGGCCGCCGGCCATGTGAACGAGCCTTTCTCAATCCGCTTGTAGAACAGGCACATCCCCTGGCCGTCCCACCACAAGACCTTCACACGGTCGCCCATCCGCCCGCGAAAGACGAACACATGCCCCGACAGCGGATTCTCGGCGAGCGCCGATTGCACCTGCGCGGCGAGCCCGTCGAAGCCGCAGCGCATGTCGGTCCGGCCCGCCTTCAGCCACACCTTCGTTCCCGTCGGCCATGAGATCATCCGCGCGCAACCGACGCGATCAGCTGATCCAGAACCCGCCGATCCAGTCCCGCCGGCGCCGATAGCCGACGCCCGTTCGGGAACGCAATCTCGATGCGCGCGTCGACGTGGGCATGGCCGGTCTCGTTCGCCGCTTCGCATGCCCCGTCAGGCGCGCCTGACGGAGCGGCGACCACAACCGGAATCAGATCCGTCGCGGGCGATTCCGGCGTGCTCGCCTGCCGCGCCGCCTTGCGCCAGTTGAACAATTGCGACGCCGACACACCATGCCGCCGAGCAACCCAGCTCACCGATACGCCCGGCCGAAAAGATTCGGCGACAATCCCCGTCTTCTCCTCGTCGCTCCAGCGACGACGGCGCTCACGCCCCAGTATCTCCTGCATCAACCCTCCTAGGCATACGCCTATGCGCATGCCTAGGCGTTAGCCCGACACCGCCCCCACCGTAAGGCGACGTTCCCCGGACGCTCAC
>JAIEQX010000343.1 GCA_019747375.1 Beijerinckiaceae bacterium | reverse complement strand
GAGGATGTTGTTGGTCTGCGGCGTCATCGGCGTATGCAGCGTGATGAAATCCGCGCGAGCCAGGAGTTCCGGCAATTCAACCTTCTCGACACCCAGCGCAACCGCGCGTTCAGGCGTGAGAAAGGGATCGAATGCGATGACCCGCATTTTGAGTCCGATGGCGCGATCGGCCACGATCGACCCGATATTGCCGCAGCCAATCACGCCCAACACCTTGGCGGTGATCTCGACGCCCATGAAGCGGTTCTTTTCCCATTTGCCCGCCTGCGTCGATGCGTCGGCCGCGGGAATTTCGCGCGCGATGGCGAACATCATCGCAATCGCATGTTCGGCTGTCGTGATGGAGTTGCCGAAAGGCGTGTTCATGACGATCACGCCGCGCGCCGTGGCCGCCGGAATGTCTACATTGTCGACGCCGATGCCTGCGCGGCCGATAACCTTCAAGCGGCTGGCCTGATCGAGAATTTTGTCCGTGACCTTGGTGGCTGAGCGAATCGCCAGGCCATCGTAATCACCGATGATCGCGGCGAGCTTGTCCTTGTCCTTGCCGAGATTGGGCTGAAAATCGACCTCCACGCCACGATCCTTGAAGATCTGGACGGCCGCGGGAGAAAGGGCGTCTGAGATGAGTACGCGGGGAGCCATGGGCTACTCCTGACTGCATGGAAGCTGCGTGATTATGATGAGATGCGTTGAAGGCCCGCGTCTCCCCGTCCGGCTTTCGGGACAGGGAGACGCGACCGGGTTGACCCGGTATTGCTTAGGCCTTGATCTCGCTTTTCGCCTTGGCGAAAGCCCAGTCGAGCCACTTCGTCAGCGCTTCGACATCGCTCTTTTCAATCGTCGCGCCGCACCAGATGCGAAGCCCTGACGGCGCATCGCGATAGGCGTCAATGTCGTAGGCGACCTTTTCCTTTTCGAGCATGCCGGCGAGTTGCTTGGCGAAGCTCGCTTGCGCCTCGTCAGACAGGCTCGTGATCGCCGGATCGACGACCTTGAGGCAAACGCTGGTATTGGAACGAATTTCCGGCTTGCTCGCGAGGAAATCGACCCATGGCGTTTTGGCCACCCAATCGGCGATCACTTTCAGGTTGTTGTCGGCACGACCGACGAGACCGTCGAGACCGCCGATCGACTTCGACCAGTTCAACGCGTCGATGTAGTCCTCAACACAGAGCATGGAGGGCGTATTGATTGTATCGCCGACGAAAATTCCCTCGATGATCTTGCCGCCGTTGGTCATGCGGAAGATCTTCGGCATTGGCCAGGGCGGGGTGTAGGTCTGCAGTCGTTCCGCAGCCCGCGGCGACAGGATCAACATCCCGTGCGCGGCTTCGCCCCCGAGCACCTTCTGCCACGAGAAGGTGACGACATCGAGCTTGGGCCAGTCGAGGCGCTGCGCGAATGCGGCCGAAGTCGCGTCGCAGATCGTCAGGCCCTTGCGGTCGGCCGGAATGAAGTCCCCGTTGGGCACCCGCACGCCGGATGTCGTGCCATTCCACGTGAAGACGACGTCACGGTCGAAATCGACGCTCGACAGATCCGGCAGGTCGCCATAACCCGCTTTGATAACCCGAGCGTCTTTCAGTTTCAGCTGCTTGACGGCATCCGTCACCCAGCCTTCGCCGAAGCTCTCCCAAGCCAGCAGGTCGACTCCGCGCTCGCCAAGCAGCGACCACATCGCCATCTCGACCGCGCCCGTGTCCGAGGCCGGCACGATACCGATCCGATAATCGTCCGGAACGCCGAGGATCTCACGGGTCAGATCGATCGCGGCCTTGAGCTTTGCCTTGCCGACTTTGGCGCGATGCGACCGGCCAAGCGGTGCATCCGAGAGAGCTGCAGGTGTCCAGCCGGGGCGCTTCGCGCAGGGACCAGAGGAGAAATTTGCATTTGCCGGGCGGTCCGCCGGCATGTCGACTGCTGTCATGATATCCATCCTTACAGATGGGCGCCCCTCGTTGGGGAGAGGTGTCCCGCCAAACGGCCTACGCGTCTCGGCTCCGTCGGTCAAGCAAGCCTGAACGCACAACGGCCGGCGCAGGGCCGGCCGTCACGACAGTTTCGCATGATGTTCAATCGATCATATAACGGATGCCGGCGCGCACTTCGTGGGCCGTTATACTGCCCTCTTTTGGCGAGCCATTGACCGACACGGTCGAATACTTGCCGAGGTCCATATACCGATATCCGATATCAAGCTTGGCATGCTGGCTGATGTCGACCGCGACGCCGGCCATCAGCGACCAGGCGAAATTATAGTTGCGGCTCCGCACCGCTCGGTCCCAGTTCTGTTTGGCGAACGCAATATTTGGTTGCGGCGCGATCAGATTGCCAAAAGCGTCGATCCACAATTGCGGGGCGGCCGTCGTGACAGTCAGGTCCGCGGCGTACGGCGTGCCGTCGCTTGTCTTGACGTAATTGACCGATCCCCTGGTCAGGATCGAAGAAACGCCAACGCCGGCTCCGACATAGGGCGTTATCCGGGAGAAAGTGCCCAGATCGATGTACCCGCCAAGCATGAGGGCGTTTGTGCTCATGGACGCGTCCTGCTTTGGCGTGCAGGTCTCGTTGACGTTATAGAAGATCCCCTGTGGGGTGTTGGTGACGGGATCGCTCAGCGTCAGCGCCTGGTAGGGACACACGACGCTGGCGCCGTCTCCGCTCGCCTTGCGAACGTTGCGATATTCCCAACTGAGATCCGTCCGGATCCAATTGTTGTATTTGTATCCGAAGCCCAGAGTTGTGGCCCAGCTTTTCTGTGACGAGTCCAGACTCGGGAAGGCTAGCGCCGGATCCAGTTTCGGAGTTTTCTCACTCGTTGCGGCAATGTCGCCGCGCAAGTACCAGCCGGTCCCGAGTTCCACCATGGCTTCTCGCATACGGACCGGCTCGTCCGAAAAGAACCCGTCCAGATCAGCTGCTTGCGCCGACGCAAGTCCCAGGGCGCCAAACACGCCCGTAATGATCCACAACTTGATGCGTGCCATACTCACAATCCTTCTCGTGCCAGGCGCGAGCGCTTTCAAAACAATGAAAGTAAGATGGCATC
>JAIEQX010000142.1 GCA_019747375.1 Beijerinckiaceae bacterium | reverse complement strand
CAGACCGCGACCGACATGGACTACGCCCATATCGAAGGCGTGATCGCGCACGAATATTTCCACAACTGGACCGGCAATCGCATCACCTGCCGCGACTGGTTCCAGCTCTGCCTGAAGGAGGGCCTGACGGTGTTCCGCGATCAGGAATTCTCGTCGGATGAAAGGTCGCGGTCGGTCAAGCGCATCATGGACGTGCGCACGCTGCGCGCGGCGCAATTCCCCGAGGACGCCGGCCCGCTGGCTCATAACGTGCGGCCCGAGACCTATCTCGAGATCAACAATTTCTACACGCCGACCGTCTACGAGAAAGGCGCCGAAATCATCCGCATGCTGAAGCTGATGATCGGCGACGACGCCTTCCGGCGCGGCATGGATCTTTATTTCGAACGCTGCGACGGCACCGCCGCGGTGGTGGAGGATTTCCTCGCCTGTTTCGCCGAAGCCTCCGGCCGCGACCTCACCAAGTTCAAGCGCTGGTACACGCAGGCCGGCACGCCCGGCCTGACGGTGAAGACGGATTATGACGCCGAGGCGCGACGCTTCACGCTCGATTTCGAGCAGATGACGGCGCCGACCTCCGGTCAGCCGCTCAAGGAAGCGCTCGTCATCCCGATCGCGCTCGGCCTGATCGCCGAGGATGGAAGCGACATTCCGCTGGTCACGCCGGGCGCGTCGAGCCCCGGCGGCGCGAACCCGCGCGAAGCGGAGCGCGGCGTGTTCGAACTGGCCGAGCCCTGCCGCCGCATCATTTTCGAGAACGTGCCCAGCCGTCCGATTCCGAGCCTGCTGCGCGGCTTCTCGGCGCCGGTCAATGTCCACGCCACCACGAGCGACGACGACCTTCTGATCCTGCTGGCGCATGACAGCGACATGTTCAACCGCTGGCAGGCGGCGCAAACCTGCGCGACGCGCTGGATCCTGCGCGCCGTCAAGGCCATCCGGGCCGGCGAAGCGATCGCGCATGACGATCGCCTGGCCGATGCGATGGGAGCCGTCGTCGCCCGATACGCGCAGGACCCAGCCTTCACCGCGCAGGTGATCGTGCTTCCCTCCGAAGCCGATATCGCGCGCGAGATCTCGCGCGACGTCGACCCGGACGCCGTGCATCAGGCGCGGCGCGCCCTGCGCCGGCTGATCGGCGACCGTCTCGGCGACAGTCTCAAGAGCGTCTATGACGCGCTCGTCCCTGCAAACGCCTATTCGCCCGATGCGGCGAGCGCGGGACGTCGCGCCTTGCGTAACGCGGCGCTCGACCTGATCGCCGCCGCCGATCCGCAGGAAGGCGCGAAGATTGCGGAGGCGCAGTTCAGGGCCGCCAACAACATGACGGACCAGATCGGCGCGCTGGCGGTCCTGTCGCATATTCCCGGCGAGGCGCGCGAGTCCGCGCTCGACTCCTTCTTCCGGGCGCATGCCAGCGACGCGCTGGTCGTCGACAAATGGTTCGCCCTGCAGGCGACCATTCCGGAGCGCGAGACTCTGGCGCGCGTGCGGCGCCTGATGACCCATCATGCGTTCTCGATCACCAATCCGAACCGGCTTCGCTCGCTCATCGGCATGTTCGCGGGCGGCAACCAGACGCAGTTCAACGCGCCGGACGGCAGCGGATACGATCTGGTGGCCGACACCGTCATCGAGGTGGATCCGAAGAACCCGCAGATCGCCGCACGCCTGCTCGCCTCCTTCCGCAGCTGGCGCTCGCTGGAGTCGAAACGCGGCGTGCTGGCCGAGGCCGCGCTGCGTCGCGTCGCCCAGCAGCCCGAGCTTTCACCTGACGTGCGCGACATCGTGGAACGGTCGTTGCGTCAGTAGCGGCGCGCCGTTCCCCCTTTGATCGCATTGAGGAATTTTCGCTGTCGTAAAAAAACCATGTGTTGTCCGATAGTTCGGACTATTTCCGTCAACGATTCATTAAGGTCTGGACAAAAAGCGACCCGCGGATTCAGATGACGATGATTCGGGGCGATGCGGCACATTGGCCCCGGATCAGACTGATCCAGGGGGCCAAGAATGGCGCGTGCGAACGTGGCCGGTGTTTCCGCTCGCGCGGAGCATTTGCAAGATATTGCCCGGCGCAATGCGTTGGTTCGCTTCATGCGGGAATACGATTTCCGGACGCGGCTTCACCTTGCGGTTCCCGCCATGGCGGGTCTCTTCCTCTGCATTCTCACGGCCATTTCTCTTCTTCTCGCGGTCCAGCAACGCGAAACGGCGCTCGCCGACGCGATGGCCGAGATCGAAATGATCTCCGCCACCATCAAGGCCGAAATCTCCGGATACACGAAGGCGCAACCCGATTCCCGCACGATGAAGATGACGGAATCGACCTTCCCGGGCCGCGCCTTTCTGCATGGCCGCCAGGTTCTCGTCACGGATCCGGACGGGGTGATCGTGGCGGCCCTGCCGGCCTCACGCGCGCCGCGCGGTCCGTTGCAGGATTTTCTCGGCCAGTCGCAACCCCTGACGATCTTTGCGGATCGCGCCGGCGTCATGCAGATCGTTCTGGCCGACGGCTCCGAGGCCATCGCGATCGTGCGCAACCTGCAGGAGCCCTTCGGCCAGCTCGCCGTCGTGCAGCCGATGTCGGGCGTCTTTGAAGAATGGCGGGCGACGACGCTGCGATCCGGCTTTCTGCTCTTCGCCACGGCCTTCGTGCTGGCGCTCGTGGTCGGCGCCTATACATGGCAGGCGGCGCGCGTGCGCGAGACGGCGCTCGCCAGCACGCTGATGCGCGAGCGTTTCGACGCCGCGCTCGGCCGCGGACGCTGCGGCCTGTGGGACTGGGACATCGCGCGCGGCCGGATCTATTGGTCGAGTTCGATGTACGACATTCTCGGCATGGAGCCGCAGCCGGAGTTCATGTCGTTTGGCGATGTCAACGCGCTGTTGCACCCCCAGGACGGCGACCTGCACGCCATGGCGGAAATGCTCGCCTCCTCGGCCTCCAACACCATCGATCACGCGTTCCGCATCCGCAATTCACGCGGCGACTGGATCTGGCTGCGCGCGCGGGCCGAAATTCTGCGTCAGGGTCCGCA
>JAIEQX010000299.1 GCA_019747375.1 Beijerinckiaceae bacterium | reverse complement strand
GCGCACACGATCCTGCACGAGCAGAACGCGGTGATGGGCCGCGCCAATCGTTTTCTCGCCGCACGCGTGCAGCGCATTGCTACCGGCTTTCCACGGCTCGATGGTGTGGACGCCGCCATCCTCGCGAAGACGCAGCACACCGGCAATCCCGTGCGCCCGTCCGTGATCGCGGCGGCGCAGACGCCTTATCCAAGCCTGTCGGACGGAACGCTTCGCATTCTCGTCACCGGCGGATCGCAAGGCGCGCGCGTGATGGCGGACGTCGTGCCATCGGCCATCGCGGCGCTGCCGCCGGATCTGCGCGCGCGCGTCATCATGGTGCAGCAGGCGCGGGGCGAGGACGAGGCCCGCGTGCGCGAGGCTTATGCGCAGCTTGGCGTCGAGGCCGACGTGCAGCCCTTCTTCGGCGACCTGCCGCAGCGCATAGCGGACGCGCATCTGGTTATCAGCCGCGCCGGCGCCTCGACGGTGTGTGAACTTGCCGTGATCGGTCGTCCCGCCATTCTCGTGCCCTATCCGTTCGCGCTCGATCAGGACCAGGCGGCGAATGCGGCGGAGCTTGCCGAAAGCGGCGCCGTTATGGTTATCCGGCAGAGCGACTTCACGCCCGACCGCCTTGCCGCCGAGATCGAGGGCGCTTTTGCAGACCCCGAGGGCTTGACGCGGCGCGCCGCGGCGGCCAAGAGCGCCGGAGTGCCGGATGCGGCCGCCCGTCTCGCCGATCTCGTCATGGCGACGGCCGGGCTCGGCTGAGGAGCTATTTTCATGAAATTACCCCGCGAACTCGGGCCCATTCATTTCATCGGCATCGGCGGCATCGGCATGTCGGGCATCGCAGAAGTGCTGCTGAACCAAGGCTACACCGTTCAGGGCTCCGACGCGTCGGAGAATGCCAACGTCCTGCGCCTGCGCGAGCGTGGCGCGACCGTGTTCGTCGGACACAGGGCTGAAAACGTCGGCTCGGCCGAGGTGATCGTGGTGTCCACCGCGATCCTTCGCGACAATCCCGAACTCATCGCGGCGCGCGAGAAGCGGCTGCCGGTGGTGCGCCGCGCCGAAATGCTCGCAGAACTGATGCGCCTCAAGCGCTCCATCGCGATCGCGGGCACGCACGGCAAGACGACGACGACATCCATCGTCGCGGCGCTGCTCGATGCGGGCGGCTTCGATCCCACCGTCATCAACGGCGGCATCATCAACGCCTACGGCACCAACGCGCGGCTTGGCGCGGGCGAATGGATGGTGGTCGAAGCGGACGAGAGCGACGGCACGTTTCTCAAGCTGCCCGCCGACATCGCCGTCGTCACCAACATCGATCCCGAGCATCTCGATCACTTCAAGACGTTCGACGCGATCAAGACTGCGTTCCGCGCGCTGGTCGAAAACCTGCCCTTCTACGGCTTCGCCGTCATGTGCCTCGATCATCCCACCGTGCAGGAGCTTGTGGGCCGCATCGAGGATCGCCGCGTCATTACCTACGGCGAAAATCCGCAGGCTGACGTGCGGCTGCTCGACGTGGACCTGACGGGCGGCGAGTCGCGCTTCAACGTGCTGGTGCGCGATCGCGCCACCGCGCAGGCCATCTACATCGAAGACCTGCGGCTGCCGATGCCCGGCCATCACAACGCGCTCAACGCCACGGCGGCCGTCGCCGTCGCCCACGAACTGGGCGTCTCCATCGCCGATATCCGCAAGGCGCTGGCCTCGTTCGGCGGCGTGAAGCGGCGCTTCACCAAGACGGGCGAATGGCACGGCGCGCTGATCTTCGACGATTACGCGCATCATCCGGTGGAGGTCGCGGCGGTGCTGCGCGCGGCGCGCGCATCCACGAAATCGAAGGTCATCGCCGTGGTGCAACCGCATCGCTACACGCGGCTGCAGGCGCTGTTCAACGATTTCGCCACCTGCTTCAACGACGCCGACGCTGTCATCGTCGCCGATGTTTACGCGGCCGGCGAAAAGCCGATCGAGGGCGTCGACAAGGACCATCTGGTCGCCGCCATCAAGGCGCACGGCCATCGCAGCGCATTCACGCTCGCCGATCCCGCGCAATTGCCTGCGCAGATCGCGGCCATGGCGGGGCCGGGTGATTACGTCATCTGCCTTGGCGCGGGCAACATCACGCAATGGGCGGCTTCGCTGCCCGCCGATCTGGCGAAGGTTTCACCGTGAGTTTCGAGGACATTTCGCCGAAGCTTCAGGCGCTGATGCCCGATCTGCGCGGGCGTCTTGCGGCCAATGCCGCGATCGCGCCGTTCACGTGGTTTCGCGTCGGCGGTCCCGCGCAAATTCTCTTCACGCCCGCGGATGAAAGTGATCTCGCCTATTTCCTCAAGTATCTGCCACACGACATTCCGCTCACGATCCTCGGTCTCGGCTCGAACATGATTGTGCGCGACGGGGGCGTACCCGGCGTCGTCATCCGTCTTGCGGGACGCGCGTTTGGCGAAGTGGAAATTCTGGACGGCCATCGCGTTCGCGCGGGCGCTGCGGTTCCCGACATGAAGGCGGCGCGCGCGGCGGCGGAAGCTGGCGTCGACGGGCTCGCGTTCTATCGCGGCATTCCCGGCTCCATCGGCGGCGCGCTGCGCATGAACGCGGGCGCCCATGGCGGCGAGACGACGGACGTGCTCATTGAAGCGCGCGGCGTCGACCGCGCCGGAAACATCCGCACGTTCTCGCACGCGGACATGGGCTTCTCTTACCGCCACAGCGAGGCGCCCGAGGATGTGATCTTCACGAGCGCCCTGTTTCAGGGCCGCCCGGGCAAGCCCGAGGAGATCATCGCGGAGATGGAGCGCATCACCGCGGCGCGCGAGGCCACGCAGCCCATTCGCGAGAAGACGGGCGGCTCGACGTTCAAGAACCCCAAGCCGCAGAGCGCGTGGAAAGTCATCGACGCCGCGGGCTGCCGCGGGCTTGTCATGGGCGGCGCGCAGGTGAGCGAGATGCACTGCAATTTCCTCATCAATCGCGGCGAGGCCACAGCCGCCGACATCGAGGCGCTTGGCGAGGAAGTGCGCCGGCGCGTCA
>JAIEQX010000046.1 GCA_019747375.1 Beijerinckiaceae bacterium | reverse complement strand
ACCAGGTCCGGCCGCCGCACCGATATGGCTTGCGCCACCATTCCGCCCATCGAGCATCCGCAGACGATTGTCGGGCCCCGGCCGACTGCCTGAACGAGGTCGGCCACATCGTCCGCGAGGTCGTCAAGCCCGAACGGCGTCATCGGGGCGTCGCTGTCGCCATGGCCCCGAAAATCCGGCGCGATCAGACGGAACTCGTCTTTCAGCTCATCCATGACGGGACGCCAAAACGCGCCGCGCAGGCCGACCGGATGCAGGAGCACGATCGTCCGCCCGGCGCCCTGCGTGACATAGGCCATCGAGAGCCCGCTTGACGTCCTGATACGCATCGTCGCTCCTCGCGATAATTTTTACTCCGCCGCTTCGCTCCTGCGCGCCTGCTGCACGATCCTGACGATCTTTTCGGGAGAGATCGGCATTTCCGCCAGTCGGGCCCCGAAGGGCGACAGCGCATTCTCGATGGCGCTGATGATCGCCGCAATCACCGCGATCGTGCCGCCTTCGCCGGCGCCCTTGACGCCGATCGGATTCAACGGCGAGGGCGAGACGGTGTGAAGAACTTCGACGTTGGGAACATCGGGCGCCATCGGCAGCAGATATTCGGCGAAGCTCGTGGTGAGCGGCTGGCCGTTCTCGTCAAAGAGCAATTGTTCGAACAGGGCGTTTCCGACGCCATGCGCGACCCCGCCCACGATCTGTCCTTCGACCACCATCGGGTTGATCACCCGGCCGCAATCATGATTGACCACGACGCGCGTGACCTTGACGTGACCCGTCTCGATGTCGACTTCGACCTCCGCAATGTGGCTGCTGTTGGCATAGGTCGATTGCTCTGGCTTGAAATAGCTTGTCGCCTCGAGGCCTGGATCACGGTCGCTCTTCATCGAAAAGCCGTAGAGACCGACGGATTGATTGGCGAGCTCGCGGAAGGTCTTCCGCATGCCCGGAACGCCCCGGACCTCGACGCCGCCATCCTTGACGTCGAGATCATCGGGCGAGACCTCGAGCATTTCAGCCGCCAGCTTCTTCAGCTTCTCGACGACTTCAAGGCCGGCGAGATGGACGGACGAACCCGCATTGACCGCCGTGCGGGAAGCAAACGTGCCCATGCCGAACGGGATGGTGCTCGTGTCTCCGGTCACGACATTGATGTCGTCGATGCCGAGGCCCAGATGATCAGCCGCGATCTGCGCCAGAGTCGTCTTGTGGGATTGGCCCTGCGGTGTCGCTCCCGTGTAGATCACCACCTTGCCGCTGGTTGAAATCCGGATCGTCGCGCCCTCATACGGCCCGAGGCCCGTTCCCTCCACCGCATTGCTGATGCCGATGCCGATATAGCGGCCCTCACGTAGCGCCTGCAGCCTGCGGGCTTCGAAGGTTTCGTAGTTCACATGGTCCAGCGCCATCTGCTGGCTGCGCGGATAATCGCCGCTGTCGTAGATCGCCGGCTTGCCGTCACGAAAGGTCAGACCCACGCTGTAGGGCATCTGTTCGGGCTGGATGAAATTGCGTCGCCGGACCTCCGCCCGGTCGAGCGACAGTTCACGCGCGATCCGGTCCATCATGCGCTCCATGACGAAGCAACCCTGGGGCCGGCCGGCTCCCCGCACCGGGCTGCAGGTCACCTTGTTGGTCATGGCGACGATGAGCTCCAGCCGATAATTCGGAAGCACATAGGGACCGATCACCGAGGTCGCGGCGATCCACGGCAGGACAAGCCCCCAGGTGACATAGGCGCCGCCGTCATGAACAAGCCGGCCGCGCAGTCCCAGAAGTTTCCCGTCCGGATCGACGGCGACCTCCATGTCCCAATATTGATCGCGCTCCTGCTGGGTCGCGACGAAGTTCTCGCGGCGATCCTCGATCCATTTCACGGGTCTTCCGGTGATCATGGACGCCGCCGCGGTCGCGGCATATTCCACATAGAACGAGCCTTTGGGCCCGAACCCTCCGCCGACATCATTGGTGATGATGCGAACCTGGCTCTCGTCGAAGTCGAGCAGGTCCACGAAGGTTCTCTTGAATCTGTGCGAGCCTTGCGACGACGCGTACATCGTCAAGTTTTCATCGGTCCTGTCAAAGGACGCCACGACGCCCCGGCATTCCAGAAAGAACGGGCCGCCACGATGCATGAAAAACTGTTCGCGGAAGACATGAGCGGCTCCCGTAAAGGCCGCATCCGTATCGCCGAACTTGATGGGAACCTGCGTGACAATGTTGGAGGCCGCGGTGCGTTGCGCCAGCGGGGCGTCGGTCGCTATGGCGCGCAGCGGATCGAGGGACGCCGGTAGGACGTCATAATCGACATCGACCAGGATGGCGGCGTCTTCCGCGACATACCGCGACTCGGCCACCACGATGACGACGGCTTCGCCGACGAAGCAGACTTCGTCCTTGGGAAGGACGAAGGGCATGTAGACCTGCTTCATCAGCGGGTTTGGCACGTAAAGCGGCAGCTTTCTCGACCGCATCGGCTCGGGCAGGCGCGCATGGGTGATGACGTCGATCACGCCGGGCAGCGCCAGCGCCGCGCTGACATCGATGCTTTTGATGGCGGCGTGGGCATGCGGGCTGCGCACGAAAGCCGCGTGCGACATGCCCGGGAGTTTCACGTCGTCGACGAAGCGGCCTTTTCCGACGAGCAGAGCTGCGTCTTCCTTGCGAAGCGCGCTGGCGCCGAACTGCTTATTCGCCATCTTTCGGGCCCCTTGCTTCGCCGCGCAAACGCCGTGCGGCGTCGAGTCCCGCCGCCACGATGGCCTGGTAGCCGGTGCAACGGCAGATGTTCCCCGTCAAAAGGATCCGCAGGTCGTCTTCAGTCGGATCGGGGTCGTTGCGCAAATGCTCCGTCAGGGTGATGAGCATGCCGGGCGTGCAGAATCCGCATTGCAGGCCATGGTTCTCATGAAACGCCTGCTGGAGAACCGACAAGGTTCCGTCCGGGTTCTGCAGCCCCTCGACCGTGGTGATGTCACGAC
>JAIEQX010000055.1 GCA_019747375.1 Beijerinckiaceae bacterium | reverse complement strand
GCCGTCCTTGGTGCGCATGGCCACGAGGTTGGGCGCGGCGCATTGCAGCTCACGCGTATCCTCGATCAGAACCACGCGGTCGAAGGTCTTCGACACTTCGGCGAGCAGCGCGTTGGTCAGCGTGGTCTTGCCGGTCGAGGTGCCGCCGGCGACCAGGATGTTGCGGCGGTCGGCGACGGCGCGACGCAGCACCTCCGCCTGTCCGGCGGACATGATCTCAGCGGCGACATAATCGGCGAGCGTGAACACAGCGACCGCAGGCTTGCGGATCGCGAATGCCGGCGCCGCGACAACAGGCGGCAAAAGGCCCTCGAACCGCTCGCCTGTCTCGGGCAGCTCTGCCGAAACGCGCGGCGAACCGGCATGAACCTCGGCGCCGACATGATGGGCGACGAGGCGGATGATGCGCTCGCCATCGGCGGGCGACAGCCGCGCTCCGGTGTCGGAGAGTCCCTCGGACAGCCGGTCGATCCAGAGCCGTCCGTCGGGATTGAGCATCACCTCGACGACCGACGGGTCCTCCAGGAATCCGGCGATGGCGGGGCCGAGGGCGGTGCGCAGCATGCGCGCGCCTCGCAGGATCGCCTCGGATTGCTGGTGAGAAGTCGCCATGTCGTCCCCGGACTGTGCGGGACCGCAAACGTGCGGCCCTGGATCGGGGATGAGTAGAAGAGGCAGAAATCAGGTCATGACAACAAGCACGATAGGGTCGTAGTGCTGTGGCGTACAAAGACAGGGCGACGGCGGAACTGCCGAACTCTTGCGGCGCCCCGCGCGATGATTATTCCGCGCCCGGGACACCCGCGACGTCTTCTGAAATCTCCTCACGCAGCTTCGGGCCCTTCGCGAGTCGGCGTCCGAGTGCGGCGACGAAGGCGTCATACCGCTCGCCGGCTTGAGCGCGCGCGGCGGCTTGCGCCGGCTCCGGCAATGGCGGGTTGGTGGTGAGCCAGAAGCGGACGAACACCGCCAGCATTTCCACGGAGATGCCGAGATCACGCTCCATCCGCGTCATGCGCCGGTCGAGCTGATCCAGCCGCTTCGTGGTCGCCGCTTCCTGGCGCTCGGCCGCGTCGGGCGAGAGGAAGGACGCGATAGCGGCTTCGGCCACCAGGGACCGCGACTGGTCACGGCGCGCGGCATAGTCGGCGAGCGCCCTCATGGTGTCCGGATCGAGATAGACCGATAGCCGCTGCTTCTTCGGGACCTTCACGATGGCGCCTACAAGTCCATGCCGTCATTCGGGTCGAGCGAGACCTGTCGCGCGAGACCCTGCATGACGCGGTTCATCCGGCTGGCGTTGGCGCTGTCGTCCTGCACGTCGTCGCCCAAATCGGTGGCGAACTCGTTGTCGATCGGCGCCTTCTTCTCGACGGTGCCCGCCTTGTGAAGCTCTGGCTGATGGCGGCGTTCCGAACCTGTGGGGTCCTCGCTATCACCCGCGGCGTCCGTCGCTGCGGTCTCGATCTGCGGCCGCGGCGGCAGCGGCATTGCACTCCAATCATCGGGCCTGGTCGCTGCCGTCTTTGCAAGAGTTGGCGGCGGCAAAACGCGATCCTGAAATCGGCTATCCTCAAAATAGCGGGCCTTCTTCGCCCGGATCGGCGGCGTCCCCGAGACCATCACGATCTCGTCCGTCGGCGGGAGCTGCATGACCTCGCCAGGCGTCAGTAGCGGTCTCGCGGTTTCCGAGCGCGACACCATCAGGTGACCAAGCCAGGGGCTGAGCCTATGACCGGCGTAGTTTCGCATCGCCCGCATTTCCGTCGCGGTGCCCAGCGCGTCCGACACGCGCTTGGCCGTCCGCTCGTCATTGGTCGCGAAGCTGACGCGGACATGACAGTTGTCGAGGATCGAGTTGTTCGGCCCATAGGCCTTCTCGATCTGGTTCAGCGACTGCGCGATCAGGAAGCTCTTCAGGCCATAGCCGGCCATGAAGGCCAGCGCGGATTCGAAGAAGTCGAGCCGGCCGAGCGCTGGAAATTCGTCGAGCATGAGCAGCAGGCGGTGCCGGCCTCCCTTCGCCTGCAGGTCCTCGGTCAGACGGCGTCCGATCTGGTTGAGGAGAAGCCGGATCAGCGGCTTGGTGCGCGCGATGTCGGATGGCGGCACGACGAGGTAGAGCGTCGATGGCCGCGTTCCGCCGACAATGTCGGTGATGCGCCAGTCGCACCGGCGCGTCACCTCCGCCACGACGGGATCGCGGTAGAGGCCGAGGAACGACATGGCGGTGGACAAGACGCCCGACCGCTCATTGTCCGATTTGTTCAGCAGCTCGCGCGCGGCCGACGCGATGACCGGATGCGGCCCCGCTTCGCCGAGATGCGCGGTCTTCATCATCGCCGCGAGTGTCGATTCGATCGGCCGCTTGGGATCGGACAGGAAGGCGGCGACGCCGGCGAGTGTCTTGTCGGTCTCGGCGTAAAGAACGTGCAGAATGGCGCCGACGAGGAGCGCGTGGGATGTCTTCTCCCAATGATTGCGGCGCTCCAAGCTCCCTTCGGGATCGACCAGGATGTCGGCGATGTTCTGGACGTCGCGAACCTCCCATTCGCCGCGGCGGACCTCGAGCAGCGGGTTGTAGGCTGAGGACTTCGCATTGGTCGGATCGAAAAGCAGCACGCGGCCATGTCGGGCGCGGAAGCCGGCGGTGAGCTGCCAGTTCTCGCCCTTGATGTCGTGAACGATGGCGGAGCCCGGCCAGGTCAGCAGCGATGGCACGACCAGGCCGACGCCCTTGCCGGAGCGGGTCGGCGCGAAGCACAGCACATGCTCTGGCCCGTCATGACGAAGATAGGCGCGATCGAATTTTCCGAGCACGACGCCATCGGGCCCGAGCAGGCTGGCGGCCCGTACCTCGTCGGCTCGCGCCCACCGCGCCGAGCCATAGGTCTCGACATTCTTGGCCTCGCGCGCGCGCCACACCGACATGCCGATGGCGACGGCGATGGCGATGAAGCCGCCCGATGC
>JAIEQX010000006.1 GCA_019747375.1 Beijerinckiaceae bacterium | reverse complement strand
AGTTTTTTCAACATTCTGGACCTCGAAATGACTGTCTGAAATCGGATCGACGGAAAAAGACGTTCAAATGAAAATTCTGAAAATGCGGTCGGCCCGCTCCGGAAACTGATCACGAGCCCGCTGATTCCGGAAGGTCAGAAAAGGAGCGACCTGCCTAAAGCTTGGCAATTGACGCTGCGGATGCCGGTTGAACGGCTTTTGTTCGCAGCGAGTCACAAAAATGCGACATGCCAGAGCTGCAAAAAGGGGCCCCTTCCGTAGAAGAGGCCCCGGATCAATCGATGGCGCGAGGCGTTGGACGCGCCTTATTGCGGAACCTTGTCGTCGATGCCCTGCACGTACCAGTTCATGCTGAGAATCTGTTCGTCCGACAGGGTCTTGCCGCCCTTGCATTCCACCGTCTTGCCGCTCTGGTCGACCACCGGGCAGGCGAAGGGGAAGAGCGTGCCGTCGGAGATCGCCGCCGTGGTCTTCTCCGCCAGGGCCTTCACGTCCGCCGGCATATTGGCGAAGGGCGCCATCACCACCATGCCGGATTTGAGCCCGCCCCAGGTGTCGTCGGCCTTCCACTTGCCGGCCAGCGCCAGGTTGACGCGCTCGATGTAATAGCCGCTCCAGTCGTCGATGATCGACGTCAGCTGCGCCTTGGGGGCGAAACGGGTCATGTCGGACGCCTGCCCGAAGGCCAGCTTGCCGGCCTTCTCGGCTTCCTGCAGAGGAGCGGCCGAGTCGGTGTGCTGGCTGATGATGTCCGCGCCCTGCGCCATCAAGGCCTTGGCGGATTCCGACTCCCTGCCGGGATCAAACCATGTGTTGGCCCAGACGATCTTGATCTTGACGTCCGGATTGACCGATTTCGCCCCGAGATAGAACGAGTTGATGCCTGACACGACTTCCGGAATCGGGAAAGCCGCGACATAGCCGAGCGTGTTCGTCTTGGTCATCTTGCCGGCGATCTGGCCGAGGATGTAGCGGCCTTCGTAGAAGCGCGCGGAATAGGTCGCGACATTGGCGGCGCGCTTGAATCCCGTCGCATGCTCGAACCGCACCTTCGGGAATTTCCGCGCGACGCGCAGCGTCGGCTCCATGAAGCCGAACGAGGTCGTGAAGATCAGATTGTGGCCCGAGCGGGCCAGCTGCTCGATGGCGCGCTCGCTGTCGTTCTCGGCGACATTCTCCAGAAAGGTGGATTCCACCTTGTCGCCCAGCGCCTTCTGCATGGCGATGCGGCCTTGATCGTGCTGATAGGAATAACCGAAATCGCCGACCGGGCCGACATAGACGAAGCCCACTTTCAATTTTTCTTGCGCCGACGCGGCGGCGGACAAACCAATCGCCGCGCAAGCCGCGAGCGCATATTTCAAATAGCCATTCATGGCACGATCCTCGAGTGTCGGAAGCCGCCTTTGGCAGGCGGAACGCAGGGTGCAATCCCGGGCGTCGCTTGGGTCACATGCGAAACCTGTTCCACACTGCTGCATCCCGCGCGGAAATTCCAGATGGTCGGTCGCCGCCGTCCCCAGTCACCAGCGAAAAACAACTGACCCGCCGGAAAGCCCCGCGCCGACGGCGCTGAACAACAAGGCGTCTCCGGGCGCATAGGCTCGCCGCGCCGCTTCGTGCGACAAGGTGAACGGGATCGTGGCGGCCGATGAATTCCCGTAATGCGCGAGTGTCGACAGGCTTGCGGCAGGGTCAAGCCCGAGCCGGCGCTCCACGGCCGCACTGATGCGCAGATTGGCCTGGTGGGGCGCGAAATGCGCAATGTTCGCAGGCCCGAGCTCAGCGGCGGCGAGCGCCGCCTTGGAGGTCCGCACCATTGTGTCGACGGCGCGCGAAAAAACCTCGCGCCCGTCCGGCATCTGCATGAACAGATCCGAAGGCGTGGAGGCGCGCGAGAAGGGCAGGCGGCTTCCCCCCGCGGGAATCTTGATCAGATCGTAGCCGGAGCCGTCGGACACGAGATCCGCGCCGATCACGCCCGAGGCGGAGCCGGGGGCGGGCGACAACACGATGGCGCCGGCCGCATCCGCAAACAGCGCCGAGGTCGAGCGGTCCGACGGATCGATGCGGCGGCTGAGAATATTGGCCGCCACCACCAGCACGGCGCGTCCATGCGCGCGGACCAGTCCGTCGGCCAGCACGAGCGCATGCAGGAAGCCCGCGCAGGCGCCCGCCAGATCGAGCGCAGCACACGACAGTCCGAGCTGATGCGCCAGCAGCGGCGCCGAGGGCGGCAGCAGGTGGTCGGGCGTGCTCGTTGCCAGCAGCATGAAACCAATGTCCGGATGACCGGCATTCTCGAGCGCCATGGCGGCCGCCGGTCGCGCCAGATCCGTCAGCGCCTCGTCGTCGCCGGCATAGCGGCGTTCGCTGATGCCGACGCGCGCATGAATCCAGCCGGGCTCCAGCCCGAGCCGCGCCTCTATCTCCGCATTGGCGACGATGCGCGCGGGCGCATGATGTCCGAGCCCCGTGATGCGCGTATTCATGACGCCGCCTGCGCAATCGCCTCATAGGCGCTCGCGAGTTCGTCTTCGGTCACGCAATAGGGCGGCATAAGATAGATCGTGTTGCCGAGCGGCCGAATGAGAAAGCCGCGTTCGACGAAATGCGCCATGAGCCTCGGCCCGACGCTCGCCAGATAACCTTCATCGCCAACCCGCAGGTCCAGCGCCGAGATCGTGCCGCACTGGCGAACGGCGCCGAAACGGGCATCGTCGCGAAAACGATCGAGCAGTCGCGCATGCGCCGCCGAAAGATCTGCGATCCGCGCCATCACCGGCTCCTCGTCCCAGACATCCAGGTTTGCGACAGCCGCCGCGCACGCAATGGGATTGGCGGTGTATGAGCTCGAATGAAAGAAGGTTTTCGATCGGTCGGTCGAATAATGCGCGTCGAAGATCGCCGCCGTGCACAGCGTCGC
>JAIEQX010000361.1 GCA_019747375.1 Beijerinckiaceae bacterium | reverse complement strand
GTATCGAAGACATGGTGGATCGCAACCGTGAGCTCGACGACGCCCAGGCCCGCGCCCAGATGTCCGCCGGTCACGGAGACAGCGTCGATTGTCTCGGTGCGCAATTCGGCCGCGACCTGCCGGAGATCGCTTTCCGGCAGTCGGCGGAGGTCTTCCGGGGAGGAAATCCGGTCGAGAAGAGGCGTTTTCGAAGAGTCTGGCACTGAGCTCTCTAACTGGAAGCCGGTCCGGGCTTCGGATCTCCTTGAGGGGTTGCGGCAGGCTTACACCAGAAAACGCCCCCCTGCCAAATGACGCCTTCATGAAACATAGGTTGCATGCATTGCTCGCGCCCCTCAATTGGCGAATTGATCTCACGGCGTCATTTCGCCTAGACAAGACGGGCGCTGCGGGCGCAGAGCTCCGCGCGTGACTGCTGACAGCCGAGGATCAGGCAGATGAGCAAATGGGTTTACACCTTCGGTGACGGAACTGCCGAAGGCGAGAGCGGCATGCGCAACCTGCTTGGCGGCAAGGGCGCAAATCTCGCCGAAATGGCCAACCTGGGCCTGCCCGTCCCTCCTGGCTTCACCATTACGACGGAAGTCTGCACCTATTATTACAGCAATGGGAACCGATATCCCGACGAGCTCAAGGCGCAGGTCGCCGAGGCCCTGAAACATGTCGGCAAGATCACCGGACGCACGTTCGGGGACGCCGCAAATCCGCTCCTCGTCTCGGTTCGATCCGGCGCGCGCGCCTCCATGCCCGGCATGATGGACACGGTGCTGAACCTCGGCCTCAATGACGTGACCGTCGGGGCGCTCGCTACAAGCGCCGGAGACGAACGCTTCGCCTACGATTCCTATCGCCGCTTTATTCAGATGTACTCCAACGTCGTGCTCGACGTGGACCACCATGAATTCGAAGAAGTGCTGGAGGAATACAAGGACAGCCGCAGCTTCATGTTCGACACCGATCTGGACGCGGCCGACTGGCGCGCCATCATCGTGGACTACAAGGCGAAGGTCGAACACAAGACCGGCAAGCCTTTCCCGCAGGATCCGCATGAGCAGCTCTGGGGCGCGATCGGCGCCGTCTTCGGCTCATGGATGAACCAGCGCGCCATCACCTATCGTCGTCTGAACGACATTCCTGCCGACTGGGGCACCGCCGTGAACGTACAGGCGATGGTCTTCGGCAACATGGGCGAGACGTCGGCCACCGGCGTCGCCTTCACGCGCAATCCCTCGACGGGAGAGCGAGAACTCTATGGCGAGTTCCTCGTCAATGCTCAGGGCGAAGACGTGGTGGCGGGCATTCGTACACCGCAGAACATCACCGAAGAGGCTCGCATCGCGGCACATTCCGACAAGCCGTCGATGGAGACGGTGATGCCGGAAGTCTACCACGAATTCGTGCGCGTCACGCAGCTGCTCGAGAAGCACTATCGCGACATGCAGGATCTTGAATTCACCGTCGAGCGCGGCAAGCTCTGGATGCTGCAGACACGTGGCGGCAAGCGCACCGCCAAGGCGGCGTTGCGCATCGCCGTCGAAATGGCGAATGATGGACTGATCACGCAGGAAGAGGCGATCCTGCGCGTCGATCCTGCGGCGCTCGACCAATTGCTGCATCCCACGATCGACCCGAAGGCGGATCGCAAGATTATCGCCACCGGTCTGCCGGCCTCGCCGGGCGCCGCGTCCGGGGAAATCGTTTTTTCGTCCGATGAGGCCGAACAACTGAAAAGCGCTGGCCGCAGCGTGATTCTGGTGCGAATCGAAACTAGCCCCGAAGATATTCACGGCATGCATGCGTCAGCGGGCATCCTGACGACCCGGGGCGGCATGACCTCGCACGCGGCGGTGGTTGCGCGTGGCATGGGCAAGCCCTGCGTGTCAGGCGCCGGTCAGATCCGGGTCGACTACGCCGCCCAGACGCTCGTCGCCATGGGCCGAACGCTGAAGAAAGGCGACATGATCACGGTCGACGGCTCAACCGGCCAGGTGCTGGAAGGCTCCGTCGACATGTTGCAGCCCGAACTGTCGGGCGAATTCGCAACCCTGATGGAATGGGCCGACAAGGTGCGACGCATGAAAGTGCGCACCAACGCCGAGACGCCGGCGGACGCTCGCGTGGCGCGCACGTTCGGCGCCGACGGCATCGGCTTGTGCCGCACCGAGCACATGTTCTTCGAAGGCGACCGTATTGTCGCGGTGCGCGAAATGATCCTCGCCGATGACGAAAAGGGCCGTCGCGCCGCGCTCGCCAAGCTGCTGCCGATGCAGCGCGAGGATTTTGCCGCGCTGTTCGAAATCATGCAGGGCCTGCCGGTCACCATCCGGCTTCTCGATCCCCCGCTGCACGAGTTCCTGCCGCACACGGATGAAGAAATCGCCGAAGTGGCGGCGTCCATGAACGCGGATCCTGCCAAACTCAAGCGCCGCGCCGCGGAGCTTCACGAGTTCAATCCGATGCTGGGGTTCCGTGGCGTCCGCATCGCCATCGCCTATCCGGAAATAGCCGAAATGCAGGCGAGGGCGATTTTTGAGGGCGCAGTAGCCGCCGGCAAGAAAACCGGCCAGCCGGTAACCGCCGAAATCATGGTTCCGCTGGTGATGACCCGCGCCGAACTCGATCTCACCAAAGCGCGCATCGTCGCCATGGCGGATGAGGTCGAGAAGGAAACCGGCGTGAAAGTGCCGTATCAGGTCGGCACGATGATCGAATTGCCGCGCGCCGCATTGCTGGCCGGGGAAATCGCCCGGACGGCCGAGTTCTTCTCGTTCGGCACCAATGATCTGACGCAGACGGCGCTGGGCATTTCCCGCGACGACGCAGCCTCGTTCCTGGGACCCTACACGGCGAAAGGCATTCTGCCTGCCGACCCGTTCGTCACGCTCGATCAGGAAGGC
>JAIEQX010000367.1 GCA_019747375.1 Beijerinckiaceae bacterium | reverse complement strand
TCGCCGGCGCTCCGGCCGCCTATGACAGCCTGCCATGGTTCTGGTCGATCCAGGGCGAGGCGGCGCGTCTGCAAATAGAGGCGAGGCGGTGCGGGCTACGGCGAGACAATGCGCGAGACGCCGGCATGGTTGCGCTCATGCCTTGGCTCGCCCTATCCTGCCGGAAATGATCACATCCGCCCCCATGCGACGCAGCCGATGAAGGACGACGCGACGGCGCGCGATCTGACGTCTCACGCCCCCGTGCCCATGCGCGTTCAATGCGCTGTCTATGGCATCGGGCTGTTCACCACTTCGGTGTTTCACATCGGCTCGGTCATCATTCCGCTCTACGCCTATACGATGAACCCCTCGCCGTTCATGTTTGGACTGGTATTCAGCGCCGCGCACGTGCTTCCGCTGCTGTTCTCGATCCATGCGGGCGCGCTGATGGACCGGCTCGGGGCGCGGCGCGTCATGCTTATGTGCACAGCGCTGGCCGCGCTGATCCCCCTGGCCTACCCGCTCGCCACATGGATCTGGGCGCTGATCATCCTGCAGATGTTTCTGGGCCTGTCAGAATCCATGGGCTGGCTTGGGGCGCAGACGATGATCGGCCAATACATGCATGGCCGCACGACCTACGCGGGTCGACTTAGCTTCGTGATCCGTATCGGCCAGCTCGTGGCGCCACCGATGGCGGGCCTTTCGTGGGACCTGCTCGGACCATGGGGCGCCTTCACCCTGATGGCGGTCTGGGCCGGCGGCGGCGTGGTCTGCGCGCTGATCCTGCCACCCCGCAAGGCCGATCTGGCCGAGGCGCAAGCCGCCGGCGCGCCGGCGACCGGCTGGCGGGCGCTCACGCCCAAACTGAGCGACTATGTGACCGCCTTCGGGCTACTCGCGACGCCTTCAGTCGCGGTCATCGTCGTTCTCGGCTCGATGATGCATGTCGGCAATGCCGTGCAGAGTTCGTTCTACGTCGCCTGGTTGAACGACATGGGCATCGCCGGCACGGCCATCGGCCTGCTGAGCCCGGCAGGCGCCGTAGGGGCGGCGCTGTTCTCGCTTCTGACGGCGCGCCTGACCCATTATGTTTCGGGTTTCTGGCTCGTGCTCGCCTCGCTTTGGGCCGGGATCCTGCTGGTCTGCATCACGCCTCTGATGAGCACCTATCTGGCGTTGCAGATCGCCATGTTTCTTCGTTCCGGCATGAACGGTCTGGCGCAACCGCTTGTCATCACGCTGGTGCTTCGGGGAGCGGGTCGCAGCAACCAGGGCAAGGCCGTCGGCCTGCGCGGAACGGCCAACCGCGTCGCCTCCATCACGGCCCCGCTGGCCATGGGGGCGATCGCCGAAGTCGCCGGGCTCGAAGCCGCATTCTACATCATTGCGGCCTTGATCAGCGCCGCCATGGCGGGGCTAGCGGTGTACCTGTGGCGTCATCCCGAGATATCGCGCCGCGGCGAGGATTGACGGTCTTATGCCTGCGCAGGTGAGGCGATAGGCGCCGCGGCTTCGAATCCGGCCATTTCGCTCAAGATTCGAAATTGCCAGACGTTGCGAATGAGCCGACACTCATGGACCGGACGCCGGGCCTGTCGCAGGGGGCCCGAGCAGTCGCGCCAACGGACTAGGGAGCGCAGACATGAAGAAGCTGGTGCTGGAATCCACGTCGCCGTTTCAGGGATTGCCTGAACTTGTCGCCTACAATGAAGGGCTTTTTGAAAAAGAAGGCGTGCAGGTCGAATGGGCGGACCGCGACGAGGCGGGACTGAAGACCGTGGCGCGCGATGAGTCCAACCCGCTCGGCGTAAATCCGTTCGGCAGCCATGGCAAGCTGCTCGAACAGGGAAAAGCAGACATGTACAATGCCTGCGAATGGGGCAATTATTGCCGCGTCGAAGATACAAGCGTCGGCAGCCGGCAACTTGGACGCCGCGCCATCGTGACTTATGCGGCCATTTTGGTACGCCCTGACTCGCCCGTATATACGGCGCAGCAACTCGCGGGCAAAAGCGTCGGCGTGCCGTTCTACGCGGGCACGCATTATCTCGCACTGCACATGCTCAGCGGCTTTCTGCCGCGAGAGCTCATCAATGTCGTGCCGGCGCCGAGCGGTTCGCGGAATCGCTACAACGCCATGATGAAGGGCGAAATCGAAGCCACGACGCTGACGGAACCCTATATTTCGCTTGCGGAGAAGAATGGCTGCCGCGCCATCTGCTCGGCGTTTTATCACGGGACCGAGGTGGCCTCCGACCGGGTCGACGCCGAAACCTACGCGGCTTTCAATCGCGCCGTGCGGCAAGCCGTCGTGATGATCAACGCCGACAAGCAGAAGTATCTTCAGTACTTCATCGATTATCACAAGGCGAAAGACCCAGAGATCGGCCAGATGACGGTCGCGGACCTGCGGGCCGACCGCATGGTCGTGTGCGATCCCGCGCCCATTCCAGAGGCGGAACTCGCCCGCACGACCGATTGGGTGAAAAGCTGGGGCATGCTGGAAGACACCCAGTCGCCGCTCGATCTCGTCAATGTCCACGTGCAGGCCAAGGCGCATGCGGCGGCCGCTGAATAGGCTCAGGCATATTCGCCTCAAGAGAGCCCCGCCAGCATGGCGGGGCTCTTTGCGTTTCGGAACTTGATCGGACTCAATTACCCGCGATGATGGCGCGCGTTTCCTGAACCAGCTCTTTCGGAGTCGCGGATAATTTCGCCATCAAGGCCTCTATCTCGGCCGCCGTCGCGGGATTGACGTCCTCGCCGGACGCGCGACGATCTGCGATGAAGGCAGGATCCGACATCGTCCGTTCGAACGCGCTGCGCAAGGCGGCGGCGCGATCCGGCGGCACGCCGGGCGGCGCAATGAACGGACGCCCGAGCGTCTGGGTTCCGATCACGAGCGT
>JAIEQX010000023.1 GCA_019747375.1 Beijerinckiaceae bacterium | reverse complement strand
CCCGTCGCCTTGACGACAAACCTCGATTTCAGCGCGCCGAAGGGGCTTTCGAGCACGCCCCATCCCTCGAGCCTCCCGCACAGGAAAAGCTCTGGCAGAAGCTCGGGCCCCTTGTCGGCAAAATCAGAAATATCCATCTTTCGGCCCTCTCCTCAGATACGCGCCGGACTCGATCGTGCGCCAGGACGCGGATACGCGCCGAGAGACGCGAGTGCAGCCGGCGCATGTGTGGTACGCCGGCTCCTGTGTCAGATGATCTCGTAGTGGATCGGCTTGAAACTGTAATTGTTCGACTGCAGCGCCGAACAGGCCGTGAGCGCGATGATCAGGTCCATCTCGGCCGAGAAAAGCACATGGTCGCCAGCGCGGCTCAAGGGCGGATCGACTTTCAGTTCTCCGGTTTCGCCGTCAACCCGCACATTCATGAAGACGTTGAACGCCACCGGAATCTGGTCAGGCTTGACGCCATAGGGCGCGAGCGCGTTGGCGAGATTCCCGAAGCAGCCGTGATGGGGATGTTCATCGCCATAGATGATGCGGAACGTATCTTTCGAACATGGCGTGAGCAGAAAATCGTGCCGACCTACGGTGTCTTCCTCGATCCTCAGCATGACGTTGCTGCGGTTCGAATAGATCGGATCACCCTTCGTCAGAAAAATCCGGCTGACATAATCAAGGGTGCGGCCCGACGAAATAACTTCGTCTATGTCGTCCGCCCTGAAGGCGAGCAGGTCCGACACCTGTTCGCCCTGCGGGTCGATGACCTTCAGTTTCCGCCCCTTTGCGAGCTTGAAGGCGACGCCGCTGCGCGGCGCTATTTCAGAATGCATCGTAGGACTTTCTCTGTTCTGGATCGAACGGACAGCGCCACTCCTGGCCGACGCGTCGACCCGAATATTGCTTCGCCTCGGAGCTCTCGCCGTGGCGCGACAGCATGGGATTGATGGAGCCGTTGACCTTCTCGTCGCGGCTCAGAATGGCGTCCCGCATCTTCTCGTATTTTCCCGCGTCGCGGAGAAGTTCGAACTGGTCGTGAAGATTGAACACCAGGGCTGCGCAGGAAAAACGCCGCGCGGCGCGGCTGGCGCGCGGATGCAGGCCCACGACGAAAAAGCCCTCGCCGCCGAAACTCAGCGAAAAGTGCGGATCTTCCGGATCGGAGCTGACGCGGGAGTCATAATCCTGCCCGTGCAGCGCGTCCTTGTCCGACAGCGATTGGACGCGCGACCACAGGGCCTTTTCGAACTCCTGCTCGCTGAGATCGCGCGAATTCTCGAAGAGAACGACGAAGCTCTGAAACAATTCGCGTTCGGCGGAATAATTGTGCGCGAATTCGATCAGCTGACGGTAGATGGCGACATCGTCCCAGGCGGAATTGATGTCGCGGGCGACGTAAGTCCTGATGTTGTCCCGCGCGAGGGCTGATTTCGCCCCTACGCAGACAAAGCCGGAATCCCGGATGAAGTCATGAAATTCGTCCACCAGTTTACGCGACTCGTACTCATCCGGCATATCGGGCGCCTCTTTCCGCAAGGACGAACTGAACGCCCGATAGGCCGCAGAGTTGCCTCGCAGGACGTCGACGGCGCGGCGGGGCGCCATAGCGTACCTCAGGCGCCGGGTCTTGCGCGGCGTGCGCGCGCGCCTCGAGACGTTGAAGCAGGCTTGGCCGCAGCCTTGTCGGAAAGTTCGATCCACATCGGCGCATGGTCGCTTGCGCCGTCGCGTCCCCTTGTGTCGCGATCGACTCCGGCGGCCACCAGCCGCTTCGCCAGGCTCCGGCTGAGCAGCGCGTGATCGATGCGCAACCCCGCGTCTCGCGCCCATGCGTTGCGCCAGTAATCCCAGAATGTGTAAATCTTCTCGTCGGGATGCAGCTTGCGCAGGGCGTCCGTCCAGCCCTGCGCCACCAGGGCCTGGAAGGCTTTTTGCGCATCCGGATGCATGAGCGCGTCATCCCGCCACGAGCTGGGCTTGTAGACGTCGAGATCGGTCGGGATGACGTTGAAGTCGCCGATCAGAATGACCGGATGGCGCGTCGCCAGAAGGCTTTTCGCATGCGCGTTCAGACGCGCCAGCCACTGCATCTTGTAATTGAACTTCGGGCCGGGCGCGGGATTGCCGTTGGGGGCATAAAGGCATCCGATCAGCACGCCATTGACCGCCGCTTCGATATATCGGCTCTGGCTGTCGGACTCCTCCCCCGGCAGTTCGCGCCGCGTCTCGACCGGCGTCGCCTTGCGGGCGAGGATCGCGACGCCGTTCCAGCGCGATTGCCCGCGCCACACCGCGCCATATCCGGCCTCGCCGAGGGGCCCGGATGGAAACTTGTTCGACGGCGCCTTGAGCTCCTGAAGACAGACGACGTCGGGCTTCGTTTCGGCGAGCCAGTCAAGCAGGGCCTGCAGCCGACCATTGACGCCGTTGACGTTGAACGTGGCGATCCTCATGCGCGCGCCGCCGTGCGGCGCGCAGGGTCGCGCGGCGACTGCGCCGCCGCCAGCCGGTCGCCGAGCTCGGCCAAGAAATCGTCCGCCAGCGCCAGCCGCTCGTCGAAATCCTCGCTGCCTTGCGGGCTGACGAGTCGATTGTCGATGATCGTCCAGCTGGATCCCTCGAGGTCGAGCGATCTCAGAACGTCGGGCGGGAGCGTCGCGGCCATGCCCTGCGCGCCCGCATCGAAGCGGCGCAGACCGAGTTCGTGCGCCGTCAGCCGCAGGCGCTCGACCGCCACAAGGGCGCGCATTTCGTCGGGCGGCGGGCCGAACCGGTCGGCAAGCGCGGCCTCGAACGCGTCGAGGCCGGACGCGTCCCGCTGTCCGTGAAGCGTGGCGTAGAGCGTGAGGCGCAAATCCGGTTCGGCGACATAAGCGTC
>JAIEQX010000327.1 GCA_019747375.1 Beijerinckiaceae bacterium | reverse complement strand
CCCTCGACGAGGAGCTGCGTCACTTCCGGCGTCTGGTCGAGCGCGGCCGCGACCGCCGCCGCGACGTCGTCGCCGTAGAGCGCCTCCACGGGCTTTTCGAGTTTTTCGGCCCGCTCCTGAAATTCCCTGTCGCTCAGGGCCGACTTGTAGGCGGCGCGCAGCGCGCCCAGAACGTCCTCGGGAATGTTCGGCGGTCCGGCGGTCAGGCGCGCGATATCCCCCTGGGCGGTGATGAGCTTCACGAGCCTCTGGGCGTCGTCGCCCTTGACCAGCGTGGACAGTTGCGGCGTGTCGTTGGCGGCGCCGCCGAACTGCACGATGTAGCGCGCATAGCCGTTCTTGACGAACTGGTCGTAGGACGAGCGCGACGCGATGGTGCCGACGATCTCGTTGCGCCGCATGGCGAGCTGGTCGTCCGTGCCGTTATAGCCCGACAACATGCGAATCGGCAGTTTTAGGATCGCGGTCAGGGCCAGAGTTTCGACGAAATTGGCGCCGCCGGGTCCCGAAGTGGCGAAGTTCAGCGGCTCTTTCGACGCCACGATGTCGGCCCAGGATTTGATCGGCGATTGCGACGCGACCACGACGACGCGCGGATCCGTCGCCGCCTTGCCGAGCCAGGACATTTTCTTCAGATCGAATTTCACGCCGTCATGCTTGGCGATCTGGGTGTAGATCAGGCCCGTGTTGAAGGTCCCGATGGTCAGGCCGTCGGGCTTGGCGGCATAGATGGCGTTGGCCCCGATGAGATGGCCCGCGCCCGGCATGTTGCGCACCACGAAGGTCGAGCCCGGCAGATATTTCTGCATATATTCAGCGACAAGGCGCCCATAGGTGTCGTAGCCGCCGCCCGCCGCCGTGGCGACGATGTAATTGACGGTCTTGCCCTTGAAATAGGCCGCGTTGTCCTGCGCCTGCGCGGTCCCCGCGGCCGCCCAGATGGTCGCCGCGCAGAGCGCGCGGCCGATCGTCCGCCTCAATTCCATGTCGTCCTCCCGTTTTCGTTTTTCGATTCTTTTTCCCTCGAAGCTCGTTGGCTTCAGGTCGATTGCGCCGCCCTGCGGACGCGTCCGCCCCTGTCGTTCAGCATGGTGCTGATGGCGATCAGCGAAAAACCCGCCGACGCCCAGAAAACCAGCTGCGGATGGCCGAGGTCCATCAGCCAGCCATAGAGCGCCGGGCCGACGATCTGGCCGCCGCTGTAGCCGGTGGTCACGAAGGCGAAGAGCGTGCCGACGCTGACGTCGTTGGCGGCATGGCGCACCGACATGTCGCGCGACGCGTTGACGAGGCCGCGCAGGCCGCCTGCGACGCCCACCACGCCGATGACGAGCCAGAAGGGCAGGAAGCCGAGCCCGGCGATCAGCACGAGCGCGCCCGAGGCCCCGAAGGCCAGCGCCAGCGCGCGTTCGTGATTCTCGATCTTGTCGGCCATCCAGCCGCCCGGCAGCACGGCCAGAAGCGCGAGGCCCTGATAGGCCGTCAGCGCCAGCGCGGTGACGCCCACCGGCAGGTCGTAAATGTCCTTGAAGGCCACGACCGAGAAATGGACCATGCCGGAATTGGCGCCCGACGAGCAGACGTAGAACAGGAACAGCATCAGGATTCGCGGCGAGGTCAGCAGCCGGCCCCAGCTGTCGCCCGGACGTTTCTCGGCTTTCTCGACGCTGGTGAAATCGCCCGAGAAAACCAGCATCACGACCGCGAAGGCGAGGCCGAAGCCGCCCACCAGCAGCAGCGCGGTGCGCCAGTCGGTGAAGGCCGCCAGCGCCACCATGATGGGCGGGGCGACGAGAAAGCCGAGATTGCCGGCGAGCGAATGGACCGAGAGCGCGCGGCCGAGGCGGGCCCCGCCCACCCTCGCGTTGAGAATCGAATAATCGGCCGGGTGAAACACGCTGGAGCCGACGCCGCCCAGGAACATCAGCAGGATCAGCTGCCAATATTGCGTCGACAGCCCGGCGAGCAGAATCGCCAGCGCGTTGACGCCGAGCCCGAACAGCAGCACCCAGCGGCCGCCGATCTTGTTGACCAGAAAGCCCATGGGGGTCTGCAGCAGGCCCGTGGTGATGGCGTAGGCCGTGATGGTCAGGCCGAGCTCGACATAGCCGACGCCGAGATCCTGGCGCAGATAGGGAAAGAGGGGCGGCAGGGCCAGCATGTAGAGGTGGCTGAGCAGATGGCCGAAGCTGACGAGCCCCGTCACCTTGAAATCGCGTCCAACAGCTACGGCGTCCGCCTGCATATGCCTTGCCTCTTCGGGGCGCCGCTTGTGGCCGCGGCAGAACGTGACGGTAGCAGAGCGACCGGGCGTGGCAAGGCGCGGCGCGCGCAGGGGCGGGGCGGCGCGCAAAAGCCGGGAACGAAACGGCGGGCCGGCGCCTTATCAGGTCAGACAAAAACGCCGCGTCACAGGACGCGCCGCCCCGGAGGATTTTTAATGCGCATCGTCACATCCTGCCTCGCCATCCTGATGCTCGCCGCGTCGCCCGCGCTCGCCCAGCAGGAGACGGTCGTCAAGGAGCCGAGCGGCGAGCGCCTGAAGGTCCGCACGGACGAAAGCGGCACCACGGTGTCGAAGGAGCCGGCCGGCGCCGCCGCCGCGCCCGCCGCCCAGCCGCTGGAGAGCGAGCACCGGGCGAAGGTCGAGGAACTGACCAAGGGCGGCGCGAAGGTCGAGTCGGAGAAGACCGGGGCGGCGGTCCGCTAAAGGCGGGCGTCCACCGAAATTTTTGGCGCGGGGCGTTGCCAGCGGCGGGCAGCCGTTGCATATGTGTCCCCGCGCGGGTGTAGCTCAATGGTAGAGCAGCAGCCTTCCAAGCTGAATACGAGGGTTCGATTCCCTTCACCCGCTCCAAG
>JAIEQX010000016.1 GCA_019747375.1 Beijerinckiaceae bacterium | reverse complement strand
AGCGGCGTTCCCAGGACGGCGGGAAGGAGAAGGAGCCCGAGGCAAGCTCGGCGAATCGCTCGGTCGATCATGCGCGTACGTTATTGGAAGCAGCGGGTGGCGTCATTTGCCCTCGCGGCCGGGCCGGCTCTCTCCACGGAAAAACGGGCTTTTTAAGGATTGCCACGGATGCGCTCTGGAAAGCTCGGACGGAAGCGGCTAAAGAGGCGTCGGTCAATATCTCGCCGCATTAGAGGGTGATGAGCGGCGCCTCTCACCGGCGTCCAGGCCGATGCGGCCGATCATGAAAGGATCACCGATGCCCATGTCTATTCAGCGCCTCGGCGCCGCCGCGCTCGCGGCGTCCATGCTGTTCGCGGGCGTCGATGCCTCGGCTCAGACGACTCAGCCCAAGCCGCCGGCGCAGCGTCCCGCCCAGCAGCAGCCGGCGCAGCAGCCCCAGCAGCAGCAGCAGCAGGGTCCGCTCCGCGTCGAGCTTCAGCCGACGCAGGGCGACTGGACGAAGGTGTGCGGCAAGGATCCCGCCGCCAACAAGGAAATCTGCTACACGACCCGCGATTTCGGCACCGCCGCCGATCAGCCGCCGGTTCTGGCGCTCGCCGTCTATGACGTGAAGGGCGACGACCAGCGCATCGTCCGCCTGCTTCTGCCCGTGGCCCTGCTGCTGCGTCCGGGCTTCCGCTTCTCGGTCGACAAGGGCGCGACGCAGGAAGGCGGCTTCGAAATCTGCTTCCCGAACGGCTGTTTCGCCGAAGCCAAGGTCAAGGGCCCCTCCATCGACCAGATGAAGAAGGGCACGGTGATGAACGTCGCCGTCAAGAACCAGGCGAACAACGAAGTCACCTTCGCGCTGCCGCTCGCCGGCTTCGCCAAGGCCTTCGACGGCGCGCCGATCGACCCGAAGGTTCTGGAAGACCAGCAGAAGCGCCTCGAGCAGGAATTGCAGAAGCGCGCCGAAGAGCAGCGCAAGCAGCTCGAGAGCCAGCAGAGCGCCACCCCGCCCAAGTAAGGCGGCACGCGACAGGCGTCAGGACGGCGGCTCTCGGGCCGCCGTTTCGCGTTTCAGGGAGGCGGCGTCAGTGCTGCGGGCCGCCGCGAAGGCGGTAGGAGCCGTCGTTCGCGCGCTCGAACATGTCGCGGATCTGCGGATGGCGAAGCGGCGCCGGATTGTCGTCGGGCAGCAGGTTCTGCTCCGAGACATAGGCGACATATTCCGTGTCGGCGTTCTCGGCGAACAGATGGTAGAACGGCTGCTCCTTGACGGGCCGCACGTCTTCCGGGATCGCCAGCCACCAGTCCTCGGTGTTGGCGAAGACGGGATCGACGTCGAAAATCACGCCCCGGAACGGAAATTTCCGATGCCTGACGACCTGTCCGATCCTGAATTTGGCGATCCGCGCTTCCATGATGCTCCTGACGGCGGGTCTGCGTACGTGCCGCAGCCCAGCGTGTCAACTTGGTGGAAGCCCACGGAAATCAATTGGAAGTCACAGCCCCGTCCGGGCCGCGAAATCCGGATCCTGCGCCGCCACCTGGCGGGCCAGATCGACCATCACCTTCGCCTGTTTCCAGGTGGCGTCGTCCTGCATCTTGCCGTCGAGCATCACCGCGCCCGCGCCGCTGGGCATGGCGTCGAGGATGCGGCGGGCGAAGACCACTTCGTCGGGATCGGGCGAGAACACCCGCTTGGCGATGGCGATCTGGCTCGGATGCAGTGTCCAGGCGCCGGCGCAGCCCATCAGGAAGGCGTTGCGGAACTGCGCCTCGCAGGCGGCCGCGTCCGAAAAGTCTCCGAACGGCCCGTAGAAGGGCTTGATGCCCGCCGCCGCGCAGGCGTCGACCATCTTGGCCACCGTATAGTGCCACAGGTCCTGCTGGTAGGCCGCGCGGGGCGCATCCCCGGCGGCGTCGGCCAGCACCTTGTATTCCGGATGCCCGCCGCCGACCCGCGTCGTCTTCATGGCGCGCGAGGCCGCCAGATCCGCCGGCCCGAGGCTCATGCCGTGCATGCGCGGCGAGGCGGCGGCGATGGCCTCGACGTTCTTCACGCCTTCCGCCGTCTCCAGAATGGCGTGGATCATGATCGGCCGCCCGATCGCGTGCCGCGCTTCGAGCTGCGCCAGCAATTGATCGAGATAATGCACGTCCCACGGACCCTCGACCTTGGGCAGCATGATCACGTCGAGCTTCGCCCCCACGGCGCCCACGATCTCGATGATGTCGTCCAGCGCCCAGGGCGAATTCAGCGCATTGATGCGCGTCCACAGTCCCGTCGCGCCGAAATCATGGGCCTGCGCCATTTCGATGAAGCCCGCCCGCGCCGCCTCCTTGGCCTCGACCGGCACGGCGTCTTCGAGATTGCCCAGCACCACATCGACGTCGCGCGCGAGCTCTCCCGCGCGGGCGCGCAGCTTTTCGACATGCGGCGGCACGAAATGGATCATCCGCTCCAGCCGCACGGGCAGGTCGCGGAACGGCGCAGGGGCGCCGGCCGCGAGAGGCTCGAAGAACTTGCGCGGTGTTTTCACGGCCATGACGGGCGCCCCGGTTGATGTCGCAGCGCAGCATAGGCGCGGCCCCGGCGGGCGGCAATTCAGCCTTTGGACAGGGCGCCGCCGTCTTGCATCGGTCCGCGACGCGGCCCACCATGCCGCCATGCAAAGCTGGCGCGCCTTCACGGAACTGCTCGATCCCGCCGAAATGGCGCGCGCCGACGCGCTCGCCATCGCGGCCGGCGCGCCCGGCATCGACCTCATGGAGGCGGCCGGGGAGGCGGTGGCGCGCGAGGCCGC
>JAIEQX010000311.1 GCA_019747375.1 Beijerinckiaceae bacterium | reverse complement strand
AGTGCGTGGGTCGCTTCCGCCAGCGCCTTTTCGGGCTCGATGATGGGCTTGCCTATATTCGCCGTGCTCACAGGGACCTCGCTTCCGCGCCCCTGCCCGCCTTACTTCTCAACTGAATCGTCGGGCTCGAACATCTGGATCGGATGGCCGGGCATGATCGTCGAGATGGCGTGCTTGTAGACGAGCTGGGAATGCCCGTCCCGGCGCAGCAGGACGCAAAAATTGTCGAACCATGTGACAACGCCCTGGAGCTTCACGCCGTTCACGAGAAAGATCGTGAGAGGGACTTTATTCTTGCGTACGAAGTTCAGGAACGTGTCCTGCAAGTTCTGGGTGCGTTCGGCAGCCATTTTTTTTCTCTTTCCGTCAAAGCCGGTCTTGGGCGACTTATAGTCCAGCTCTCGTTGTCTGCGCAGTTCGTCGTAGCTACGACGCCGGAAACCTACCGGATCGCAAGGAACAGCCGCAAGGCTAACTTTGCAGAACCCTGTCATGCTTTCGGATCGTGGGGTCAAACTACCTAGTCAATAGATAGTGACTTCAGTTTGCGATGCAGCGCCGAACGCTCCATTCCGATGAATTCGGCCGTCCGCGAAATATTGCCGCCGAAACGGCTGATCTGGGCGACCAGATATTCACGCTCGAACACTTCGCGGGCGTCGCGCAGCGGCAGGCTCATGAGTTTTTCGCCGCCGGTGCCGTTGGGCGTGGTGGGAACCAGCGCGCCGATCTCGGAGGGCAACATCTCGGCCGTGATGATGGCGTCCGCGTCGCCCGCCGTCAGGATCATCAGGCGCTCCACATTGTTGCGGAGCTGGCGGATGTTGCCAGGCCAGTCATGCGACTGCAGGACCGCCATGGCGTCGTCGCCGACCTGGCGGCGCGGCATGCCGGTGGTCTGCGAGACCTGGTCCATGAAATAGGACACGAGTTCGGGGATGTCCTCGCGCCGCTCGGAGAGCGAGGGGACGCGGATCGGCACCACGGACAGGCGGTGGAACAGGTCTTCGCGGAACACGCCATCGGCTATGGCGGCGGCGAGATCGCGGCTGGCGGAGGAGATGATGCGCACGTCGACGTGGACGCGCGTCGCGCCGCCGACGCGCTGGAAATTCTGGTCGACGAGGACGCGCAGGATCTTGCCCTGCGTCTCCTTGGGCATGTCGGCGACCTCGTCCATGTAGAGCGTGCCGCCATGAGCCTCCTCGAGCGCGCCGACCTTGCGCATCCGGCCCTCGCCGGCTTCGGTGCCGAACAGCTCGACCTCCATCGACTCGGGCGTGATGGTGGCGGCGTTGATGACCACGAACGGACCGCCGGAGCGGTTCGACGCCTCATGGATGGCGCGGGCCACCAGCTCCTTGCCGGAGCCCGGCGCGCCCGTGATCATGATGCGGGAATTGGCCGGGGCCACGCGCTCGATGACGCCGCGCAGCTGGTTGATGACGCTCGACTTGCCGACGAGGCGGTTGGTCGTGCCGGAACGGGTCTTGAGGTCGGTGAGCTCGCGCTTGAGCCGCGAGGTCTCGAGCGCGCGGTCGGCGACCAGCACGAGCCGGTCGGCCTTGAAGGGCTTTTCGATGAAGTCGTAGGCCCCGAGCTTGATGGCCGAGACCGCGGTCTCGATGTTGCCGTGGCCCGAGATCATCACGACGGGCAGCGTCGGATGCTGCTCCTTGATGATCTGGAGGATCTGCAGGCCGTCGAGCCGCGAACCCTGCAGCCAGATGTCCAGGAAGACGAGATGGGGTCGCCGCGATTCAATCGCCGCCAGGGCCTCGTCGGAGTTTCGTGCGGTTCGCGTCGAATGACCTTCGTCCGACAGGATGCCGGACACGCCTTCGCGGATGTCCGCTTCGTCATCGACGATGAGAATATCGCTGACCATGGATCTCACGCCTTCTCGCTTGTGGAGGACGCGCCGTGCGCTTCAATTGCGCGCGCATCGTCCCGATGAATCATGGGGAAATAGAGTCTGACGCGGGCGCCTGGGCCGTTTTCCGCGTCGAGCAGTTCAATGCCGCCGCCATGATCCTCGAGAATCTTGGCGACGATGGGCAGGCCGAGACCCGTGCCTTCGGCGCGGGTCGTCATATAGGGCTCGAGCAGCCGCTGACGGTTTTCCGTCGGGAAGCCGATGCCATTGTCGGACACTTCGATCGACAATGTGTTGGCGGGATATTCGTGCACCCGCACCTTGATGCGGCCGGGCGCGACATCGTCGCCCTCGCGCGCCGCCAGACCTTCGGTGGCGTTCTTGATGATGTTGGTCAGCGCCTGCGAGATCAGGCGGCGATCGAATTTCGCCCGCACCGGTTCGTCGGGAATGTCCTCGTCGAACGCCACTTCCGGATGCCCGACCTTCATCAGGAAGAGGACCTGCTTGACCGTCACGGTGACGTCCTCCTCCTCCAGCCGCGGCTTCGGCGTGCGCGCGAAGGAGGAAAATTCGTCGACCATGCGCTTGATGTCGTCGACCTGCCTGACGATCGTGTCGGTGCATTGATCGAAGATTTCGCGATCGACCGTGATGAGCTTGCCGTATTTGCGCTTCAGGCGCTCGGCGGAGAGCTGGATCGGCGTCAGCGGGTTCTTGATTTCATGCGCGATGCGGCGGGCGACGTCCGCCCAGGCGGAGGTGCGCTGGGCGCTGACGAGATCGGTGATGTCATCGAGGGTCACGACGAAGGATTGCTCGACATGCGACGAGGGTTCCGTGCTGACGCGCACGTTGAAGATGCGCTCGCGGCCGTTTCGGATCATCGTGGTCTGGCCCTGATAGAGCCGC
>JAIEQX010000067.1 GCA_019747375.1 Beijerinckiaceae bacterium | reverse complement strand
TCGCGTGGCGCAATATCGATGAATGGCGTTTGCACGCCGAGCCGGCTGAGCACGGCCCGCAGCGTGGCCGCATCCTCGATCCCGGCGCGATGCGGCATGGCTTCGGCGATTTCGCGCGCCGCGCCGTTCCAGCCGAGCTGGTCCAGAAGCGGCTGCAGCAGGGCGGCGAATTCTGCGCCGTCGCCGTCCGCCCGCGAGTCGCTGCGGGCGAATTCCGAGACCAGACGGCGCTGCGCGGCGAGAACCGGGTGCTCGCCCAGGGGATGAGGACGACCGCTCATGCCGACACCGCCGCGACGGCGGATGGCGCGGCGTCGACAGGGTGCAGCTTGCCGTGCCTCAGCGACAGCGCGACGTCGGCGATCTGCGCGAAAGAAGGCCGGTTTGTGATGAGCACGATGGTGGCGTGCCCGCGCAGGCGCTTGAGTCCTTCGGCGAGCATCTGGTCGGATTTCCAGTCCAGCGCGCTGTTGGCTTCATCGAACACATAGAGGCCGGATCGCCGGGCGAGCGCGCGCGCGATGCCGATGCGATCAATCAGGCCGGCGGGCAATTCGGTGGCGAGTCCGTCCCCCAGCATCGTCTGATAGCCGCGAGGCAGTTTGAGAATATCGGCTTCGAGGCCGATCAGGCTGGCCGCCCGCTTGGCGACCGCGATGTCGTCGCCGCCACGAAACATCGTCAGATTCTCGAGAATCGTCCCCCGAACCGTGACGAGGCCGGGTCGCACGAGCGAGACCGCGCGCATCCAGGAGTCCGCAGGCGCCGATGACGGTCCGATGCGCAGCATGCCGGACGCAGCCTCGCGGCGGCCGCACAGGAGATCCGCCAGGCTGGATTTGCCGACGCCGTCCGGTCCCATAAGGGCCACGATGGACCCGGCCGATATCCTCAGCGACACGTCGTCGAGGATCGTCGCCCCGTCGGGCGCCCGCAGCGCCACCTGGTCGAGACAAACCTCCATGGGTCCCGCAGGAACGGGCGCGGGCGCCCGGACGGGCGCGGGCGCCAGATTCAGGAGAGGCGCGGCTTTCTGCTGCGCCACAGCGATATTCTGCAGTTCGTTCCAGACCGCGAAACACCTGAGCAAGGGTTGCAGCGCGCGCCCGGCCAGCATCACGCAACAGCTCACGGTTCCGATCGACATGGAGCCCTGCACCACCAGGATGGCCCCGACCGTGACGGTTGCGATCTGCGTGAGATTCGCCATCAGTCCGGCGGCCGCCTGCGCCTGTTCGCTCAGCAGGATGATGTCGGCGTCCTTGCGCGCCAGTCTTTCCTGCAGGCTTTCGAACCGGCGCATCATCTGGGGCTCCATCGCCCCCGCCTTGATGGCCGACAGCCCGGTCAGGGTCTCGACAAGGAAATCGCGGATCTTCATTTCCTCGGCCGCGCGACTGAGCCCCGCGTCGCGCAGCCTGTCCCCATACGTCAGGGCAAGGGCGCCGAGACAGCCGAACAGCAGCACGGGCGCGAGCGCGATGGGCCCGCCAATGGCCAGCATCAGGCCGAGAAACAGGACCGTGAACGGCAGGTCCAGCAATACGAGTCGCGTCGAGCCGCCCTGCCATTCGACATGCATCATAAGGGCCAGCATCCGGTCGACCGTCCGGCTGGCCGAGTCGCCGTCGGCTCCGGCCTGCGGCGACGCCAACAGACGGCCGAGATATTCGCGATAGGCCACGAAGGCCATGCGCGAAGAGGTCCAGCTGACCACATAGGCCCGCGACATTCGCAGGGCCGCCTCGGCGACCGCGACGCCCAGCACGACGAGCGCCAGAAACGTCAGCGTCTCGAGGGCCTGGCGCGGAATGATGCGATCATAGACCTGCAACACGACAAGCGGCATCGCCAGCGAGAGCACGTTGAGGCAGACGGAAGCCGCGAGCACCGCCGGCGGAATGTCCCGGCAGGCGGTCGCCATGAGCGACAGCGTTCGGAGGCGCGCTCCGGGCGTCCAGGCAGGTTCGGGAATCGGATCTGATTGCACGCGTAGACCCCCCGACGGTAGCTCCGAACCGGGAGGCCGCTCTCTCGGGCGCATCATGCTTAGGCTTAGCTAAAAAGTTGTTAAGTTTCCTTTTTGTACAGGATGTTGGCAAACCAATAGCCTTTAGCTCGGCGGTTTAATCCTGTGGCAAAGTTTCTGGTTCGCTATGCGCGCGCGGACCGCGCCACGGAGGCGCAGCGCCCGCCGGATATCGAAACGATGGCGCACCAGGATTTGCCGGCCGGCCACGAGGGGATGATCCCCGTCGAGTCCGATGTGTCGGGCGCCGCCTCCCGACGGCTGATCGGAAGCCGCGACGCCCAGATCGCCGCCGAACCCGATCAGCGGCGCGACCTCCTGTCGAACGTATTGATGCTGAAAGACGACGACGAGGCCACCGGCTACGCGGCGGACGCACATCTCGGGTTCGGGGCCGTCGAGACGGTTTTCATCAGGCCGGCCGCCGAAGCGAGCCCCGAACTGCGGCGCAACGCGCCTGCCGACCAAACGTCCGCGACATCGTCGCCAGCCGTAAACGAAGAGCCGCTCGCCGACAGCATCGGCGCGTCGGCGCGGACTGCTTCATCCCCCCTCGGCGACGCCGCCCCGGATGGCGGCTTCCGTCCGGCGCCGCCCGATCAGGCAAATATCTCCCGGCCCGCAAACTCTGCCGGGGCGGAACCGGCGCCCGACGCCATCGCCCGCCCCGCCGCCGCTCGCCAACCGGCGCAGCCGACCGCTCCCGTGCCGCCGCCCGCCCCTGACGAC
>JAIEQX010000363.1 GCA_019747375.1 Beijerinckiaceae bacterium | reverse complement strand
CGGCTCCGGGCTACCCGGCGCAGCCGGATCACACCGAGAAGGAGACGATCTTCCGTCTCCTCGAAGCCGAGCGGCGCATCGGCGTGCGCCTCACCGAGAGCTTTGCGATGTGGCCTGGCTCGTCCGTTTCGGGCCTCTATATCGCGCAGCCGGAGTCCTATTACTTCGGCGTGGCGAAGGTCGAGCGCGACCAGGTCGAGGATTACGCCGCGCGCAAGAACATGAGCATCGCAGAAGTCGAACGCTGGCTCGCTCCCATCCTCAATTATAATCCGGCTTCGCTGGTGGACGCCGCCGAATAGGCGAAGGCTTGCGCCAGGATCGCCAGCCGTGGATTGTATCCTCGCACGGAGCGCGAAGTCTCCGGCAAGGGAGGCTTTCCATGTTGAATGCTTGTTTGGCGGTCCGACGTCGCTCGCTGCGGACCCGGCGGCGTCTCTGCGCCGCCCTGCTCCTCACGCTGACGGCCCTTCCGGCCTATGCCGACCCGGTCGAGGATTTCTACAAGGGCCGCACCATCACGATGATCATTGGCCTTGGCGAAGGCGGAGGCTACGATCTGTCGGCGCGCCTGGTGGCGCAGCACCTGTCACAATTCATTCCCGGCAAACCCACCATCGTGCCCCGCAACATGCCGGGTGCGGGCAGCATTGCGGCGGCGGAATATGTCTACAGCGTCGCGCCGCGCGACGGCACGACGCTGGCGATTTTCCAGCCTACTTTCGTGCTCGAGAAGGCGACCGACAAGGCGCGGAAATTCGAGTCCGAGAAGTTCGGCTATGTCGGCCGCGTCGATCAATCCGTTCTGGTCGGACTGGTCTGGAAGGATTCGCCAGCGAAAACCATCGAAGAGATCAAGCAACGAGAGGTCATTCTCTCCGCCAATGCAGCGGCAGGCACCTCCGCGACCATCCCGTGGGCGCTCAACCGCCTCATCGGAACGAAATTCAAGGTTGTGCTCGGCTATGCATCGAGCGCCACCATGGGCCTCGCGCTGGAGCGCGGCGAAGCGCATGGCATCGGCTCCACGAGCTGGGACTATCTGCAGACGAAGCCGGACTGGTTCAACGATAAGAAGATCGCCATCCTTTACACGATCGCGCTCGATCGCTTTCGCGACTTGCCCGATGTCCCGACCGTGCTCGAACTGACCAAGGTCGACAAGGACCGGAACGTCCTCAAACTGATGGCCAGCACCTCGTCGATTGGACGCGCGTTCCTGACAACGCCGGACACGCCGCCCGAGAGGCTCGCCGCCCTGCGCGCGGCCTTTGACAGGATGGTGCAGGACCCGGCCTTCCTGGCCGACGCCAGGAAACGAAAGCTCGGCGTTGACCCGCTGCCCGGCAATGACCTGCAGGTCTTGGTGAATGACGTGGCGACGCAGCCGACCGAAATTGTCGAGGCCATGAAGGCCGCGGTCCTCCCGCCCGGCATGGAAAAGTGACTGGCGCAACGGCGGAAGTCATGATGTAGCTGCGCGTCCATATTCTTGTCACGATCTTCGGGTCTGAGGGAGCTATGCCGCACCGCGCCTTTGTTCCGATTCTCGCCTGCGCCCTGCTCGCCGCCGCGCCGGCGGGCGCAGAGCCGCATGATTGCGGAACATGCACCGAGCTGGACCGCGCCACCATGGCCGATCCGGTGGCGCCATCGGACCTTCCACCGCCGCGCATCGCGCCAGACACGAGCCTCCACGCACGTGGAGAGGCCATCGATGTGCCCCTTCCAGGACAGGACGTGACCGTTTTCCACAAGAAGGGCTCTGGTCTCTGGCTCAGCGATCTCGCCGGCGGAAACGTCTATGTGAAGCCGCAGAACAAGAAGCTGACGGTCGATCTGAAATACGGTTTCTGAAATTCAGACCGCCAGCGGCGGAATCCGGGACGGGCGCGTCGCGATCAGGTCGCGCAAGGTCGTGATGGTCGACGAATCCGCGACGCCGTCGATCTGCTCGCGTCGAAAATGCCGCTGGAAGGCGCGCACCACCTGCTCTGTGGCCTCGTCATAGACCCCCGTCACCGACACGCCATACCCGTAGAGGGCGAACATGGCCTGCAACGCCTGGACGGGCTGACCCTCGTCTCCCCGCGCAAAGAAACGCCCGCCGGCGATGCGAGCCGGCGCGACGAGATGCCCGACGCCGCGCGCATGCAGTTCATCCCACGGAAACAGCTCGCCTGGATCGCGTTTTCGGCCCGGCGCTATGTCGGAATGCGCCAGCACCCGCTCGGGCGCAATGGCGTGACGCCCGGCGATCTCGGCGCATAATTCGATGACAGCGTCGATCTGCGCGGACGGAAATGGCGGCGAGCCGCCCTCATGCCCTGGATTGACGATCTCGATGCCTATGGAACGGGAATTCAGGTCAGTCTCGCCAGCCCATGATGAAACGCCTGCATGCCACGCGCGACGCGCCTCCGGCACCAATTGCAGGACGCCGCCATCTTCCCAGACGAAATAATGGCAGGAGACTTCCGCGACAGGGTTGCACAGCCGGCCCAGCGCTTCGGCTCCCGTCGGCATGCCGGTGTAATGCAGGACGATCATGTCGGGCCGCGCGCCAAGCGCCCGCTCGCCATGGTTGGGCGAGGGGTAGATCTTGGAGGCGCGCGGCGAATCCGGACGGGGCAGGCTCATGCCCCGTCATACCAAGGTCGGGCGCCGAAGCGAATGGCCTCGGCGTATTTACTCGTAGTAGCCGACGCAGACAGGCTCG
>JAIEQX010000061.1 GCA_019747375.1 Beijerinckiaceae bacterium | reverse complement strand
CGCCGTCGGGCCCCGAGCCCGCCGACAGGGCCTTTTCCTCGATGGTCTTCAGCGTGGCGGCCTCGCCGGTGCGCATATAGGCGCGGAACGCGGCCTTGTGTTCGCGCGCCAGCGGATGCTCCTGGCGTTCGGCGCCGGCGAGCGGCGGACGGGCCTTTTCGAGCAGCAGGCGGTCCATGCGCCGGCGCGTGTCTTCCACGGCGGCGTCGAGGCGCACGAGCTTTTCCTCGGTGACGGCGTCGGTCGTCTGGCGCTGTTCGAGCTGGGCGAGCCGCTCGTCGTTGGTTTCGCGAAAGGCCGCGAGCGTGCGGTGAAAGTCGTTGAATGCCGAAACGGCGTCGTCGGCGCCGGACTTGATCTCGATGGCGGGAAACATTCTGGTCATTGCTGGAAACTCCATTTCACTTCAAGAGAGCCGCGGCGCGGCGGTAGAGATCGGCAGGTCTTGCGCAGGCCTGCGCGGCCAAAAGCGCGGCGTCGCGCTTGATGCTGGAGACGCGCGCCTGCGGCAGCATCGGAAAGGTCACGAGCGACACTTCCCAGAGGTCGAGTTCGATGAGCCTGCGCACGCCGTCGGCGCGCGACTTGCGCGATTTCGTCACGCGAAAGCCGATCGACAGGCCGTCGACCGCGCCTTCGCGCAAGAGCGCCAGCGCCTCGCGGGCGCGGGCGACCTCGAGATTGAGCCGGCCCTTGACGCGCAGGCCGCGCGCATCCTCGGCGATCGACAGCCAGGCGCCGATGGGCGCCATGGGATCGTGCTGCCAGAGCATGCGCACCGCGCCCGCGCCGCGCCGGGCCAGCGAGTTGCGGAACGCGCCGGGCATCACCTCGTCGCCGCCGAGATCGACGACCCCGAAGAGGCTCGCGTAGCCCTCGAACACCCCGCCCGTCGTGACGCCGAGCGGCGCGGCGCGTTTCACCTCGCGCCGCTCCAGCGTGTCGGCCGCGACGATCTTGCGCGCCAGCATCAGGCCTTCTCCGCCGATGCGGGCGCGAGCCGCGCCAGCACGCGCACGAAGCGCCTGATGACGCGCTGCGGATTGGGGCCCTGCCGGCGGGCGGCGGGCGATCTGAACCATTTCATTTGTCGTCTCCGAAGCGTCGGTTGAAACGGGCGAGCTCGCGCACGAACTCGTCGAAGCGCCGGTTGGCGGCCGCCGTTTCGCGCAATGCGAACAGCAGCAGGCTCGACGCGCCGGTCGCCCACAGGAACAGGGTGAGATGCGCGAGATCGCCCCGCGCGATGATGGTTTCGGTAATGTCGGCCATGGCGTCTCCGTGCCGGGTTGACGTAACGGGATCAGTCCTTGCGCGGCCCATAGCCCAGCGCCTCGCGCTTCTCGTCCTGGGTGAGGAATTCGGCGGCGCCGATGCGCGCCCATTCGGCGGCGCGGTCGACCGCCAGCGCATCGACGCCGTCGAGATTGGCGGCGATCGTGAAGGCGCCGAGATGGGGCTGCAGCCAGGCCTCGAACGCAGCCTGGATGTGGCGCACGAAGGGCGTGACGGTCTGTCTCCAGAAGGCGCGGTTCGCCTCCTGATAGTTCGAATAGGTGTTGTCGCCCGGCAGGCCGAGCACCATGGGAGGCACGCCCAGCGCCAGCGCGATGTCGCGCGCGGCCGCCGCCTTGGCGTCGATGAAATCCATGTCCTTCGGGCTCAGCGACAAAGCCTTCCAGTCGAGCCCGCCTTCGAGCAGCAGCGGCCGCCCCGCATTGCGCGCGCCGGTGAAATTCTCGTCGAGCTCGGACTTCAGGCGCTCGAACTGCTCGTCCGACAGGGCCGCGCCGTCCGGCCCCGCATAGACGAGCGCGCCCGAAGGCCGCGCCGCATTGTCGAGCAGCGCGCGGTTCCAGGCGCTGGCGGCGTTGTGGATGTCGAGCGCGGTTTCGGCGGCGGCCAGCGGCGCAAATCCATAATGATCGTCGAGCGGCGCGAAGATCTTCAGATGCAGGATGGGGCTTTCGCCGTCGCGCGTGACGAAGCGCAACTTGTCGGCCCCGGCGCGATAGTCGAAGGCCGCCGGCCAGCCGCCCGCGCCGGGCACGATCGACATGCGGTCGGGCCGCAGCGCGTGAAATTCGCGCAGCGCGCCGTCGAGCGTCACCGCCTCCACATAGGCGTTGCCGCTGAGCAGCAGGTGCGACGCGATGGTCTCCATGAAGGCCGCCCCCGCCTGCCCGGCGTTGGGCCGCGCCAGAAGCGCATGCAGGGGATGATCGGGCGCGTCCTCGTCGTCGACCGCGACGAGCCACTGCACGGAGGCGACCGCCTCGGAGATCAGCCGCACGGAGCGATAGACGACGGGATTGCGCTCGTAGCCGCAGCGGATGAGTTCCGGCGCGTTGCGCGGCTGAAAGCGCGACAGGCCGGGCAGGTTCATGCCAAACAGCGCCGCGGCGCGCGACGCTTTTTGTGCCGGCGCGGTCGCGGACGCGCGCGACGGCGCCGCCCGCCGCGCGAGGCGGGAGAAGAAAGAGGCCATGTTTTCCTCGTGTGTCTTGAGACGTGTGTCTTGAGACGTGTGACTGGAGACTTGCGGCCTAGAGGCGGCGCAGTTTCGGTTCGGCGGCGGCAGGCGCCAGCGCCAGCGCGGTGACGGCCCAGACGAGCGCGTCCAGCCGGTCCGGGCTGCGGCCGTTGTCGAGCCCGCCCGGCCCGAAGGCGCACATTTCGTCTTCCAGCGCCGGGAAGGCGCC
>JAIEQX010000300.1 GCA_019747375.1 Beijerinckiaceae bacterium | reverse complement strand
GCGGCGGGGCCATGGGAGTCATGTTTTTCCTGGCGCTCGTCACCATCGTGCCTTTCGCCATCGGTCCGGACCTCAACCTGCTGTCGCGCATCGGCCCGGCCATCCTGTGGATCGCGGCTCTGCTCGCCACGCTGCTGGGGCTCGACCGCCTCTTCCAGGCGGATCACGAGGATGGCTCGCTCGACCTCATGCTGGGCGCGGACACGCCGCTCGAACTCGTCGTTCTGGTGAAATGCCTCGCCCACTGGACCGCCACCGGCCTGCCGCTGGTGGTCGCCGCGCCGCTATTCGGCTTCATGCTGGCGCAGGAGCCGGAGGCCATGGCGGCGCTCGCGGCCTCGCTGCTCGTCGGCACGCCGGCGCTCGCGATGATCGGCGCCATCGGGGCCGCCCTCACGGTGACGCTGCGCCGCGGCGGCCTGCTGATGGCGATTCTGATCCTGCCGCTGGCGATCCCGATCCTGATCTTCGGCGTTTCGGCGGCCTCCGCCGCGACCTCCGCCACCACGCCCTTCGTGACGCCCTTCCTGATCCTGTGCGCGCTCAGTCTCGCGGCGATGGCGCTGGCCCCGTTCGCCGCAGCCGCGGCGCTGCGCCACATGAGCGAATGAGGCCCCTGACGGACGACCACCCGCCGCCCATATCCAATCCACCCGGCTCGTGAATTGATTTCCCGCCTGTCGCGCAATAGACCAGTCAGATGCTGAAATACGCCAATCCCACGCTGTTTCTCGGCCTCGTCACGCGGGTCACGCCCTGGCTCGCGGGCCTGTCGGCGCTGGCGCTGGCGGTCGGGCTCTGGGGCGCCTTCTTCAGCGCGCCTCCCGACTACCAGCAGGGCGAGACGGTCCGCATCATGTACATCCATGTGCCGGCCGCCTGGCTGTCGATGTTCTGCTACGCCGCCATGACGGCCTCGGCGCTCGGCACCCTCGTGTGGCGCCATCCTCTGGCGGACGCCGCCCAGAAAGCCGCCGCGCCCATCGGGGCCGCCTTCACGTTCATCTGCCTCGTCACCGGCTCGCTCTGGGGCAAGCCCATGTGGGGCACCTGGTGGGTATGGGACGCGCGCCTGACCTCGGTGCTGATCCTGTTCGTCATCTACCTCGGCCTGATCGCGCTCTGGCGCACCATCGAGGACCCGTCGCGCGCCGCCCGCGCCGCCGCCATCCTGACGCTGGTCGGCGTGGTCAACCTGCCCATCATCAAGTTCTCGGTCGACTGGTGGAACACGCTGCACCAGCCCGCCTCCGTCTTCCGGCTTGGCGGCCCGACCATCGCGCCGTCCATGCTCTGGCCCCTCCTGGTCATGGCGCTGGGCTTCACGCTGCTGTTCACGACCCTGCACCTGCTGGCGACGCGCAACGAAATCCTGCGCCGCCGCGTCCGCCGCCTGTCGATCCAGGCGGCCGGCGCGGGGGGCGGCGATGCGCCCGCCCACAGGCTCACCGGCGCCGGGGCTTCCTGATGAGCGAGATCCACTGGGCCTTCATCCTGGCGTCCTACCTGCTGTGTTTCGGCCTGATCGCCGTCATCATTCTGGCCATCGTGATCGACCACCGGCGGCTTCAGCGCGATCTGGCCCGCCTCGGCGCGGCCGACCGCGGCGGCGTGCGAGAGACCCGAGGATGACCGAAGCCCCCCTCGCCGCGCCGCGCCGCCGCATCCCCTGGCTGGCGCTCCTGCCCGTTCTGGTCTTCGTCGCGCTGGCCATCCTGTTCGCCATCCGGCTCTACAGCGGCGACCCGTCGCGCCTGCCCTCGGCGCTGATCGGCAAACAGGTCCCGGCGTTCCGGCTCCCGCCGATCGAGGGCCTGCCGGGCGACGGCTTCTCGGAGGCCGATCTCAAGGGCGGCCGCGTCTCCATCGTCAATATTTTCGCCTCCTGGTGCGTGCCCTGCCGCGACGAACATCCCTTTTTGATGAAGATGTCGCAGGACCCGAAGCTGAAGGACGCAGGCGTGCGGATGTTCGGCCTGAACTACAAGGACGAGCCGAAGAATGCGCGCGAGTTTCTCGCCCAGTTCGGCAATCCCTACGGACTGACGGGCGCCGACCGGCCCGGCCGCGCCGCCATCGACTGGGGCGTCTACGGGGTGCCGGAAACCTTTGTGGTGCGGGGCGACGGGACCATCGCCTACAAGCAGATCGGCCCGATCAACGACGAGAACTTCCGCACCAGGATCATGCCGGCGGTCGAAGCCGCGATCGCCGCAGGGGCCGCGCCCGCAAAACCCTGATCAGGCCAGCAGCTTCAGGCCCACGATGCCGCACAGGATGAGCCCGATGCACGCCAGCCTGAGCGCCGTGGCGGGCTCGCCGAAGAGCCACATGCCCAGGAGCGCCGTGCCCAGCGTCCCGATGCCGGTCCAGATCGCATAGGCGGTTCCCAGCGGCAGGTTCTTGAGCGCCATGCCGAGAAACAGGACGCTCGCCGCCATGCTGACGATCGTCAGCAGGCTCGGCCAGAAGCGCGAGAAGCCGTCGGTGTATTTGAGACCGATGGCCCAGCCGACCTCGAGCAGGCCGGCCAGGAAGAGCCACGCCCAGGCGAGCCCGGGCGACGACAGCGCCGCCAGCATCACCAATGATCCTTGTCGGCTTCCGTGGGCTGCTTGATCTCGTGTTTCAGGATCAGCGGCACTTGCGCGAGCGCGAACACGATGGTCAGCGGCAT
>JAIEQX010000242.1 GCA_019747375.1 Beijerinckiaceae bacterium | reverse complement strand
GACGAGATAATCGGCGTGAAGCGAAAAGTCCTGGCAGAACAGGCTGCGCGCCGAGGGACCGGCATGCAGCACCATCCCCTGCCGGTCAATGAGGACCGCCGGTATGCCGGCGAGTTCGAGGGCGTCCGCCATGCCCCGCGCCTGCGCTCCGGCGAGCAGGGGCTTGATGGCGTCCATGGCGCCCGGCCCGGCGCCCCCGCTCCGCCCTGCCCCGGACTGCGCGCCTGCCCGCGTGGACGATCTCGGTGAGACAGATCCTTCGGTCGCCATGACACCCCCCTATTCTCTAACGGAAACGCACAAGCCCCCGTTTCGGTTTGCCACCTTGGCAAGGATTTCTTCATCAATTTGTGCGCCGGGACACACGGCGAATCAGCGCTCGCCCCGCGACAGGCGAAAATTGCCCCGGCGGGCGGGCGGAACCATGACTCGTTCAAGGCGGGCGCGTGTCAGCGCCACCACACTGTCGCCGCAACCCGGCACAGGCGGCGCGAACGAAAAAGGGCCGCCCTTTCGGACGGCCCTCGTTCAGTTCGGTGAGTCGCGCGCTTACTCGGCGGCGGCCGGGGGCAGCCGCGGAGTCGGCGCCTGTGAGGCCTGCGCCTTCTGGGCGAGGATCATCTCGTCGCGCATCGCGGCGACGCGACGCAGCTTCGACATGGCCGCGCCCGTGCCGGCCGGGATCAGGCGGCCCACGATGACGTTCTCCTTGAGGCCTTCGAGCGTATCCACCTTGCCGTTGACGGCGGCTTCGGTGAGGACGCGCGTGGTCTCCTGGAAGGACGCCGCCGAGATGAACGACCGCGTCTGCAGGCTCGCCTTGGTGATGCCGAGCAGGACGGGCGTGCCGGTGGCGATCTTGCCCCCGTTGGCCAAAACCTTCTCGTTCGCCTCTTCGAGCTCGACCTGGTCGACCTGCTCGTTGGCCAGGAAGTCCGTATCGCCCGGATCGACGATATCGACCTTCTGGAGCATCTGACGGACAATCACCTCGATGTGCTTGTCGTTGATGTTCACGCCCTGCAGTCGATAGACCTCCTGGATTTCATTCACCAGATAGGCGGCGAGTTCCTCGACGCCCTTGATGGCCAGGATGTCGTGCGGCGCAGGATTGCCGTCGACGATATAGTCGCCCTTCTCCACGACGTCGCCGTCCTGGAGATGGATGTGCTTGCCCTTCGCGATCAGGTACTCGACCTCGTCCGCGCCTTCTTCGTGCGGCTTGATCGTGATGCGCTGCTTGTTCTTGTAGTCGCGGCCGAACTGCACCGTTCCCGAGACTTCCGCGATGATCGCATGGTCCTTGGGGCGGCGGGCCTCGAACAATTCGGCGACACGCGGCAGACCGCCGGTGATGTCGCGCGTCTTGGCCGATTCCATCGAGATACGCGCGATGATGTCGCCCGCCTTGACGAAGCCGCCCGGATCCACGCCGATGATCGACTCGACCGGGAGGGCGTAGCGGGCTTCGCCGCCGCGCTGCAGCTTGGCGATCTTGCCGTCCTCGCCCTTGATGATGATCGCCGGGCGCAGGCTCGACGAACGCTGGTTCAGGCGCCAGTCGGTGACCATGCGCTTGGCGATGCCCGTCGACTCGTCGACCGCTTCCGACATGGACTGGTTTTCGACCAGATCCTCGAAACCGATCGTTCCGTCGACTTCCGTCATGATCGGACGGGTGTAGGGGTCCCACTCGGCCAGACGCTGGCCGCGCTTGACCTTGTCGCCCTCCTCGACCTTCAGGCGGGCGCCGTAGATCACGCGGTGAACCGCGCGCTCCGTGCCGTCCGAGCCGACGATCACGATCGCGACGTTACGCGCCATGACCATCAGGTCGCCGTCCGTGTTGCGGGCGAGGAACGGATTGCGGATGCGGACCGTGCCGTCGAAGTTGGATTCGATGAACGACTGGTCGGCGATCTGCGCCGCGCCGCCGATGTGGAACGTGCGCATGGTGAGCTGCGTGCCCGGCTCGCCGATCGACTGGGCCGCGATGACGCCCACCGCCTCGCCCATGTTGACCGGAGTTCCGCGCGCGAGATCGCGCCCGTAGCACTTGCCGCAGACGCCGTTGGCCGCCTCGCAGGTGAGGACCGAACGGATCTTCACCTCCTGGATGCCGGCCGCGTTGATGCGGTCGATGTGCCATTCCTGGATCATGTCGCCCGCCGGCACGATGACCGTGCCGTCGAGGTCCTTGAGATCCTCGGCCGTCGTGCGTCCCAGGATGCGCGTCGCCAGCGACGCGACCACCTGGCCCGCATCGATGATGGCGCGCATGCGGATGCCGTTGTCCGAACCGCAATCCACTTCCGTGATGATCGAATCCTGCGCCACGTCGACGAGACGGCGCGTCAGGTAACCCGAGTTCGCGGTCTTCAACGCGGTGTCCGCCAGTCCCTTTCGGGCGCCGTGGGTCGAGTTGAAATATTCGAGAACCGTCAGGCCTTCCTTGAAGTTCGAGATGATCGGCGTCTCGATGATCTCGCCCGAGGGCTTGGCCATGAGTCCGCGCATCGCCGCGAGCTGCTTCATCTGCGCCGGCGAACCGCGCGCGCCGGAATGCGCCATCATGTAGATCGAGTTGATCGGACGATCCTTGCCGCCAGCGTCCTTTTTGACGGTGGAGATGCGGATCATCATTTCTTCGGCGAGCTTGTCGGTGC
>JAIEQX010000146.1 GCA_019747375.1 Beijerinckiaceae bacterium | reverse complement strand
TTCGCCATGTCGCAGCCGATCGGCGGCACGCTGGTCGCCACCTATCTGCGGAACCGCGGCATCAGGAATTTGCGCGACACGGGCAGCCTCCGATTCCATCCGCGCTGCTATTATCGACCTGAGGGCGACGGCCCGACAGAGACATGGCCCGCCATGGTCGCCGCCGTCACCGATCTCGAAGGGAGGATCACGGGCGCACACCGCACCTGGCTCGCACGCGACGGCGCGGACAAGGCGCCCATCGAAACGCAGCGCAAGGCAATGGGGGAGCTGCTCGGCCATGCCGTCCGCTTTGGCGCGGCCGACGACGTCCTCGCTGTCGGCGAAGGCATCGAGACTATGCTGTCGCTGCGCTGTGCGCTGCCTGCCATGCCGATGGCTGCCGCACTCTCGGCCAACCACCTTGCCGCCCTTCTGCTCCCACTGACGCTGCGTCGGCTCTACATCGCCCGCGACGCCGATGCCGCGGGTGACATGGCGTTCGCGGCATTGACCGAACGCGCCGAAGCGGCGGGCATTGAGGTGCTTGCGCTGTCTCCGCGGATGGGCGACCTCAACGAGGACCTGCGTGCATTCGGCCTCGGCGCGCTGCGAGCGGCACTGCGCATCCAACTCGCGCCGCAGGATGGGTGCTTTTTTACAGATGATTGAGCGGCTTCTACGCAATGTAACTTTCATCACGGCGCCCGATGCGAAAGCTTGGGCCTCCACCAACATGGAGGCACAAGTATGTTTGAAGAAATCTTCTTTCCCCGAACCGCTGAGAGATATCGAGCAGCGCCACTTGTCGAGCAGCGCGAACGATATCTCGTTCATCTCAGGGAGACAGGCGCCAGACGATCGGCCTTGCGGAAATGCGCCAATGATCAATTGAGCTTAGTGCGCCTTCTGAACCTGAAAGAAGGCGCCAGAGTGCGCCTATCGCACATCGAGGCCGTGACCGCAATCTGGTCGCAGCCGAAGGCACGCAGGTGTGACCGGTCGGCGTCACCCAAGGCGAGAACACGCTTTGTCAGTCGCGGAATCCAATGGCTGCGCTTCCTGGGGTGGCTCGACGAACCCAAACATGAGCACCATCCGCATCACGCAAAGGTCGCGATCTTCGAGAAGTGGCTGCGCGAGGAGCGCGGCTTTCCACGGCGACCATACAAGACTACTGCCGCGCCACCGACCACTTCTTCTCCTGGCTCGCCGGGAAGGGCGTTCCGCTGAGCGCCGTCCGGATGACCGACATCGACGATGTCATTGCCGCAGAGCACGCGCGGGGAACCTGGGGCCGCCGAACGATACACGATTACGCTCAACGTCTGAGGCCGTTCTTCCTGTTTACCGAAGCGCGCAGCTGGTGTCGGGCGGGGCTGGCTGCGGGGATCATGGCGCCCCGGTTCATGGCCAATGAGACGATGCCGAAGGGACTTAGGCGCGAGGATGTTCTGCGCCTGCTGGCTTCTGTTCAGGGGGATCGCCCGGTCGACAAGTGCGACCGCGCGATCCTCGTGCTGTTTGTCACTTATGGGCTGCGGGCCGGGGAAGTCGCCGGCCTGCGGCTCGACGATCTGAACTGGGAGAACGAGATCATTCGCGTTCGCTGCCCGAAGCCAGGACGGACCCAAGTCTGGCCACTCTCACCGGACGTCGGCAATGCCATTCTGCGCTACATACGGGAAGCCCGTCCGACCGGGCTCGGGCGCAGCCTCTTCTTCACATCGCACGCGCCTGTCCGACCGGTTGGCAGAAAGACCCTGGGCAAGATCATCCGTGATCGTCTCGCAGGAATAGGCATCGTCACCGGCCGACGCGGCACGCATTCCTTGCGCCATGCCGCAGCCCAGCATCTTCTGGATCAGGGCATGTCGATGAAGGTGATCGGGGACTTTCTCGCGCACCGCGACCCATCCTCCACCACGATTTACGCCAAGGTCAATCTCGCGGCTCTTCGCGAGGTGGCGGCTCTCGATCTGGAGGGGCTGGCATGATGCTGCGCGAGGCGATCGAGCAATATATCCTATGGCGACGGGCCCATGGCGCCAAGTTCACGACCGGGGCGAACCTCCTGCGTCACTTCCTTGGATATGCCGATGGAGATGCCGCTTGCGACGCGGTCACCACGACCCAGGTTCTGGCCTTTCTGGCGGGCAAGGGGTCACTGGCCCGGCATCGCGAGAATAAGTATTCCGCCCTTGCCGGCTTCTGGCGCCATGCGATCCGCCGTGGCAAAGCGATGCGCTCGCCGCTGCCGAACAGCGAACCGAAATCGTCGCCCCGGACGCCGCCGTATATCTACTCGCATGACGAGTTGCGGCGGCTCCTTGACCCCGCGACCGTGGCGAGCAGCCGGCGCGGGGCGGTTCAGCTCGACCCAGTGACGTTCCGGACTCTGCTTCTCCTGCTATACGGAGCCGGGTTGCGCTTCAGCGAAGCGACAGGACTCACACTGGCGGACGTCGATCTGGCGGAAGACGTTCTGATCATACGCGCGACGAAGTTCTACAAGAGCCGTCTGGTTCCGATCGCATCGCAGCTTGCAACAGTGCTCGCGAACTATATGCCTCTGCAGCGGCGCGGCGGACTTGCGCAGGGCAAGACTTCCTTCCTTCTGGCGAACCGGGACGGCACGCGGCTCGCC
>JAIEQX010000161.1 GCA_019747375.1 Beijerinckiaceae bacterium | reverse complement strand
CGACGCCCTTATTTGGCCTGGGGGGTGCAGACCACCTGATCGTTCAGCACATAGCAGATCGCCATGGTGCCTGTACGCAGATCGACCCGGAATACGCCGCCTTCACGCTCGTGCCGCGAGGCGACCAGCCCGTATTCGCTCGGCGGTTGCGGTCCCGCCCCCTCTCCGGAGGGGTAGCAGAGCGTCACGCCGACCGAATTTTCCTTCAGGCCGTACTGGCAGGCGCCGATTTCTCCGGTCGCCCGATCCAGGCGATAGACCCGGTTCAGGTCGATTTCCGGAGCGGCAAGAAACTCGTAATTGGCCGCCTGAGGCAGGCTGACGCTGGCCAGCAGGGCCGCCAGGGCGATGGCCGGACGAAGGCTCGAATGGCAATACATGGACATCCTCGTGGAATGCGAATCGGCGTCGTCCCAAATCTAAATGGGAAGGCGACCGACGACGCAAGCACCGCGTAAGGGGCTTCGCCGGGCCTCGGCCGCCGTTTGACCTTTGGCGCATTTCCCCCTAGGCGGAAAGCATGTCTCAATCTTCTCCCCTCCTCGTCTTCGACCTCGACGGCACGCTTGCGGAAACCGCAGGCGATCTGGTCGCGACCCTCAATGTCATCCTGGCCCGCGAGGGCCTGCCGCCGGTCGCCCTGGACGACGCCCGCAAAATGGTCGGCGCCGGGGCTCGCGCCCTCGTGCAGCGCGGATTTGCGGCTGTCGGGCGCACCATAGACGGGCCGCCGCTCGAAAAACTGTTTCAGGATTTTCTGGCCTATTACGAAGCCCATATCGCGGACGAGAGCTATCTGTACGAGGGCGTCGTGGCGGCTCTCGACCGGTTCGAGGACGCCGGCTGGCGCTTCGCCGTCTGCACCAACAAGGTCGAGTCCCCCTCGGTGCGACTGCTTGAAGCCCTTGGGGTCAGCTCACGCTTCAAGGCGATCTGCGGCCAGGATACGTTCCGGGTGGCTGACAAGCCGATCTTCAAGCCAGATCCGCGCGCGCTGCTTCTCACCGTCGACCGCGCCGGAGGGCTGCCTGCGGACACGATCATGGTGGGAGATTCGCGCACCGATATCGACACCGCCAAGGCGGCGAAGATCCCAGTGGTGGCTGTGGATTTCGGCTACACTGACGTCCATGTCTCGGAACTGGGGCCCGACAGGGTGATCGGCCATTTCGACCAGCTCTGGGACGCGGTCGTCGAATTACGCGGCCGGACCTGACATCAGGCCAAAAGACATTCGGGAGATTCCGTGTTCAGGGACAACAAGCTCGCGCTCGGCATGCTTTTCGGCTTCATAATCGGACTGATCTGGGGATTTGCGATTGGTGAGACGCCGGGCGAAGCCTTCCTGCGCGGCGCCATCGCCACCGCCTGCACGCTCCTCACCTACCCGTTCTGGCGGTCGAAAACCTAAGCGCGCCGCGGTCTACTCGGTCGACGGCTGGGCGAAGCGCAGCAGATTGCGGTAGGGATCGACGATGTGGAGTTCGCGCATGCGCCAGGGCATTTCGGCCACCGGCGGGACATCACCCTGGAGCGACTCGACGAGTTCGGCGCGCAGATTGTCGACGTCCGGCGTGCGCAGGTAACAGGTGGTGGCGCTTCCGACAGAATGAGCGCCGGCGCGCGCGAAATGCACCTCCAGCCCGTCGCGCTGCATCGTCATGTAATCGACGCCCGTATAGACCAGCGCAAAGCCGAGCTTGCCGTAAAAGTCGAGCGTCGCCTCGACGTCGGCGTAGGGAAGCACCGGTATGGCGGACCAGATCAGGCGGCGGGGCATGTCAGCGACCTGACTGAAGCGAGCTGGAGTTGAGCCGCTTTCTTTGTACCCATCGAAAGCCTTCGTGTCGCGTGATCACCGCAAGGTCGACCGGTCCGCCCACGGTCTTGGGCTGGAGGTCGACGCGGAAGCGCATGTAGCCGACCGTCGTGTCCATCAGAAATCGGGCGAGATCGACGGCGTCGTGGATCGGCATGCCGGGCGTGACCAGCGTCGGGCTGCTTTCGGCGACCTCCGGGACGTCCGGGCCTTCACTGGTATGATCCGGCGTCGAGACATGGAAATCGTCGCTGAGCAGACGGTGGAGGCACTCACCCGAGCCCTCCCAGCAGATGCCATACTGGCTTGGCGACCAGATCTGCGAAACAGTGATTCCATCGGTGGAGTCGAAGACGAGGTTCCAGACTTCGGGCGACGCGCTGCCGGCCGAATATCCGGCGATGATCAGGGTTGTATGGACCTTCGCGACCTGCATCGGGGCCATTGACCTCAGATAATCCTGAAGTCGGCGAACCACGGCCTCCACCGTATAGGATTGCTTGGGGAAGGCCCCGTTGGGCGAGCGGGAGCCAACCTGGGCCCCGAAATCCTTGAGGACGTCGATAAACGCCTTGTTGTCGATGGCGCCGTCGCCCGCCAGCAGAACGCCGATCGGCATGCCGCGGATCAGCTGCATGGTCTTTTCGGCTGAATAATATATCTGGCCGCGATGCTCGACCGCGCTGTCCGATGCGAGAACGACGCCGTCCTGGACTGAAATAGAAAGGACGATCGTCAACGGGATTCCATCGGGGCTAG
>JAIEQX010000254.1 GCA_019747375.1 Beijerinckiaceae bacterium | reverse complement strand
AAATATCGTCACAGCGGCGCGCCGCGGGACGTGAGCTTCACGCAGGCGCTTTTTCAAGGAAAGTCCGGCGTGACGGCAGATATTCTGGCCGAGATGGATCGCATCACGGCCGCGCGCGAGGCCGCCCAGCCGATCAAGGAAAAGACCGGCGGGTCGACCTTCAAAAATCCGCCGAGCGGCAAGGCCTGGCAACTGATCGACCAGGCGGGCTGTCGCGGGCTTGTCGTGGGCGACGCGCAGGTGTCGCCGATGCATTGCAACTTCCTGATCAACCGCGGGCAGGCAAGCGCCGCCGACATCGAGGATCTGGGCGAGGAAGTGCGTCGCCGGGTGCTTGCGGAATCGGGCGTCGAGTTGCAGTGGGAGATCAAGCGCATCGGCAAGCGCGACAGCTGACCCCCAAGTTAAACCTCTTGTTAAGCATGAACTGACGGACGGAACCCACCATGAGCAAACATGTCGCCGTGCTGATGGGAGGCTGGTCGGCCGAGCGTGAGGTCAGCCTGCGCTCCGGCGCAGCCTGCGCAAAAGCGCTCGAAGACGAGGGCTATCGCGTCACGCGGCTCGATGTCGGCCGAGACGTGGCGCAGCGTCTGGTCGAGATCGCTCCCGATGTCGCCTTCAACGCCTTGCACGGCAAAGTCGGAGAGGACGGAACCATCCAGGGCATTCTGGAGGTGCTGCAGATCCCCTATACGCACTCCGGCGTGCTTGCCTCGGCGCTGGCGATGGACAAGCACCAGGCCCGTATTGTGATGGCGGCCAATGGCTTGCCGGTGGCGGCGGGGCGGGTGATCGAGCGGCATGAGGCTGCCCGCGCCCATGCGATGAAGCCGCCCTATGTGCTCAAGCCCGTGTGCGAGGGATCTTCATTCGGGGTGATCATCGTGCGTGACGGCGACGCGCCGCCCGCGCAACTGGGCCAGGACGACTGGATCTACGGCGACCGCATGCTGGCGGAACGCTTCATCGATGGTCGCGAACTGACCTGCGCGGTGATGGGCGACAAGGCGCTCGACATCATCGAAATCCGGGCGGCCGACGGCGGCTGGTACGATTACAACGCAAAGTATGCAAAAGGCGGATCAATCCACATCCTTCCAGCTCAATTTAAAGGAAATATTTACCAACAGGTTCAACAGTTGGCGCTTGAGGCGCACAGAGCCCTCGGGTGCCGCGGCGTGAGCCGGTCTGATTTTCGATATGACGATCGCCCCGACGGGACGGGCGAGCTTGTCATCCTGGAAGTCAACACACAGCCCGGCATGACCGAGACGTCCCTGGTGCCCGAGATCGCGGCGCATGCCGGGTATTCGTTCGGTGGACTTGTCAAATGGATGGTGGAAGAGGCGTCCTGCGATCGCTGAAGGGGGCCATCTGGTCTCTCGCGGCCGCGCGCCCCGCCTATGCGGGTTTTCCCGGGGAACTCGATCGAGACGCTTTTCATTCCGCGCGTCCGCCCATCCCGAAGAAGCGTCGACGGTTTGAGCGGCAAAGCCGGCTCGAGCGGCTTGTCACTTTCGCCCGCAGGCCAGGCGTGGGGGCGGGCCTCGCCATCGCGCTGCTCGCGGGCACCGGCCTCTACGGCTCTGTCAAGGGCGGCGAATATGACGTGTTCATCGCCGAGCAGGGCGCCCTGCAGGACGTGACGGCCCGCATCCTGGGCTTTGGCATCAACGGCGTGACCTTCGTGGGCGCGCGCGAATTGAACGAAGAAGAGCTGCTCACGGCGTCGGGCATCACCACGCGTGATTCGCTGCTGTTTCTCGACGTCGCGGCGGTGCGTGCGCGGCTCAAGGAAATGCCCCTCGTGCGCGACGTCAGCGTGCGCAAGCTATATCCCGGCCGGCTCGCCATCGACGTGCAGGAACGGGCGCCCTTCGCGCTTTGGCAGATGAACGGACAGATCCAGATCATCTCCGCAGACGGCATGGCGATCGATCAGCTCACTGACGATCGCTTCGCCCGGCTGCCTTTTGTCGTCGGGGAGGACGCGAACCTGCGCGTTCCTGAATTCCTCAAGATCGTCGAGGGCGCTGGCGAATTGCGCGACCAGATCCGGGCAGGCGTTCTCGTCTCAGGGCGCCGCTGGAACCTGAAACTCAATTCAGGCCTCGAAATCAAGCTCCCCGAGCAATCCCCCGAGACAGTGTTCGCGCGGTTTGCAAAAATGGCGCGCGAGATGCGAATCCTCGAAAAAGACCTTATATCTGTGGACCTGCGTCTCCCTGACCGTATTGTGGCGCGACTCACCGCCGACGCCGCTGCGACGCGCGCCGAATCACTTCGCAAACCGCGCGCCAAGGGAGGCCAGACTTGAGTTCTCACCTCACACCGCGCATGCGCCCGCTGTCGACGCGAAAGAGTGCGGTTCTTTCGGTGCTCGATGTCGGCACGTCGAAGGTCGCCTGCCTGATTGCGCGGCTGATGCCGGCGGAAGCGTCTGACACATTGCGCGGACGCACCCATCGCTGCCGGATACTCGGCATCGGTCATCAAAGGTCGCGCGGCATCAAGGCCGGCGCGGTCGTCGACATGGATGAAGCCGAAAATGCGATCAGGCTCGCCGTCGACGCA
>JAIEQX010000136.1 GCA_019747375.1 Beijerinckiaceae bacterium | reverse complement strand
GGCTGGCTGAACGACACGATGCCTGGACGATACCGCCGCGATCAGGCGGAAGCCGCCTGGCAAACGCAGCGGGACTTTCTGGCGCGCGTCTTTTCGGGAGCGCCGGACGGCTTCATTCACCAAAGCTACAAGGCGGCGATTTCGCCGACTTACGATTTCACCAAGAACGTCCGTTACGAATAAGGACCGGGACGTCGGGCCAGGGGTCACGCCATTCCGAAGCCGGCGCGTTTCAGGCGCACGATCGCCAGATCCAGCGCCGACAGGAAAGCTGAACGGTCCCGGGGGCCAAAGGGCTTGGGCCCCTTGGTGATTTCGCCCTGTGAGCGAAGATCGTCCATCAGGTTGCGGGTGGCGAGCGCCATGCCGATGGAATCGGGCGTAAATGCGCGGCCGTTCGGCGCGATCACATCGGCCCCCGCTTTGACGCTGCGGGCCGCAAGCGGGACGTCGGCGGTGATGACGATATCGCCGCGGACCGCACGTTCAGCGATCCAGTCATCCGCGACATCCGGACCTGCGGCCACGATCACACGTTCGATGCCTGGATCGCGCGGGAGAGCGATGAAGCTGTTTGAGACGACGTACACGTGGGCGCGGTGACGCTCGGCAACTTTGAAGACCTCGGCCTTCACCGGGCAGGCGTCCGCGTCCACGTAAATGTCGATGCGTGTCTTGCGTTCGTTCATGGACGTACGCCATAGCACGCGGAAGCGGGTGCGTCAGTCGCAGTCGCGCGCCACGATCTGGTAATTGGCGGGGCTGATCTCGAGATCGCAGGACTGGCGGCGACCCGCCGCGTTGTCGGTCCGCATGGCGTCATCGATCTCCCAGACATCGTCATCCAGCTCGATATCTTTCCAGCTGACGAAGCCGTCCGCCCTCAATGCCTGTTCGATCCGCGTGCGCTCGTCTGCGTTGGGCTGGCGTGCGAGAGCCGGAAGCGAAAGGCTTACGCTTGCGAGCGAAGCGATGGCGACCCCGAGGATGAACTTGCGCATGTGAGGAACTCCGTTTGTCGTTTGAATGCGACACAACCGGAAGCGCGGTCCGGGGTTCCGTCAGGGCGCATCACACGCTCGCGCAGCCGTTGGTGCGCAGGGCGCCGGAATGCTATGAGGCTTGAGGGCCGAATCGGGCCGGGGCTCGTCCACCATGATCCGTTTTGACGTGCGGCGAAGGTTTGCGATCGGAGTTCGCTCATGAGCCCGGCGCTGGCCAAGACGTCTGAGAAAGACATTCTGACGGCGGCGCGGCGCCTCGTTCGCCAAAACGGCGTCGAAGGCCTGTCGATGCGCGATGTGGCCGACGCCGTCGGCATCCGCGCGCCTTCGCTCTACAAACGGTTCGACAATCGCGAAGCCTTGTTGCGCGCCGTGCGCGATCAGGCGCAGGCGCAGTTCGACGGGCATCTGGCGGCGGCCGTCAAGGACCATTCGCCCGCTCATGCTTTAACAAAGCTTGCCGGAGCCTATCGGGATTTTGCGCGTCGCCGACCCGCCATTTATCGGCTGTTGCATCGGCCGGAACTCGCGCCCGCGCGGGGAAACGTTTCCGGCGTCACCATTCAGGTGGTGTCGGGGCTCGTGGGGACGGCGCATGCAGATGCGGCGACACGCTGCATCAGCGCGTTTCTGCACGGGTTCGTCAGCATGGAAATGGACGGGCTCTATTCCGGGCCGGGCTCGGCCTCCGCCGACGAAGCCTTTGCGTATTCCGTCTATGTCATTCTGCAAGGACTAGTGAACAGCGCGGATTCCGGGGGCGGACAAAGCTGAGCTTTGTGCTCTCCGGCCGTTCCGGCGCTCCAGCCTTGACTTATTCCAGTTCCAGACTCCCGGCGGCTCCCTTGCTGGACGGATAGGGCCCTGTTATCGAAGGCTGCCATGCGCAATCGTCCTACTCGCGCGCGTCTGCGTGACGCCACAGGCCAGGGCCGCCGTGCGCGAGACGCGGGGGCCCGACCTGTCGGCGAAGAGCGTCAGGGAGCGGGGCCATCGCGGGCTCGGCCGGAAAGCGCTGGCGCGCCGGCCCGGCGCTCTTGCGACGCCGCCCGATATGGGCGGGTGGGGACGCCGGCCCGGAATTGCAGGGCGCGGGCGCCGGCTGGTTGGGGTATTCTGGCCGGGCGATGCGAATCGTCGACCGACGTCTTGCCCGTGCCATACGTGACGGCTTAAGGAGCGCGGATGCGAGATGAGAGTGCCGTATTGCGCCGCGGTCAGAGGAGCGGATGATGCCGATGTTCGATTTCGACAGATCCTGGCGCGAAGCCGCCGCCTTGATCGAGCAGGTCAAAGAGAAGGTCGCGCAGATCGAGGACGAGCAGTCGACGCTCGACGTCAAACGCGATCTGGCGCGCTGGCTCGAGAAGTTCGAGGCGCTGAGCGTCAAGCTGGCCGAAATGCGTGAGGACGCCAACCGGGGCGGAGGCTAGCAGCCGTCTCCGCGCTCGCATTGGGGGACGGCTTGGAAGTCCCACGAGGGTCTGGTAGTTGATCTCAAGGCCCTAAGCCTAAAGTAGCGGACCCGGGTTCTGTGGTTTAAGAAGCACGGGTCAGATCAACAAAATCAGCG
>JAIEQX010000043.1 GCA_019747375.1 Beijerinckiaceae bacterium | reverse complement strand
GACTTCCTGCGCAAGGACCGCGACGGGCGCGGGATCATCAACATCCTGGCGGCCGAGAAGCTGATGCGCTCGCCGCGTCTCTACGCCACCTTTTTGCTGTGGATGCTGTCCGAACTGTTCGAGACGCTTCCCGAAGTCGGCGATCTCGACAAGCCCAAGCTCGTTTTCTTCTTCGACGAAGCCCACCTGCTGTTCGACAACGCTCCCAAGGCCCTGATGGACGCGATCGAGCAGGTCGTGCGCCTTATTCGCTCCAAGGGCGTTGGCGTCTATTTCGTCACCCAGAACCCGCTCGACGTGCCGGAGGTCGTGCTCGGCCAGCTCGGCAATCGCGTGCAGCACGCCCTGCGCGCCTTCACGCCGCGCGACCAGCGCGCCGTGCGGGCGGCGGCCGAGACCTTCCGCCAGAACCCGTCTTTCGACACCGGCAAGGCCATCACCGAGCTCGGCGTCGGCGAGGCGCTCGTGTCCACGCTGGAGGGCAAGGGCACGCCCTCCATCGTCGAGCGCGCCCTGATCGCGCCGCCGGATTCACGCGTCGGCCCCATCACCGAAGCGGAGCGCCAGAAGGTGGTGGCGGGCAGCCCTCTCAAGGGCAAATACGACACCGAGGTCGACAGCGAATCCGCGTTCGAGATGCTGGCCAAGCGCGCCAGCGACAAGGTCGCGGCCGAAAAGGCGGAGGCCGAGGGCGAGGGCGGCATCATGGGCACGATCGGCGGCATGCTCGGCGGGCTGCTGGGCGGCTCGAGCGGCGGAAACGGCAAGGGCCGCAAGCGCATGTCGCCGGGCGAGATGATCCTCCGTTCGGCGACGCAATCGGCCGCGCGCTCCATCGGCACGCAGATCACCCGCGTGATCCTGCGCAACGTGCTCGGCGGCATGATGAAGAAGTGACTTCGCGCGCGTCAGCAGGCGCGCGGAGTCTTGATTCGCTGGTTATCGCGCAAGGCGGAGCATGAGAGGTTGGGGTTGCATCGGTGGAACTCTGCGTTTCGCCCATCGAAGCAGCGGGCCAGCAAGAGGTTGCAACGCTCGCCGACTTTCACCCTTGTGTGGTTGGTGCAGGCGGCAGGACCTATAGCGGGACTGATGCGCGGAGAGAGGTCGGCGGCGACAGCCGAAAGCATCAGAAGCGGGATCGCGATGGCGCATGAAAGCAACGTCATGAAAACAGGTTTCATCTCAAATCCTCGCATGGTTTTGAAAATGGACGGATCGAGCCGACGGACTTGAATGCGCCCGCATCCCGGCAGCTTATTTTGAAATGAACGCTCACTGAGACCCGAAGGTTGGTACGCTCGAGGCGGCGAGTCAATCGCCCTGATGCAAAGCAAAGGAAACCGGCATGGCCGCTGTGGAACAGGTTCTCGCGAAGATCGACGGCAATCTCGAAGCGGCGGTGCAGCGCCTTTTCGGCCTTCTCGCCATCCCGTCCGTCTCCACCGATCCGGCTTTCGCGGCCGATTGCCAGCGCGCCGGCCAATGGCTCGTCGATGAACTGAAAAGCCTCGGCTTCGATGTCTCGCTGCGCCAGACCGCCGGCCATCCCATGGTGGTGGCGCATGCGAAAGCGTCGCGCCGCGATGTCCCGCATGTGCTGTTCTACGGACATTACGACGTTCAGCCCGCTGATCCGCTGGAGCTTTGGGGAAGCGATCCGTTCAAGCCGCATATCGCCGAGACGCCGGAGGGCAAGCGCATCGTGGCGCGCGGCGCAGCCGACGACAAGGGCCAGCTCACGACCTTCGTCGAAGCCTGCCGGGCGTTCGTGGAGACCGGCGGTCTGCCGTGCGACGTCAGCATCCTGTTCGAAGGCGAGGAAGAGACCGGTTCGCCGTCGCTTCCCGCATTTCTCGCGGAGAACAAGAGCGAGCTGAAGGCGGATCTCATGCTCGTCTGCGACACCGGCATGTGGGACAGGCGGACGCCCGCCATCACCACCATGCTGCGCGGTCTGGTGCTGGAGGAAGTGGTCATCCACGCGGCTTCGCGCGATCTGCATTCCGGCATGTTCGGCGGTCCCGCCATCAATCCGATCCGCGTTCTCGGCCGCATCGTCGCCGACCTGCACGACGACCAGAATCGCGTCGCCCTGCCGGGCTTCTACGACGGCGTCGAGGATCTGCCGCGCGATGTCGCCGATCAATGGCGCGCGCTTGATTTCGATCCGCAGCGCTTTCTCGCCGACATCGGCCTGTCCGAGCCTGCCGGCGAACATGATCGCAGCGTGCTCGAACAGATCTGGTCGCGCCCCACCTGCGACGTCAACGGCATTTCGGGCGGCTATGCGGGCAAGGGCTCGAAGACGGTTCTGCCCGCACAGGCCAGCGCCAAATTCTCCTTCCGCCTTGTCGGCAAGCAGGATCCGGACAAGATCGTGGAAGCGTTCCGGGCTTTCGTGCGCTCGCGCCTGCCTCCGGATTGCCGCGCCGAATTCCTCTCGCACGGCGCCTCGCCGGCGTTGCAGCTGCCTTTCTCGTCGGAAGCTCTGGCGCGCGCCCGCCGCGCCCTGCACACGGAATGGGATCGCGAGCCCGTGCTGGCCGGATCGGGCGGATCGATCCC
>JAIEQX010000306.1 GCA_019747375.1 Beijerinckiaceae bacterium | reverse complement strand
TGGCCTTGCCGCAGGCCGTCCTGTCCGTCGGCGAGGAGGTCGGCGTCCGCATCCGGAAGGGACAATTCTTCCCTCGGACGTAAGACCGCGACCGCCGTTCCGCTGTTGCGGGAGGAAACCGTCGCAAAGTTTGCAACTAGAGTCTTGCGGTCCGGCCCCCTCTCCGGACATCTTCTATTTATGCAAGACCTGTTCAACCGTTCGTTAGTGGCACGCCTGGCCACAGAAATTGACCGCCACCGGCAGCACGTCCAAACCACGCCGGACCGGCACGCGCGTCTGGCGGCCCTAAAGGACGCGACCAAATCGCTTGATCTGGTTTCGAAGCTGGCGCGCACAGTCGCGCTGACATCAAGCCCCGCGTTTCGCTCAGGTCTCATGGGCCGATTGGGGGAACTCCTGTCCTGCCAGGCGATCGAAGAACTGGCGGGGTCAGTCGCCTGGAGGATCGACGAGCGAGCAATCGCCGACGAGATCGAACGATGCGGACGCGGCGACGTGCATCTCGTCGATCGGCTGACGCGCGCCCAACGGCAAGCCGTGGGGGCCGAGATCGGCCCGGCTCTCCTTGTGCGGCTGCTGGAAGAACTGAAGGCGCCGCTTGAGGCGGCGCTGCGCGTCGAACGAAGCCACAAGGGCGGACGACCCCTGAGCCTCTACCGCAATTACGTTGTTCAGGAGTTGATCGCCGACTATCGCAATCGAGTTGGATGCTTGCCGTCGACCGCCAAGAGCGGCCCGTTTATCGATGCCTGCAATGACGTTCTTATCGCGCTCAGAATCGGTACGAAGGGGCTCGAAGCCGTAATCGAACGCACAAGCAAGAAGATGTCCGCCTAGTCCGAGAAGACGTCCGCAAAACCACCGCTTTTTTTCTCGGGGTTTCGAGGACCACAAGGCTTGGCCCCTTGCGCAGGGTGGCGAGCATGTCTTGTGCTCGCCAAACCATTGAAGGGCCCCGCCCCCTCCGCTCGAAGATCGACCCGCCGCCGCTGGCGCCGGGTCAGGGCCATCCCGCCCTGATCGACCTCGCGCGGCTGCTGGGCCGACTGGCGGCGCGGGACGCCAACGCCTCGACCGGAACTAGCCCGGTCGGGACGCCTACTTCCCAAGCTAAAGGAAAATGCAAATGAACGAACGTCTTTCGACGGGCGTGCGCCGGGCTGCGCCGGCCGCCCTCTCTCATGTCTCGCCGCAGCTCCTGAAGATCGCACAAGCCGCCGAGCGGCTTCAGATCAGTCCGCGCACAATTCGTCGGCTGATCGACGCCGGCACGCTGCCGGTCCTGCGGATCGGGCGGTCGGTCCGCATCCAGCCGGAGGATCTGGCTGCGCTGCTGAAGCCGAAGTGACGGGAGAGGTCAAATAATGCCAGTAACGTCCAGAATGTAAAATATAAATACCCGTCGTGAAAGCGTCTACATAGTATTGCTTTCGAATTTAGTGTAGACGTATTCACGATTCCTAAGTATTGTCACATTCAGTCATCCCGAGGCTCGCCATGTCCATTGATGTCCTTTCACGAAAGCTTAGCCTTGCAGACGTTCGCGACGCGGTCAGGGCGGATGGCGTCCTTCCCATGCAACGTCGTCAGGACCTCCTATCCGCCTTGAACACCTGCGCCAGGGTGCTTGGCAAGCCGCTTGATGCCCTGCCGGCTGCCCCGCGCCAGATCGGCGCGCTGCTCGCCGCCGCGCGGCCTGCCGCCTGCGATGTCAGCGACCGGCGCTGGGCCAACGTACGTTCATTGGTCGGTCAGACGCTGACGTTGGCCGGGCCGCTGCTGCCAGCGCGCCATACGATTCCGCTTTCCGCGGAATGGACCGCCTTGAGCGCCGGCCTCGAACCGCGCTTCCGCCGCGCGTCGATCGAGCCCGGCCTGCGTTGTCTGTCCGCCCGCCAGATCGGACCTTCGGCGCTCACGGTGGAAGACCTTGTTGGCTTTCTCGACGAGGTCCGCACGAACAGCCTGCGCCGGAAGCCGGAAGATGTCTGCCGCCGCTTCATCGCCAACTGGAACCATGCAGTTGAGCATGTTCCCGGCTGGCCGCAAATCCGGCTCGAATGGGAAAGCCGCCGTCCGGTCCGGCATCTGCCCTGGTCGGCGTATCCCGCCAGCCTTGAGGCCGACGTCGAGGCGTATCTCGCGCGGCAGGCAGGCGTCGATCCAATGGGGATGGACGGACCGCCGAAGCCGCTGCGGCCAAAGACCCTTGAGACCTATCGTGGCGTCCTACGCAATTTTGCCTGGTCGATTGTGCAGAGCGGCGTCGCGCCGGGCTCGCTGCGCAGCCTCGCCGATCTCGTCTCGCTTCCCAATTTTCGGGCCGGGTTTCTGGACCTTTGGCAGCGCAATGGCGGCGAGACCAACCAGTCAAGCACGCTGGCGCGGCGTGCTCATCTGCTGATTGGCATCGCTCGACACTATGTTGGGGTCAATGCCGCGTCTCTCGCCGCGATGACGAAGATTGCCAAACGGCTGGAGCCGGAGGCGACCGGGCTGACCGCCAAGAACCGTGCCCGCCTGCAGCCCTTCCAAAGCGAAGCCGTCGTG
>JAIEQX010000323.1 GCA_019747375.1 Beijerinckiaceae bacterium | reverse complement strand
GCTTTCGTGAGGATGTTGGCTCCCCGAGCAGGGCTCGAACCTGCGACAATTCGATTAACAGTCGAATGCTCTACCAACTGAGCTATCGGGGATCGCGTTGGCCGCGAACGACCGGGCATATAGCAAGCCGATGACCCGTTGCAAAGCACAAACGACATCCCGCCCACGACTTTCGCCCCCGGACACGAATTCGAAGCTATATTGGCCGCACGGCCTTGCCCCCGCCCATGTTCCTGCGCTAAGACGCCGGGCGCTCGCGGTGACACACGCGACCTGAGGCCTCGTGGCGGAGTGGCTACGCAGAGGACTGCAAATCCTTGTACGGGGGTTCGATTCCCTCCGAGGCCTCCACTTTCCGCCTTGGGCGGATCACGGCGCAAAAGCGAAATCTCCTCTCAAGCTTCGATCCGGCGTCCGTTCGTAAGCGTACTTCGCTGACCGGCGCGGATCTGCGCCGGAACGTCCAGGGATTCGCATGCCGCCCAAGCCTGAACACGACGCGCCCCCGGGGGCGTCCGCGCCCGTCATCGTCTGGTTTCGCGACGACCTGCGCGTGTCCGACAACCCCGCCCTGAGCGCTGCTGCGGAACGGGGCGCGCCGATTCTCTGCATCTATGTCCTCGACGAGGAGAGCCCCGACATTCGCCCCCTCGGCGGCGCCTCCCGCTGGTGGCTGCACCATTCGCTGGCGGCGCTCGGCCACTCGCTGGCCGCGCTCGGCGCCCGCCTCGACATACTGCGCGGACCGGGCGCGGAGACGATCGAATCGCTCGCTCTCGCGGCCAAAGCCCCGGGCGCTTTCTGGACCCGCCGCTACGGCCGGGCCGAGATCGAAATCGACCGGCGCGCCAAGGCGGCCCTGTCCGACCAGGGAATCGACGTCCGCAGCCACAAGGGCCAGCTCCTGCACGAGCCCTGGGAGGTGAAGACCAAGACCGGCGACTTCTTCAAGGTCTACTCGCCCTTCTGGAGAGCCGCCCGCGCCCTGCCCGAACCCGCCGCGCCCCTCCCCGCCCCAAAGAAGCTCACGGCCGCGCCCTGGCCCGCCGGAGGCCCGGAGCGCGTCCCGCTCGAGGCGCTGGCCCTGCTGCCCACCAGGCCCGACTGGGCCGGCGGCCTGCGCGAGACATGGACGCCCGGCGAGGCCGGCGCCCACGAAAAGCTCGAAGGATTTCTGGACGATGGCCTGCCGCGCTACGCCTCGGGCCGCGACCGGCCGGACGTCGTCGCCACATCCGGCCTTTCGCCGCATCTGCGCTTCGGCGAAGTCTCGCCCCGGCAGGTGTTTTACGCCGCCCGCCATGCCGAACAGGCGCGCGGGGCGCCGGGCCGCGACGTCGAGAAATTCATCGCGGAACTCGGCTGGCGCGAATTCGCCTATCATCTGCTCTACAACGCGCCCGACCTGACGCGGAAAAACTTCCAGCCGAAATTCGACGCCTTCCCGTGGCTCGAGCCCGAGCCCGCCATGCTGGCGGCCTGGAAGAAGGGCCGCACCGGCTACCCCATCGTCGACGCCGGCATGCGCGAACTCTGGACCACCGGGGTCATGCACAATCGCGTGCGCATGATCGCCGCCTCCTTCCTGGTCAAGGACCTGCTTGTGGACTGGCGCGTCGGCGAGGACTGGTTCTGGGACACGCTCTGCGACGCCGATCCGGCCAACAATCCCGCCAGCTGGCAATGGGTGGCGGGCTCCGGCGCCGACGCCGCGCCCTATTTCCGCGTCTTCAACCCCACGTTACAGGGCCGCAAGTTTGATCCGGCCGGAAGCTACGTGCGTAAGCACGTCGTTGAACTCGCTGAACTGCCGGACACATGGATCCACGAACCCTGGCTTGCTCCCGAACCCGTTCTGCGCAAGGCAGGCGTCGTGCTGGACCAGACCTATCCGCGACCGATCATCGATCACGCACGGGCGCGTGATCGCGCGCTTGCCGCGCTGTCGTCCATCCGGACGGACACGGCCTGACCTTCGCTCTTCTGGGAAAACGGATCGCTGCATGAGAATCGCCATTGTCGGGACAGGCATCGCCGGCCACGGAGCCGCGCTGGCCATTTCTCAGGCGTCGGGCCATCACGAGATTGTCGTCTACGAACGCGATGCGCGCGCAGGCGGGCATTCGGCGACCGTCGACGTCGATTATGACGGCGTGAAAATCCCGGTCGACACCGGCTTCATCGTCTACAACGAGAAGAACTATCCGAACCTGACCGCGATGTTCGCCTATCTGGGCGTCGCCACGCAGGCCTCCGACATGAGCTTCTCCGTGTCGGCCGACCGCGGGCGCTTCGAATGGTGCGGCCGCGACGGCGCCGGCGTCATCGGCGGGCTGTTCGCGCAGAAGAGCAATCTTCTCTCCGTCCCGTTTCTCAGGATGCTGCTGGAGATCCGCCGCTTCCAGGAGCGCGCCCTGTCGGATTCACGCAACGGAACCGTGGGCGAAGGCTCGCTCGGCGACTATCTGGCGCGCAACGGATTCTCGGACCGGCTGCGCGACGATTACCTGGTCCCCATGGGGGCGGCGATCTGGTCGACCTCGCCCCGGA
>JAIEQX010000040.1 GCA_019747375.1 Beijerinckiaceae bacterium | reverse complement strand
TCGCCTATTGCTGGCTGGGTCTGCCGGCTCTGCGCGGCGTCGGCGCGATCGGCGACGGCACCCTGGCGCCATTCTACGACATCCATTCGCACGTCCATCTGAGCGCGCTGCAACAGATCCGGCTCGGCGCAGTGCCATATCTGGAGGCGCAGACCCAGTATGGGCCGGGCAACCAGGTGCTGCTGAGCGGTCTCGTCGATCTGGTGCATTTCAGCAATCACGGCTTCTTTGCTGCGAACCTCCTGCTGAACGTCGTCTGCGTCATCGTGTTCTTCGTGGTGGTGCAGCAATTCCTGGGCTTCGGCTGGGCGGTCGCCGGTCTGGTCGGCTGGACGTTGTGGCCCAGTCCCGCCGAGCGCCTCGACCTTGCGGGCTGGGCGGTGCTGACGCGCTGGCTGATGATTCCCATCCTGTCGCTGTGGCTGGCCTGGCTGCTTCTGGGGGGCGCCTCCGCACGGCGCGGCTGGTTGGCTCCGGTACTGGCCGGTGCAGCCTGGGGCCTCGGCGGCTTTCTCAGTCAGGAGAACCTGACCGCGGGCTTTCTGGTGTTCGCCTTCTCGGTGGCCCTGTTCGGCCCGGCGTCCGGCATGGGGCCGAGGGCGATCGTCCGGTTCGCACTTCTCTTCGTCGCGACGGGTATCGTTCTCTTCGTCGGGCTGGTCTCGGCCTTCGTCGGGCCGGCCCACTTCTTCGAGGTGATGGCGCTGGCCGGTGCCAAGTCGAGCCTCGTGACGGCGGGTGTGTCCAACTCGATCTGGTCGGACAATCTCGGCATCGACCTGACGCTGAAGGTGGTGCACGGCCGCTTCGTGTCCGCGCTCGCGGTGTCGGGCGAGGAATTCAGGCCACTGCTACTGACCTACGGTCTGGTGCCGCTGCTGCTGGTCGTGATCGGTCTGCTGGCATCCTTCCTGGGCCGCAATTGGGCGCTCGCCGACGGCAGGACGCGCGTTTTCGTGCGGAGGTTCGCCGGCGTGGCGGTCGGCGCCTTCATCCTGCACGTCTTCGCGCTGATGCGCGCGGACGTCTCGCACCTCGCGGGGCCGTCCTTCCTGTTGCCGCTGCTGCTCCTGATGCTGCCGGTGTTCGTCTGGCGCTGCGTCGGCCGCGGAGCGACACGGACCGCGATGATGGTTCTCTCCGTGATGCTGATCGCCGAGGGGGCCATCGCCGGATGGAGTGAAGCCGCCCGCCGCGTGGCCGAGCTCGGCGCCACCGGACGCGACACGGCCGGGATGGTGGAACTCTATCGTGAACTGCGCAGTCACCGGGGACAGTACCCGGACCTCGCCACCCTCTATTCGCCGATCGCGCGTCATCAGGCGGCGTTCAGGGGCCATCCGGACTTCGCCGAAGCCGAGGAGTTCTTCCGCCTGCTGAAGGAGCGGCTGAACGGACGATCCGTCGAGTTCGCCTCCTACCGGTTCGACGATCTCATCCCGCAGCCCGATTCGTTCTACTTCTTCGGCGGCCTGCGCTCGCTTTCGGGCATCACCTCGCCCAAGAACAGCCTGTGGCTGCGCTCGGAGCAGGAGGCATGGATCCGCAAGGTCGCGAGCGCCCCGAAGGGCTGCCTGTTCTTCGATGCGAACTCCAACAAGGCCCTCGTCGAAGCCTGGATGAAGTCGGTGATGCCGCCCACGACGATGACCGTCACGCCGATCGTGGGGAAACGCGACTACGGCTCGCTGGCCTGCAAGGTCGCGCCCTAACCCAGTTCGTTCCGAACGATCGTTGCGCCCTCGCTGAGCGCCTTCAATTTCCCGAAGGCCGTCGCGCGCGGCAGGTATTTCATGCCGCAGTCGGGAGCCGGGAGCAGTTTCTCGGGCCCGATATGTTTCAGTCCGGCGCGGATGCGCTTGGCGACCTTCTGGGGTGTCTCGATTTCAGGATCGCTGAGATCGATTACCCCGAGCATGACCTTCTTGGGCGCGAGGTCCCTGAGAACGCCCAGGTCGATCTTCGGCTGGGCAGATTCGATCGAGATCTGCTGGGCGATCGTGTCCGAAAGCTGGGGCAGGAACGAGTAGCCCGTCGGCTTCAGGCCGGTCACCACCGCGGCATAGCCGAAGCAGAGATGCACGACGGTCGGTACCGTCAGGCCTTGCAGGGCACGGTTGATGACCTTGACCGCATAGCGCTGCGCTTCGTCAGGATTGTTACGCAACCACGGCTCGTCGAGCTGGATGACGTCGGCGCCGGCCTTGACGAGTTCATGCGCTTCCTCGTTCACGGCCTGCGCGTAGTCCATGCACATGGCCTCGGCGTCCTTGTAGAACTCGTCCTTCACCTGCTGACCCATGGTGAAGGGACCCGGCAGGGTGATCTTTGCCAGGCGATCGGTATTGGCGCGCAGAAACTGCATGTCGCGCAGCTCGACGGGGCGCGTGCGCCGGATCTTGCCGACGACGCGCGGTACGGGCGTCCGATTGCCTGTCCGGTTGACGATCACTGCAGGATTCTCGTCGTCGATGCCTTCCAGTGCCGTGGCGAAGCGGTTGGAGTAGCTTTCGCGGCGCATCTCG
>JAIEQX010000341.1 GCA_019747375.1 Beijerinckiaceae bacterium | reverse complement strand
GGGTGATCAGATTTCCTGCGAGCCCCTATAGCGCGCGAAGACACGCTGCGTTTTCGCGCCGAAGAGGACGACGTCATAGACATCGTCCGGCTGTCCAGGCGCCTCCATGCCGGGCGAGCCAACAGGCATGCCGGCAACAGCGAGCCCCGCCCCGTCAGGCTTCTCTCTCAACAGCCGTTGTATCGCGGCGACTGGCACGTGGCCCTCAAGTACATATTTCCCGATCTCCGCGGTGTGGCATGAACGAAGAGCCGCGGGGACGCCAAGGCGATCTTTGACCACGTTTGTATTCGCCGTCTCCACGACCTGAACCGTAAAGCCGGCCTCGCGGACCTTGTCGACCCACGCGCCGCAACATCCGCAGCTCGGATCTTTCGTCACTCGCATCGTCGGCGGCGCCTCCTCCCCAAGCGCTGGACCCATCGCCAAAATCCCGAGCGAGGCCTGCATCAAGGCCCGTCTTGTCGTCGAGAATCGTCCGGTCATTCCTGCCTCCTCGGCTGCGCGCCGCTCCCGCGGTCGCTGAAGAAAATTCTGTCCATGAACGACATCATCGCCCCAAATAATCACAGGCGCATCCACCGGAGCCTTGACGCGTTCACGATCACGCTGACCGACGACAAGGCCATAGCTGCGGCCGCGATAATGGGCGAAAGCAGGATTCCGAAGAACGGGTAGAGGACGCCAGCTGCCACGGGGATCCCCGCTGCGTTGTAGATGAAAGCGAAGAACAGGTTCTGGCGGATATTCCGCATCGTGGCCTCCGACATGCGGCGCGCCCGCATGATCCCGGTGAGATCGCCCTTCAACAAAGTGATGCCGGCGCTCTCGATCGCCACGTCCGTCCCGGAGCCCATGGCGATCCCGACGTCCGCGGCGGCAAGCGCCGGGGCATCGTTGACGCCGTCCCCCGCCATGGCCACGACGCGGCCGGCCTTCTTGTACCGGTTGACGACTTCGCTCTTCTGTTCGGGCAGCACCTCGGCCTCGACATCGTCAATCCGCAGCCGGCTGGCGACGGCGCGGGCGGTGGTCCAATTGTCGCCGGTGAGCATCACGATCCGAATGCCCTCCGCCTTCAACTGACGCAGCGCCTCGGGAGTCGAAGTCTTAATCGGGTCCGAAATCGCGATCGCCCCTGCGACGCGGCCGTCTACGCCGACGAAGATCGCCGTCGCGCCGTCGCGCCGCAAGTCCTCGGCCGCCTCGGACAATTCTCCGGCGTCGACGCCTTGCTCGACCATGAAGGCCGCGTTTCCCAAGACGACCTTCTGGCCTCCCACGCGGCCCAGCGCCCCGCGTCCGACGGGAGAGTCGAAGTCCTCAACTGGCGCGAGCGGAATGCCGCGCGTCTCGGCGGCGGCAACGATCGCGGCCGCCAGCGGATGCTCGCTCGCGCGCTCGACGCTGGCCGCCAGGCCGAGCAGCTTTTCTTCCGAATAACCCGGCGCCAGCAGAACGCGGGTCACGGCCGGCTTGCCTTCGGTGAGAGTGCCTGTCTTGTCGATCACCAGCGTATCGACCGCCTCCATCCGCTCGAGGGCCTCGGCGTTCTTGATCAACACTCCGACCTGCGCGCCGCGCCCGACGCCGACCATGATGGACATGGGGGTCGCCAAGCCGAGTGCACACGGACAGGCGATGATGAGCACAGCGACCGCCGCCACGAGGCCATAGGACAGACGCGGCTCGGGACCGAAGGCCGCCCACGCGGCGAACGCCAAGATCGCGACTCCGATCACCGCGGGGACGAACCACCCGGAAACGCGATCGGCGAGGCGCTGAATGGGCGCCCGACTGCGCTGGGCTTCGGATACCATCTGCACGATTCGCGCGAGCATCGTGTCTCGGCCGATCCGGTCCGCGCGCACTACCAGGGCTCCGGACTGGTTTATGGTGCCACCGATGGCGCGCGCGCCGGCCGTTTTGGAGACGGGCATGGACTCTCCGGTGACCATCGACTCGTCGACGGAACTGCGGCCTTCGACGACCTCGCCGTCGACCGGCACCTTTTCTCCCGGACGGATCCGCAGGAGGTCTCCGACGCCGATCGTGTCGAGCGGAACTTCCTCTTCCGCTCCGTCCGGGAGAATCCGCCTGGCGCTCTTGGGCGCGAGGTCAAGCAGCGCCCGGATCGCGCCGCTCGTGGTCTCTCGCGCGCGCAGCTCCAGCACCTGGCCCAGCAGAACGAGGACCGTGATCACTGCGGCAGCCTCGAAATACACTGCCACGGTGCCGTCCGCCGCTCGGAAGGCGGCGGGAAACACCTGGGGGGCGAGAGTCGCGACGATGCTGTATGCCCATGCCATGCCCGTCCCGATGGCGATCAGCGTGAACATGTTCAAGCTGCGGTTGACGAGCGACTGCCAGCCGCGGACAAAGAACGGCCAGCCAGCCCAAAGGACAACCGGGGTTGCTAACGCCAGTTGCAGCCAGTTCGAGGTGCTGCGATCCACAAAACGATCGAGCCCGGTGAGGTGCGCGCCCATCTCCAGGGCGAG
>JAIEQX010000278.1 GCA_019747375.1 Beijerinckiaceae bacterium | reverse complement strand
ACGAGGGCCGCGACTATCTGGGCCTCAAGCTCGACGATCCGAGCTTCACCGCCCCGATCTTCGCCAACCTCTTCGACGACGAAGAGGGCGAAGGCTACAGCCTGATCTGGTCCCGCCCCAACGGCCGCCGGAGCGACTGACCCCGCCTCCAATGCCCCGTCCGGCTGGTCCGGGCGGGGCATCGCCTTATGCTCCAAGAGCGACCGCCAACCTTGAACGGGCGGAATACCTAGTTTACTAGGTGGCAGTATATTAGGTGGCACGGCGATCTCTCCGCATGAGCTTGCGGGAGATCGTCGCCACGAATCTGCGAAGACTGAGACATGCCAAAAGCATGTCGCAGGAGGAGCTTGCCGACCGTGCGGGCATCAATCGCAACTATGTTGGCATGCTGGAGCGCGAACAGCACTCCGCGACCGTCGACATGCTGGAGAAACTCGCCGAGGTCCTTGAGGCGGACCCCGTCGAATTCTTCAGACGTGAGACATAAACGGCTGCAACTACTCTGCCTGAGGCGCCGCCGGCGCCTTTCTCCTAGACTTCGACGGCAGGGCACGCACCAGTTCGGTAGCTTCCAGCTCAAGCGCCTCCGCGATCCGGCCGAGCACGGTGACGCTGGCCGAAACATCGGCGCGTTCGATCCCTCCGACGTACCGGGCGCTCAACCCAGCACTCTCGGCCAATTCCTCCTGCGTCATCCCTTTCGCATGACGCAACCGACGCAGATTGACCGCCATGACCTCCTTGAGATCCATGGCGATGATGGAGCCGATATAGGAACTATCGTTCCAGGAATGATCGTTCCGATTCGTACATGCCTTTGCTATTCGTCGACGCTGCGGAGGTCTCGGTTTGCCAATTCCGCGAGCAACGTGATGCGCCCCACGCATCGCGGCGTAAGTATTCGCGGCGCAAATCTTGCAAAAATTCGCGGTAAATGAATGGCTAACACATTGCTTTGATCTCTAGGGGGTAGATCGCAATGACCCAGGTGCCTTTTCAGGACCGGCCGCCGCACACCGAACGCGTGAACGCCTATGACGAGCAGCATCTCGCGATCTATCTTCGATTGCTGATGGCCGAGGAAGAGGGCGCTGACTGGCGCGAAGTCGTCCAGGTGATCTTCGGCCTCAATCCGGCCCAGGAGCCCGCCCGTGCCAAAACGGTTCATGAAAGCCATCTGGCGCGGGCCCGCTGGATGACGGAGGCGGGCTATCGGCACTTGCTTGAACCCAGGATGCAGTGAACCGACACCCCACACTCCCACGGCTCGCAGCCACACGCGATGCAACCTTAAGGACTACTTTTGCCGACGAGTTTTCCGGATCGTGGAAGCCCCCTGGAGGGACAAAACGAGAGGAAACGCCATGCCTACAGAGTATTGGCGCTCGTCGGAGACGATTGACCGCCTGAACCGTCTCGAGCGCCCCGGCTTCGCCGTCGAATTCCTGCGCCGCAACCATGATTACCGCCGCGATTTCGCGCGCGCACAGCGCCAGATCGCGCGCGCCTCCGTCGATGCCGAGACCGCCCGCGTCGGACTCGCTCGGCGATGGGGGTTGCGTTTTCGCCCATGACCCAAGTCTTCCCGTTGGGACCACCCCGGTCACCTGGCTGCCCGAACTATCGCCCGGTACGCTGATCCTCGAAACAGCGCCGAGCGGGTTCGAGCAGCTCACGTCGCTTGATCCCGCGCAGCTCGGATCAGTCGTTGCTGATGACGCGGACGACGAGGGCCGTGAGCTTGTTGTTATCGACGGTTCGGGCGAACTCCACGTCCGTTGGCGCGGCGATCAGATCAGCGCGCGGCCCGCCATTCTGCTGCCGCCCGACATTTCTTTTGAACTCCGGCTTGATGTCGCACTGCGCTTCGTGCGCCGTCTTCGTGGCCAACGCGTCAAACTTCTTCCCGCTGCCCTTCGCCTGACGCCTCAGCGGAAGCGTCGGCTTGTCCAGCTTCTGCACGCCTTCGACGTCCACGAACTTGGGGGCGGCCCGCGCGACGTCGCCGAAATAATCCTCCGCTCCGAACACGCGCGGTTTCCGTCTGTCGAGTGGAAGGATTCACACGCCCGCCGCGCCGCCAACCGTCTCATTCACGACTCGATCGCTCTCGTCGAGCGCGGTTATCTCAAGCTCCTGCGCGGCGGCTGATACGTCCGCCGATCCCTCCCACGCCCTAGGCTCGTTCGCGCAGGATGAGGCGCAAGGCGCGCCACTTACGCTCGATATCGCGATAGGGGGGACACACCCCCTCGAAGATCTTTGTCCACCCTCAACGCCTGAACTCTCCGCCACCGTGCCCCCGACATGCCGCGACTTGGCCGCGGCGCTTCGAGGCAAGACGGAGGCACACCATGCCCGACAGGGCCGCGCAACTCGCCACACGTTACGTCCGCACCCATGAAGCGGCGCGCATCCTCGGCATCTCACCGCGGACGCTAGAGAAATATCGCTCCCACGGAAGCGGTCCCACCTTCCGCAAGCTCG
>JAIEQX010000261.1 GCA_019747375.1 Beijerinckiaceae bacterium | reverse complement strand
GGCGCGCCCGGCGCGCCGCTCGGAGCTCAAAAATGGCATCGGCAGCCGAACAGCTCGCTTCCTCGATCAACTTCTCGGCCATCGCCAAGGCCGAAGAACTCAAGAAGCGCATTTGGTTCACGCTGGGCGCGCTCATCGTTTACCGCATCGGCACCTACATTCCGTTGCCGGGCATCGATCCGGTCGCCTTCGAGCAGAGCTTCACGGGCAGCCAGCAGGGCGTGCTCGAACTGTTCAACATGTTCGCGGGCGGCGCCGTTCAGCGCATGGCGATCTTCGCGCTGAACATCATGCCCTACATCTCGGCCTCCATCATCATCCAGCTCATGACGTCGGTTGTGCCGACGCTCGAGGCCCTGAAGAAGGAAGGCGAGTCCGGCCGCAAGGTCATCAATCAATACACCCGTTATCTCACGGTGATTCTCGCGGTGTTCCAGGCCTGGGGCATCGCCATCGGCCTTCAGGGGCAGACGGGCATCGTCGCCAATCCCGGGCCGTTCTTCATCGTCTCGACGATTCTGTCGCTCACGGGCGGCACGATCTTCCTGATGTGGCTGGGCGAGCAGATCACCGCCCGCGGCATCGGCAACGGCGCGTCCCTCATCATCTTCGCGGGCATCGTCGCGGCGTTCCCCTCGGCCATCATTTCCACCCTCGAACTGGGCCGTCAGGGCGCGCTCTCGACCGCCCTGATCCTCGTCGTCATGGCGATGTCGGTGGTCGTTATCGCGTTCATCGTGTTCATGGAGCGCGCGCAGCGCCGCCTGCTCATCACCTATCCAAAGCGGCAGGTGAGCCAGAACCAGATGGTCGGCGGCCAGACGTCGTTCCTGCCGCTGAAGCTCAACACGGCCGGCGTCATTCCGCCGATCTTCGCGTCGTCGCTGCTGCTGTTGCCCACGACGCTCGCCAATTTCTCGCAGACCGGCGCAACTGGCTGGCTGGCGACTTTCAACCAGTATTTCGCCCACGGCCGTCCGGCGTACATGATCTTCTACGTGCTGCTGATCGGCTTCTTCGCCTTCTTCTACACCGCCATCGTCTTCAACCCGACGGAGACCGCGGACAACCTGAAGAAGCACGGCGGCTTCATTCCCGGCATTCGCCCCGGCGAGCGCACCGCCGAGTACATCGACTATGTGCTGACGCGCATTACGGTGATCGGCGCGCTCTACCTCTCGGCCATCTGCCTGTTACCCGAAATGCTGATTTCCTACGCCGCGCTGCCGTTCTACTTCGGTGGAACGTCCCTGCTCATTGTGGTGAGCGTGACGATGGACACGGTGGCGCAGGTCCATGGGCATCTTCAGGCCCAGCAGTATGAGGGACTGGTGCGCAAGGCGAAGCTGCGGGGGAGACGTAGATGAAACTGGTACTTCTCGGGCCCCCGGGCGCGGGCAAGGGCACGCAGGCCGAGCGCCTCGTGAAGAAACACGGCATTCCGCAACTCTCGACGGGCGACATGCTTCGCGCCGCCGTGAAGGCCGGTACGCCGGTGGGCCTTCAGGCCAAGGCCGTGATGGAATCGGGCGGGCTCGTCTCTGACGAGATCGTCGTCGGCATCATCGCCGACCGGATGGAAGAGCCCGATGCGGTGAACGGCTTTATCCTCGACGGTTTCCCGCGCACGGTCGCGCAGGCTCAGGCCCTCGACGTCATGCTTGAGAAGAAGGGCCTCAAGCTCGACGGGATCGTGGAGCTCAAGGTCGACGAGAACGCCCTCATGGCGCGTATCGAGAAGCGCGCCGCCGAGACGCTCGCCGCCGGCGGCGTCGTGCGCGCCGACGATAATCCCGACGCTTTCAAGAAGCGCCTTGTGGCCTACCGGGAGCAGACTGCGCCGGTGTCGGCCTATTACGCCTCCAGGGGCACGCTGAAGACGGTGGACGGCATGGCCTCCATCGACGACGTGACCCGGGCCATCGATTCCGTACTCGCGGGTTGAGGCGTCCAGAATTGCCGGAAACGTCAGCGTTTCCGGCTCCAATGTGTTGACTCGTGCCCGCGTTTGGCCTAGTCAGCGCGCATCCATAGAGACGCGCGCGTCCCGGAGCCTTCCATCGGAAGGGACGGGGCGTTTTTGTGTTTCGCCTCCGCATAGGCCGGCCTCCACCGGCGCGGGGTATCCCAACCGCGGCTTGCCGCACACATGGAGACGGCCTGTGGCCCGTATTGCTGGCGTAAACATTCCCACGAACAAGCGTGTCATCATCGCGCTTCAGTACATTCACGGCATCGGCGCGAAGAAGGCCGAGGAGATCTGCGAGAAGGTCAACATCCCCGCCGAGCGCCGCGTTTCGCAGCTCACGGACGCGGAAGTCCTCCAGATCCGCGAGACCATTGATCGCGACTACATCGTGGAAGGCGACCTGCGCCGCGAAGTGTCGATCAACATCACGCGCCTTATGGACCTTGGCTGCTACCGCGGCCTGCGT
>JAIEQX010000377.1 GCA_019747375.1 Beijerinckiaceae bacterium | reverse complement strand
GTGGAGAGAGCCGGCCCGGCCGCGAGGGCAAATGACGCCGCCCGCTGCTTCCAATAACGTGCGCGCATGATCGACCGAGCGATTCGCCGAGCTTGCCTCGGGCTCCTTCTCCTTCCCGCCGTCCTGGGAACGCCGCTTGCGGGAAGCCCCGCCCGGGCCCAGGCGCCGGGGGCGGAGCTGGCGCGGCACGGCATCGCGATGCACGGCGAGCCCGCCCTGCCGCCGGACTTCGCCCACCTGCCCTACGCCGACCCGAAGGCCGTGCGGGGCGGACGGCTCAGCATCGGGTTCCAGGGCACGTTCGACAGCCTCAACCCTTTCAATCTCAAGGCCGGGTCGACAGCGCAGGGGCTGAACACGAACGTGTTCCAGACCCTGATGACGCGTTCTCTGGACGAGCCCTTCACGCTTTACGGGCTGATCGCCAAGACGATCGAGACCGACGACGCGCGCGAAAACGTGATCTTCCGGCTTGACCCGAACGCCCGCTTTTCGGACGGAACGCCGATCCGCGCGGAGGACGTGCGCTTCACCTTCGAGCTGCTGAAGGCCAAGGGACGGCCGCAGCAGCGCTCAGCCTATGCGCTGGTGAAATCCATCGAGACGCCCGACGAACTGACGATCCGCTACGACCTCACGGGCAGCGGCGATCGTGAAATGCCGCTGACGCTCGCGTTGATGCCGGTCCTGTCGAAGAAGCACACCAACGCCGAGACATTTGCGGAAACGAGTCTCGAGACGCCGATCGGATCGGGGCCTTACGTGATTTCGGCCGTGCGGCCGGGCGAAAGCCTGATCCTGAAACGGAACCCGGACTATTGGGGCAAGGATCTGCCGGCGCATCGCGGCATGTTCAATTTCGACGAGATCAGGATCGAATATTTCCGCGACGCGGCCTCGCTCTATGAAGCCTTCAAGGGCGGGCTTGTCGACTATCGCGAAGAGACCAATCCGACGCGCTGGCTGACCGGATATGATTTCCCCGCCATGACGTCGGGCCGCATGGTGAAGGCGAGCGCGCCCATCGGGGTGCCCAAGGGCATGGTGGGCTTCGCGTTCAACACACGCCGTCCCCTCTTCGCCGACGCGCGGCTGCGCGAGGCGCTGGGCCTGATGTTCGATTTCGAATGGATCAACGCCAAGCTTTTCGGCGGGCTGTACAGCCGCACCAAAAGCTTCTTCGACGAATCCGATCTCGCCTCCACGGGCCGCCCCGCAAGCGCGCGCGAACGCGATCTCCTGGCGCCCTTTCCCGGCGCTGTTCGCGACGACATTCTGGAGGGACGCTGGCGCCCGCCCTCCACCGATGGGTCGGGCCGCGACCGAGACTCCGCCCGCAAGGCGCTGAACCTTCTGAAAGCGGCCGGTTATGCGCTGTCGAACGGCGCCCTGGTGGAGCGCAAGACCGGCGAGCCGGTGGCGTTCGAGATCATGGTGACGGACCGCAACCAGGAAAGGCTGGCGCTGAATTACGCCAGTTCGCTGTCGCGCATCGGCGTGCGCGCGCAGGTGCGGCTTGTCGATGAAGTTCAGTACCAGAGGCGTCGTCAGGGCTTCGATTTCGACATGATGCTCGGCACCTGGCTCGCCTCCGCGTCTCCCGGCAACGAGCAGCGCTCGCGCTGGGGATCGGCGAGCGCCAGGCAGGAAGCGTCGTTCAACCTTGCGGGCGTCGCCTCGCCCGCCGTCGACGCCATGATCGCCGCCATGCTGGCGGCGACATCGCGCGAGGATTTCGTGGCCGCGGTGCGCGCCTTCGACAGGCTGCTGCTCTCCGGCTTCTACATCGTGCCGCTGTTCCACGCGTCCGAGCAATGGTTCGCGCATTCGACCAAGCTGACGCGGCCGGAGCGCAACGCCGGCTTCGCCGCGCCGCTGTTCGGCGCCACGCTGGACACTTGGTGGAGGAAGGAGCCGTGACGGGAGCTCCGGCGAAACTGGCGGGTTTCCCGAAGCCTCTCGGGTTCAGCGCGCTGCTCGACGGCGCGGCGCGGCTGCGCCCGGATCGCATCGCGCTGGCGGATTCGGCCGAGGCGCTGACGTTCGAGTCCTTCGACGCCCGCGTGGCGGCGCTCGCCACGCAGCTTGTCGCGCTCGACGCCGGCGCATCGCGCGCCTTGCTGCTGGGCGGCGCGAGCGTCGGCGCGGTCGTGCTGCTTTTTGCGGCCTTGCGCGCCGGTCTCGACGTGGCCCTGGCGCCCGCGCATCTCGACGTGGACGAAGCGGAAGCCTTTGCGCGCGACGTCGACGCCAGCATCATGCTGGCCGACGATTCCTTCGTGGAGACGCTGGGCGAAGAGATTGTGCTGACGCTGGCGGCGAGCCAGCCGGGCATGCGGGTGGTCTGCGCGCTGCGTCCGATGGATGGCGTCGTCTGTCTCGACGCGCAGGCCAGCGGCGATGCGCCGT
>JAIEQX010000101.1 GCA_019747375.1 Beijerinckiaceae bacterium | reverse complement strand
TCCGCGACGGTGACGCGACATCCAGCTTCGTCCACCAGGCTGTGCAGCGTGATCGTGCCTCCGTCGCGCCCAACAAATGCGTGCTTCAGGGCGTTGATCATGAGTTCGTTGACGACGAGCCCGGTCGGCATGGCGACATTCACCGAAACCGGCCAGGTGTCGATCTTGAGATTGAGGCGGATGCCCTCCACTGCATGCGCCTGCATGACAGCCGAGGCGATCTGGCTCAGGTAAACGCCAAGATCGACGCTTTCGACACTGCCCGATTCCGACATCGACCGGTAGAGCAGCGCCAGGGATTCGACGCGGCCCGCAAGCCGCTGAAAGCGCTCGCCCGTGGCGTTATCGGGCAAATTGCGGGTCTCCAGGCGGATCAGCGCGGTGATCATCTGGAGGTTATTCTTCACGCGGTGCTGCAACTCATTCAGCAGGAGGTCCTTCTCGCGCAGTCTTTTTTCAAGGTCGCTGGCCTCCGAGACTTCGCGGTCGTTGATTTCTGCAAGCGCCACGAGGCGGAACATCGGCTTGCCATCCTCGTTCTGGATGACGTTCGACCAGGCATCCACAATGGCTGCGTCGCCATCGCGCTCGATCATGAAGGCGCCGATGTAATCGTCCTCGCGGCGGATGGCTTCGCCGAGTTCGCGCATGTCATTGCCCGCCGCCGCCACTGCGGTAATGCGGTCCCAAGAGCGGCCCTCGATCTCCGAGGCGGCGCGACCGGTCAATCGTTCGAATTCCAGATTGGCGTAGGTAATGCGCTCGGATGGCTGAAGCTCGGCCACGGCGACGGCAACCGGCACATGGTCGAGAAAGCGCTTGAAGCGATCGCTGTCGAGCGCGCTTGCAAGATCGGTATCGTCAAGAATGCCATCCGTGGGCGGCCGGGGGTCTTCGCCTATCGCCATGCCGCAATTCCACCTTCGTCACGCCTCGCTCTTCAAACTTCACACGAGCGATCCGCCTGTCGTTGCCCATCGCAGCCTGCGAGTCAACGCTCGCGGTCGAACCGATCGAAGACAAAAAGCCGCGCGAGATGTCGCAGGCGAGGCCCAGCTTGAGCGTCACAAACGACATCATGCGGCGTGCGCCTTGGGCGCGAGTAAAGTTCCTGCGCCCTGCTCGTTGCGCAAGCTGAACTGTCCGACAAGCTCGGCAAGTCGCTCGGATTCAGCCGTCAATTGCTCACATGCATTGGCGTTGTTATCCGCCACAGTGGCGTTTTGCTGCGTCACGGTGTCGAGTTCCGACAAAGCGCGATTGACTTCCGACAACGCTTCGGCCTGCTCGCCCGCTGACGCGGCGATCTCGTGGAATCGGCCCGCCACGTCCGTCACCTGATCGATGATCGTGTGCAGGCTCGCGCCCGTCTGATTGACCAGCCTGACGCCGTCGGCGACGTTTTTCGCCGAAGCCACGATCAGCGCCTTGATCTCTTTTGCCGCGTCGGTCGAGCGTTGCGCCAGCGCGCGCACCTCCTGGGCCACGACCGCAAAGCCGCGCCCGGCGTCTCCCGCGCGCGCCGCCTCGACTCCCGCGTTCAACGCAAGCAGGTTCGTCTGAAAGGCGATCTCGTCGATGACCGTGATGATCTGGGTGATCTGTCGCGACGAGTGTTCGATTGACTGGATGGCCACGATGGTCTCGTCCACGATGCCACGCGATTGCGAGGCGCTGTCCTTCGCCTTGGCGACGACGGAGGCCGCCTCGCGCGAAACTTTCAGCGTGCGGTTCACGGTCGTGGTGATCTCGTGATGCGCCGCCGTCGTCTCTTCCAGCATCGCGGCCTGATGCTCGGCGCGCTGGGCGAGAGCCGCAGAACCGCCGGCGATCTCATCGGCCACGCCGGCGACATTCTCGCTGCTGCCCCGGATGCGCAACATGGCGGCGCTCAGCGCACGCGTGGCGGTATTGAAGTCGTCCTGCAATTGCTTGTAGGCGTCCGGGAAAGCCTGCCGCATCTCGACGCCGAGCTCGCCTTGCGCGAGCACATGCAGCCCCTGTCCCAGGGTGCGAATGGCCAACGACTGCTCTTCGGCGGCGATGCGCCGGCTCTCAGCCTGATCGGCGTTCAGGCGCGCCAAAGCCTCCTGCTCTACAGTGAGGTCGCGCAGCGTCTCGACGACGGCGACGATCCGACCATTCGCGTCACGCACCTTTCCGGCGTCGATCGCGAGATAGCGCCGCGTTCCGTTGGGAAGATCGCACCAGTTCTCCGCCCTGCCCTGTTCGGCATTGGCGGAGAAGCGGATGTTCGAATAGGCCGCGACATTCGCTTCCGACGAGGTCAGAACGAGATCGGCCAGACATGGGCGCTGAGCCGGGTAGAACCCGCGCCAATGCTCCTTCGTGCCGATCACGGATTCCGCCTTCAGTCCGGTCAGCGTT
>JAIEQX010000288.1 GCA_019747375.1 Beijerinckiaceae bacterium | reverse complement strand
TCGCCCGTGCGCGCCCGCAGGAAGCCCGCGAGATCAAGCCAGTCGAGCGACAGGATGACGTCGCTTGCGGCGAGCAGCCGGCTCTCCGCTTCAGTGGCCTTGTCGCCCGCCGGGGGCAGCACGTGACTGGCGTGCGCCACCGGAAAAGCCGGGGCGTTGTTGGCGGAGGACAGGACGGTGGCGCCGTAGCGCTCGGCGAGCGCGATGCGCCTGTCCCAATCGGCGGGGCTGCGCGACATGCGGCCGGCGAGGATCAGCGGCCGACGCGCGTTGCGCAGGGCGCGGTCGATCGCCTTCAGGTCGTCCATCGGCACGGCCGGCGCGCTGGCGGGGCGGAAGCGCTCGAGCGCCGGCACGACGACTTCGCGGTCGAGGGCGCCTTCCTGAATGTGCGCATCAAGGCATACGTAGACGGGCCCGTGCGGGGCCGAGCGCGTGATCTGGTCGGCCCGCAGGATGGATTCCACCATGGCCTCGGCGGAGGCCGGCTGGTCGTCCCATTTGGTGAAGGAACGCACCAGCGCGCCCTGATCCTTCGATGTGTGGACCCAGTCGATCCAGGGGCGGCGATGATGCGCGTCGACCGGCCCGGTGGCTCCGAGGATCAGCATCGGGCGACGGTCGCACCAGGCGTTGTAGATCGCCATCGAGCCGTTCATCAGGCCGACGTTGGAGTGCAGGATGACCAGCAGCGGCGTCTCGGTGACGCGCGAATATCCGTCGGCGATCGAGACAGCGTGATTCTCGTGCAGGCAGGTGATGAGATGGGGATCGCGATTGCCGAGGTGATTGACGATGGAATCGTGCAGGCCGCGAAAGCTCGCTCCCGGCACGATCACGGCGTGCGGATAGCCGAGGCCGCGCAGCACGTCGGCCACGACATCGCTGCCCCACGCCGCGCCATTATGTGTCTTCACGCCCTGTCCGTGCGGCCCCGCCATGTCGGTCTCATCCCTGCGATTTGAATTTCACCGCAGTAGAGAGGGGGCGCGGGCGCGGCGCAATTCAGTTCCGATCAGGGGGTATCAGTTTTGCTTTCGCAAGCAGCCATCGCGCCGTCAGGCGGTCACCAGCGAAATCTCGCCTGCGACCGCCCGCAGATGGCTGAGAATCTGCTCGATGGGCTCGGTGCGCGCCTCGCCGCGACGCAGCATGGCCCCGACCTTCCGGGCGCCTCCGAGGTCCGACATGGGCAGGCGGCGCATCGCCCCTGCGCGCTCCTCGGCGATGACCTGGCTGGCCGAGAAAATGCCGAGCCAATCGCCGGCGAGCAGGAACGATCGCGCCGCCACGAAGGAATCGACTTCGACGATCTGGGCGGGCGCCGGAATGGCGCTGCGGGTGACGAGGCGGTCGAATTCGGCCCGGATCGGCGTCGACTTGCCGGGCAGCACCCAGCGGGCCGACCGCAGGTCCCACCAGTCGACGCTCGCCAGTCGCTGCAAGGGATGGTCCGGCTTGCCGACCACCACCAGATGATCCTCGAGCAGTGGCTCGACGAAGACCCATTCGGGCATGTTGCCAGGCCGAATGCTGCCGACGATCAGGTCGATCTCGGCCGCATGCAGCTTCGTCAGCAGCGCCTCGTAAGAGCCGTCGAAGATGGACACTTCCGATGCCGCATATCGCATCGTGAAGCGTCGCGTCGCCTCCGGCACCAGATGGACGCGGGACGCCGGCAAGGCGCCGATGCGCAGGCGGACAGGTTTGCGCGCGCCCTGCAGGCGCAGGCTTTCCTCGACGCCCGCAATCTCGTTCAAGGCGCGGCGCGCCCGCGCGGAGGCGTCGGCCGCCCAGCCGGTCAGTCCGGATCCGTGGCGGTCGGCGAACAGGGGCCGGCCGAGCCGCCCGGCCAGCATGGCGAGCGAGCGGCCGACCGCCGTCGGGGTGACGCCCAAAGCCTCGGCGGCGAGCTTGGGAGATCCGTAACGACCGACCGCCACGAGAGCCGCCAGTTCATGGTCGGACACCTGCCGGGCGAACGAACTGGCGAAACACAGAGCTGCGGCCTCCATGCCGTCCGTCGCGCAGCCTTCGATCTCGCAGAGGCGCCGGAAGGCCGCGGCGCCGGCCTGCGCGAGCAGCAGTCCGGCCTCGGTGGCTTGCGCGCCACCGTGCGTGCGCAGGAAAAGCACGAGTCCCAGCTCGTCTTCGAGCATACCCACGACACGCGTCACCGCCGGCTGCGACAGGCCCAGCATCTGGGCGGCGGCGCTCATGCTGCCGCATTGGGCGACCGCCATGACGGTTCTGAGCTGGCGGAGCTTCAACCCGAGCCTCCTGTCCGGAGCGCGGCGCCCCGTTCCGATCCAGCCGCGTTCTTACTTCGAATCCGACAGCAGGACGCGGAATTTCTCGATCTCGACCGGCACCAGC
>JAIEQX010000028.1 GCA_019747375.1 Beijerinckiaceae bacterium | reverse complement strand
GCCTCTTTTGAGAATCGAGTGGGTAGGGCAGAAGGTTCACACGTTGAACGAGTTGTGACGGCGCGGATGATGATATTCCGTGGTGGGATCGAAGGACCATTCCTCGGAGCCGACCTGGGGTCAGGAGCGCCGGCAGCGGAGGGGCGGTCAAGATGGCTTCGCAGGGCCCCGGCTGCACGAGCGTAGCGAGGAAGCTGGGTGGAAGCCGTCTTGACCGCCCCGAGCAGGCGGCGAAGATCGGCCGCGGTTGGCGGAAGTCGATGCCACGGTCGGGTTTTCAGCATCAGAGTGGGGACATGCAGAAGCAGCTTTTTGAGTCGGCTCTGGGCATCGGCAAGCCGTGGTTTGTGCGAGACGTCGACTTCGACACGGCAAGGAAGGTTCTGACGATCCATATCGACTTTGTGGCCGGGACGCGCTTTTCGGTAGCGGGTGTCGAGGGCGTTCATCCCGTCCATGACACCCAGAGCAAGCGGCTCCGGCACCTCAACTTCTTCCAGCACGAGTGCTTCCTGGAGGTGCGAACGCCTCGGGTGAAGCTGCCCGACGGCCGGGTCGTGCTGGTGGAGCCCGGTTGGTTCGGCAAGCTTTCCGGTTTCACGCTGCTGTTCGAGGCGCTGGTGCTGGCGATGGCCCAGCAGATGAGCTTTGCCGCGGTCGCCAAGCTGACCGGCGTGTCCTGGCATCGCGTGCACGCGATCTGCAGGCGCTATGTCGATCTCGCCGTGGCCGAGGCCGACCTGTCGACGGTGACGGCCGTGGCGATCGACGAAACCTCGTGCCGGCGCGGCCACAACTATCTGACCATCGTCGCCGATGCGCAGGAGCGCAAGGTGGTGTTCGTGACCGAAGGGAAGGACGCGCAAACCGTGGCTCGCTTCGCCCGACACCTGGCCGAGCACAAGGCGACGGCCAACCAGATCGCCGCGGCCAGCATCGATATGTCGCCGGCGTTCATCAAGGGCGTCACCGAGCACTTGCCCGAGGCCCGCATCACCTTCGACAAGTTCCATGTCATTGCCCATGCCTCGACCGCCGTCGATCAGACGAGGCGGATCGAGCAGCGCACCGATCCGAGCCTCAAGGGCCTGCGCTGGACGCTGCTCAAGCAGCGGGCGCGCCTGTCCGCGGAAAGCCGGGCCGATCTCGACGCCCTGGTCGCCCGAGCCACCACCAAGCGCACCGCGCGCGCCTGGCTCTATCGCGAACATTTGCGCGAAATCCTCGGACGCAAGCAGATCAACGTCGTCTCCGCCATGCTCAAGCAGTGGTGCACCAACGTGCTGCGATCCAAGGTCGAGCCGATGAAGGACGTCGCCAGGCTGATCCGCAGCCACTTCGACGGCATCCTCGCCTGGACCCAGACCCGACAGACCAACGGCTTCCTCGAGGCCCTCAACGGCCTCTTCCAGGCCGCCAAACGTAAGGCTCGCGGCTATACACGATTCACCACCATGCGCACCGTGCTCTTCCTCATTGCCGGAAAGCTCGACTTCTCAAGACTCAACCCACAGCCGGCATAACCCACTCAAAATTCAAAAGAGCCACATTTAAGTCCTCCCTAGTGACGCTTGTTTGCGTTTCTCCCTCATCGCGCATCACACGGGCGGCGCCAGGAGATGTCAAGCGTCCGACCAGCGATACTAAGGTCGCCCCTCGCCCGGCGTCAGGATGTCGAACATCAGCGGGTTGGGTTCCATCTCGACAACGGTGAACAGCACGGCGAGCCGCGTCGGGTCGCCCTCGATCGTGAGCTTGCCCGCCTGCACGGCTTGAGGCGCCGTGAGCTTGCCGAGCACCATGGCATCAAGCGTATCGCGCGTGGTGACGACCGATGCCGTCGCCTTGTCCGACCATTCCCCCTGGCGATGCGTCAGGGTCGAATGCTTGAGGGAGAGCGTCAGCTTCTCGTCGCGGTCGGTGAAATGCCAGTTGATCACCATCGACTGGCCGGCGGCCTTCGCCGGATCGAGCCGGATCGCCATCAGGTCGAAGAAGATGTCGGAGGACAGGCCGGCCAAGGTGTCGGCGCCGATGGCGATGCGCACCGGCAACTGGAAGACACCGTGGCGCAATTCCTGTGCGCCGTAGAGGAAGGCGTTGCGCCAGGTCGCCGATTCGGCTTGGTAGCCCATCTGCTCCAGCGCATCGGCGCACAGCGCCCGCGCCTCGATGTTGGCAGGCTCGGCGTAGACGACCTCCTTCATGACCTGGGCGACCCAGCGATACTCACCCTTGGCGAAGTCGGCCTTCGCACGCGCGATGACCGCTGCGGCGCCGCCCATGTACTCGACGAACTTCGAGGCGGCGCGCGCCGGCGGTAGCGGATGGAGATTGCAGGGGTTGGCGTCGTACCAGGAGAGATAGC
>JAIEQX010000248.1 GCA_019747375.1 Beijerinckiaceae bacterium | reverse complement strand
AGCAGCGCCCGGCCCGGCTCCTCCAGCAGCTTCGCGAGCGCGTCCAGATCGATCGCGCCCTCTTGCGTCAGCGGGACGACGCTTGTCCGCTCGGGCCGGAATCGATGGCCCTGCAGCACGCAGGCATGTTCGCCGGCGCCGACCAGCAGGCGCTCGACGGGCGCGCCGCCGTCGCCGAGGCTCGGCGTGAGCAGGAGATTGGCGGCCTCGGTGCCGCCCGACGCGAAGGTGACGTCGCGCGCCCGCACGCCCAGCAGCACCGCGACGGCGGCGCGCGAGGTTTCGATCACGCGGCGGGCCGCGCGGCCTTCGCCATGGATGGAGGATGGATTGCCCGGCAGGTCGAGCGCCTCGACCATTGCGTCGCGCGCCGCCGGAAGCAGCGGTGCGGTCGCATTATAGTCGAGATAGACACGCTCGAGGCTCATCTTCGGACCCGCCAGAGGAGCGCATGCGCCCAATCGGGAACGTCGCCCTGGAACTCGTGAGCAAGGAACCCGTCCTCGCCCACCAAAATGCTTGCAATCGGCCTAGCCCCGCGTGGTAGAAGGCCCCTCCGGCCCCTTGCGAAGCCATGCGGGAAAGGCGTTTTCCGCAAGCGCGGGCGGCCCGGAAACCGATCCGTTTCCTGAAAGGGAGAGCGGAGCGGCTGTTAGAATAATTCTAACAGCATTTACTGGCTGCGATGGTCGCAAGTCAAGCGAAGCGGCTCGTTCGAGCCGCTTCCCAGAGGCCCCGGCGCAAGCCGCTCGCCCGTTTCGTGGGGACAGAATGCCTGAAGTCATTTTCACCGGACCCGCCGGCCGCCTCGAAGGCCGGTTCCATCCCTCGAAACAGCGCGGCGCGCCGATCGCGGTCATTCTTCATCCGCACCCCCAGTTCGGGGGCACGATGAACAACCAGATCGTCTACAATCTCTATTACACGTTCGCCGAACGCGGCTTTTCGGTTCTGCGCTTCAATTTCCGCGGCGTCGGCCGCAGCCAGGGCTCGTTCGATCACGGCCAGGGAGAATTGTCGGACGCCGCCGCCGCGCTCGACTGGGTGCAGACCATCAACCCGGAGGCCCGCGCCTGCTGGATCGCCGGCGTCAGCTTCGGCTCCTGGATCGGCATGCAGCTGCTGATGCGCCGCCCCGAGATCGAGGGCTTCATCTCGATCGCCCCGCCGGCCAACCGCTTCGACTATTCGTTCCTCGCGCCCTGCCCGTCGTCGGGCCTTTTCGTCCATGGCGACCAGGACCGCGTCGCGCCCCTGAAGGAAGTCATGGCGCTGATCGAAAAGCTGAAGACCCAGAAGGGCATCCTGATCGAACATGCGGTCATCCCGGGGGCCAACCACTTCTTCGAAAACCGCGTCGACGAACTGATCGCCGAGATCGGCACTTATCTTGATCGCCGTCTCGACAATCCGCCGCGCCTGCCGACCCCGGCGCGCAGCAAGGCCTGACGGCTCCGGCCGCCCGTTCCCGGACCGGGAGGGCGGCCGCTCAGGCCCGCAGGGCCCGGGCGATGGCGGGCTCGACCTTTTCACGAAAGTAACCGGCCGACAGGCTGCCCGGAACCGTCTCGACGATGCGGCCCTGGCCGTCGAACACGATGGTGCGCGGCACCGCCCCGATGCGAAGCCTGCGCGCGGCCTCGCCGCTGCCGTCGAAGCCCAGCACGGCATGGGGATTGCCCCGCGAGGCGATGAATTTCCTCGCCGGATCCTCGCGATCCATGACGATCAGCCCGGCCAGCACATAGCGGGGGTCCGAGCCCAGCGTCTTGATGAAATCATATTCGCTGAAACAGACCGGGCACCAGCTGGAGAAGGCGTGGACGAGCGCCACCCGCCCTCTCAGCGCCGCCATGCTGAGGCCCGGCGTCGGCCAGCCATTCGGGCCGACGAGACCCGGCAATCCCGGCACGACCAGGGAATCGAGGGCGCTGACGCGGGTGCGCGCGGCCTTTTCGTTGGATTTCGAAATCCCGAATCCCGCGCCGACCATCCCGGCGAGCGCTGCGGCCCCCAGGGCGAGATCACGGCGCGACAGACCCGGTTTTTCCGCTTCGGCATAATCGCGGTGCGTCATGGAATGGGTCCAGATTGATGAAAACTCGACCCAAACTACACCTAAGCCCCTGCCTCTACTAAGGAAGTCGCTCGGTAGGGTATCGGCCCGGTTAATGCGGGACCGCATCCGGCTCGACCCGGACGCCGCCCGTCATGGGCGCGGGCGCGCCCGTGGTCTCGGGATAAGTCAGCGGCAGGCCCATGCGGGATCGAACCGCCAGATAGGCGAAGGCCTGCGCCTCCATGGCGTCCGAAGACCAGCCGAACCGTTCGGCGGTGGTCACCGGCGC
>JAIEQX010000267.1 GCA_019747375.1 Beijerinckiaceae bacterium | reverse complement strand
TGAAAGCGGCGACGGGCGAAGTGATTTCGGCGGAAGAACTGGGCGGCGCCGACACGCATGGCCGCAAATCGGGCGTCGTCGATCATGTCGCCGAGAATGACGAGCATGCACTGACGATCGTGCGCGATATCGTCTCTACCCTCCCCGCCAACCGCACCCCCGACATCGCGCTCAAGGATCCGCGCCCGCCCAAATACGACGCCGACGAGCTTTACGGCATCGTGCCCAGCGATGTGCGCGCGCCTTATGACGTGCATGAAGTGATCGCGCGGTTGGTCGACGCATCCGAATTCCACGAGTTCAAGGCGCTCTACGGCACGTCGCTCGTGTGCGGTTTCGCGCATATCTGGGGCATGCCGGTCGCGATCCTCGCCAACAATGGCGTGTTGTTTTCGGAGAGCGCGCAGAAGGGCGCGCATTTCATCGAGCTCGCCTGCCAGCGGCGGGTGCCCTTGCTGTTCCTCCAGAACATCTCGGGCTTCATGGTCGGCGGCAAATACGAGGCCGAAGGGATCGCCAAGCACGGCGCCAAGCTGGTGACCGCAGTCGCCACGGCGAGCGTCCCCAAGATCACCGTGCTGATCGGCGGGTCGTTCGGCGCGGGGAACTACGGCATGTGCGGGCGGGCTTACGGCCCGCGCTTCCTGTTCACCTGGCCCAATGCGCGGATTTCGGTGATGGGCGGCGAGCAGGCGGCGAGCGTGCTGGCAACGGTCCACCGCGATGCGGAGACGTGGACCGAGGCGGAAGCCGAGGCATTCAAGGCGCCGATCCGGCAGAAGTACGAGGACGAAGGCAACCCCTGGCACGCGACGGCGCGGCTTTGGGACGATGGCATTATCGACCCGGCGCAGACGCGGAATGTGCTGGGGTTGTCGCTGGCGGCGTGTCTGAATGCGCCGATCCCGGAGGCGCCCCGGTTCGGGGTGTTTCGGATGTAGGCACTAGTCGAAAATAACGGCGATCTTTTCCTGGGGAGGCAGGACAATGAAGCGAGATTACAGCGCCCTCGTCAATTTAACTCTCGAGCTGAGTGCCTATGACGGTTACTTGGATTCACATCGTATAATTGAACGAAATGAGCTAGAGGGCAAGTACCGCAAAGCAAAACAGGATTTTGTTTATCACTTATTAAAAGAAGGGCATTCTGCGGAAGATTCAGCATCCTCTGTATCAGACGAACTAGCTGAGATTTCCGCAATGTCCGACCCAGGCTGGGAACCGGTGTACAACGAAATCCGTGAAGATATTTTGGCTCAAATCAAACGCGACGCCGCAAAAAAGCCGTGGCAGCGGACGGTCAGATATTTTGCGCCAGTCATCGTGGGGTTCGTGCTAGCGGTCGCCTATTTCGGAACGTATTTTTACAATATTATTCCGATCAGCGCACCTCTTGAAACCAGGGCCGGATTGACCCAGCGCGCAGACGCTCTTGCAAAAGTGCTGCGGTACGACGAATGGAATAATACAAGACGTGGGGGCTTCATCAAGGGTTTGTTGCTTTGGCCGATCGAACCTTCTGAGCCCGAACTTCGTGGCGCAAAGGAAATTGCAGGCATTACCTTTGCCGGCGCCAAAGCACTGGAGCAAAAGCGCGAAGCCTGCTTGGAAAACCTGTCAGGCTCAGGCGGAGAAGTTTCGGATGGTGGCGTTGCGTTGCTAGGCGTCGTTGCGACCCATCTGCGTGACAAATCGACCAAATGGCAAACGCCAGCCGTCATGACCATTCTTGATCCAATTCGCACGGCGTATCCGTGCCGACGCCCATAACGGAGTGCACAATGCCCCTCTTCCTCCTCCCCCTCCTCCTCCAGATCACGCCCACGCCGCCGCTCCCGAAAGGCACCGGCAAGCCGCCCGAGCCGCAGGGCGAGGCCGCCGCGGTGATGGTCCCCGTCAACGCCACCTTCGCCGCGATTGCCGCGCGCAATGGCGAGCTGCTGCGCCCGCTCGCGCGTGAGGACGGCAATCTTTTCATCGCCAACGAAGCCGCCGACGGCACCCGCAAGATCATCCGCCGCCCGATAACCGAATTCTTCGCCGGGCTGAAGCCGGGGCCGGAGAAATATGAGGAGCGGCTCTACGACCCCGCGATCGAAGTCGATGGCGATGTCGCGTTCGTGTGGGGCCGGTACAACTTCTACATTGACGGCAAGATCCATCACTGCGGTTATGACCTCTTCGATCTGGTGCGCGAGGGCGGCACGTGGAAGGTCGCCAATATCAGCTATTCGAGCCGCACGACGGGGTGTACCGAATGACCGCTGGGTGCCTAAAAGCCCTCTCCCCCCCGGGGAGAGGGTTGGGTGAGGGGGAGCCACGGGCGACATCGCTTTTGGCGCGG
>JAIEQX010000054.1 GCA_019747375.1 Beijerinckiaceae bacterium | reverse complement strand
TCGTGCTGATCGGGACATCCACGGGCGGACCGCCGGCGCTCGACCTTCTGCTGACGTCATTGCCCGAGGCCCTTCCCTGGCCCATCGTGATCGCCCAACATATGCCCGCGTCCTTCACGGGGTCCTTCGCGCGACGGCTCGATCAGATCTCGGCCCTGAGCGTCGCGGAAGTGCTGGGGCCGACGCCTTTGCTGCCGGGCCGCGTCTATATCGCGCACGGCGGCGGCGACATCATGATTTCGAGCCGGGCCGGACAGGTCATCGCAACCGCCGCGCCCGCGCAGGCCGACTATCCGTGGCGCCCGAGCGTCGACCGCCTCGTGCGCACCGCCCAGCAGATCCTGCCGCCCGCCAAGCTTCTGGCGATCCTGCTGACCGGAATGGGATCGGACGGCGCAGCCGCGATGGCGGATCTCCGGGAGGCCGGCGGCCACACCATCGCCGAGTCGCGCGAGACCGCGGTGGTGTGGGGCATGCCGGGCGAGCTGGTCAACCGGGGCGGCGCATCCGAAGTACTGCCCCTGCACGAGATTCCGGGGCGCGTCGCCGAGTTGCTGACATGACGCGCCGCAGCAGCGAATTGAACGCGAGGGCGAACGGCGTCGCGCCGCTCTCGGCCGGCGATCTCGTCGTCCTGTGCGACTTCGTCTATGCCCGCACGGGGATGAAGTTCGGTGAGACGAAGCGGTATTACATCGACCGGCGCGTGGCCGAGCGCATGGCGCGCCGGCGCATCGACGCCTTTGCGGATTATTATGCGCTGTTGCGCGTCGATGCCCGCGAAGTCGAGAAGCTGATCAACAGCTTCACGGTCAATGAAACCTATTTTTACCGCGAGGAGCATCAACTCGCCTGCCTGAGCCGTTCGATCCTGCCGGAGATCATTCTGGGCAAGCGGCCGGGCGACAAGATCCGGATCTGGTCGGCGCCCTGTTCGAGCGGCGAGGAGCCTTATTCCATCGCCATCTGGCTTCTGGAAAACTGGGCGCTTGTCGATAGCTATCACGTCGAGATCGTGGGGTCGGACATCGACACCGACATCATCGCCGAGGCGCTGGCGGCCAGTTACGGCCCGCGCGCCGTCATGCGTCTGCCGCCCGCGCTCGTGCAGCGCTATTTCACGCCGATCGAGAACGGCCGCGTGCGCCTGATCGACGATTTGCGCGAGTCGGTGACATTCACGCCCGTCAACATCACCGATCCCGCGTCGGTGGCGCGGGCCGGATTGTTCGACGTGATCTTCTGCCGCAACCTGCTCATCTATTTCGACGAGCCCGGGCGAGCGCGTTGCATGACGTCGCTGTTCGAAAGCCTCGTGCCGGGCGGCTACATGTGTCTCGGCCATTCTGAATCCATGTCGCGAATTTCCGCGCGTTTTCTCACTCGCCGTTTTCCTGAAGCCATCGTGTACCAGCGGCCGGGAGAGCCCTGATGGATGAGCTCATGGCCCAATTCATCGTGGAGGCCCGGGAACTGGTGCAGGCGGCCATCGACGATCTCTTCGTCCTGGCGGCCGAGCCCGGCAATGCGGAGCGGGTCAACAGCGCCTTCCGGTCCGTCCATACGCTGAAAGGCTCGGTCGCCCTGTTCGACATGGCGCCGCTTCAGTCTGTGCTGCATCGCGCCGAGACGAACCTGGACCGGGTGCGTTCGGGCGCCCGCGCGATCGACCGCGAGCAGATCGACGCGCTGGTCGCAGTGCTGGAATGGATCGACGCCTGCGTGGATGACGTCGAGCGTCAGCAGTTCATCGGCCCCGACCTGCTTGCGTCGGCGCGGCGCTTCGATGCGGCGCTGGATCCGGACGCCGGCGGCGATCGAAGCGCGGAGAATGACGACGCCGAAGCGTCCGCCGCATGGGCGCGAGCCCTGGCGTCGCGCGTCGACGTCGCGTGCACGGTGGCGTTGCGCTACACTCCGCATCCGGAGTGCTATTTCAGCGGCGACGATCCGGTCGCGGTCCTCTCGCGCGTTCCGCAGCTGACGTATCTGTCCTTCAGCCCGCGCGATCCCTGGCCCAGCCCCGACCGATACGATCCGTTTCGCGCCAATCTCGTCTTCGAGGCCTTGAGCGCCGCGCCGCCGTCCGACGTCGCAGCCGTCTTTCAGCTCGTCCCCGATCAGGTGGAGATCGTGCCGATCGGCGCAAGCCGCCAGCCCTCGGCCGTCGATGCGGATCCCGATACGCCGCGCGGCGATGGAGCCCGCAGCCTTCGTATCGATTCCGCACGCCTCGACGCGCTGCTTCTGACGGTCGGTGAACTGATGACGATCAAGAACGGATTCGGGGAACTGGCGGCCGGCGCCAGGGCGCTGCAGGGC
>JAIEQX010000053.1 GCA_019747375.1 Beijerinckiaceae bacterium | reverse complement strand
TCGTCATAGGCGAGCCGAAGGCGAGCGGGGTGCTGCGGATCGAGCGCCTCCGGCCCCTCGGGCCGATGCAGCGCCAGCAGCGCGTGCGAGAAATCCGGCCATCTCTTCTGCGCGAACAACGGGGCGTCGATCCATTCCGGCAGCGGCGGAATTTTCGCCAGCGCGCCCTCGACCGCCTTCTGCACGGCGCGCTGGCCGAGCCCCTCGGTCAGGCCATAGACGGGCTCGACGGGCGGCAGTTTGGCGAGGGCGGCTTCGTCCAGCACCTTGTCGGGATGCACCATCTGCAGATGGCCGTCCCAGAGTTCGAGCTTGCCCGACACCCAGCGGGTCGAGCCGATCGGCAGCGAACGCTCGATCCACTGGTGGTTGGCGAGAAAGAAGACGAGCAGCAGGTCGCCGCTATCGTCCTCCACCAGCACGCGGTACGGAGCCTTTCCCTGCTTGCTGGTCGGCGGCCGGTGATCCACCACCGTGACCTCCAGCAGCACGATTCCCTCGCGCGGCGCCTCCATGATCTTCGGCCGCGCGCGCCGGTCGACGCCGCTGTGCGGCAGGTGGAACAGGAGATCCGAGACCCGCGCCGGCCCGCCATGCGGCGGCGACAGCGCCTTGTCGAACAAGGGCGACGTCTTCGGCCCGACGCCGGGCAGCGTCGCCACAGAGGCAAAGAGCGGGTTGAGAATGTCCGGGCGCATCAGCCAGCTTTAGGGTGCGTCGCTGTGTCGGGCAAGACGGCGGAGCGCGCGTCCCCAAGCCTCCTGACAGGCCCGCCCGCGTGCTCTATATACCGCCTGCACGCAGGGTGGGCCTCCATCCGGCGCCGCCTGCTATTTTGCACAGCTCCAGACGCCCGGGAGTTCGCCTTGACCGAATCCTCCATCTCCAGCGCCGGTCTCGACCCGCGCCGCCGTCGTGTCCTGTTCCGCTCCTGGCATCGCGGCATGCGCGAAATGGACATCATCTACGGCAAGTTCGCCGACGCGGAGGTCGCCAACCTCAGCGACGCCGAACTCGACGATTACGAGACCCTGATGGATCTGCCCGACCGCGACGTGCTGATGTTCGTCACCGGAGAGGCCGAGACGCCCGCCCATTACGACACGCCTGTCTTCCGCAAGATGAAGCAGTTCCACACCCATTCCGGCCCGATTTTCGGATGATCGCCCCACGTGATTGATTACAAGCGCGCCCTTGCCGAGATTTCGCGCGGCCATTCCCTGACGCTCGCCTCCGTTCCCGACGGCTTCGACGCCTTCGTGACGGCCGACATTGCGCGCCTGCTGGCGGGCGAGGCGCATGGCCGCGCCGCCGTTCTCGTCCATGTGGCGCGCGACGGGCAGCGCGCCCGCGCCTTCGAGGAGGCGGTGGCCTTCGTGGCGCCCGATCTGGAGATCCTGGATTTCCCGAGCTGGGATTGCCAGCCCTACGATCGCGTGTCGCCCAATGCCTCGATTGCGGCGCGGCGCATGACGGTTCTGTCGCGTCTGGCGCGCACCCAGTCATCGGAGGAGCGCCCGCGCATCCTCTCCACCACCGTCAACGCCATGCTCCAGCGCGTGCCGCCGCGCAAATGGATTGCGGCCGAAAGCTTCTCGGCCGCGCCCGGCAATGTCGTGGACATGGACGCGCTGGTCCGCTGGCTCGAGACCAACGGCTTCCTGCGCTCCAGCACGGTGCGCGAGACCGGCGAATATGCGGTGCGGGGCGGCATTCTCGATCTGCAGGCGCCCGGCATGCCGGCGCCCGTGCGGCTCGACTTCTTCGGCGACACGCTGGAATCGATCCGCGCCTTCGATCCGGAGACGCAGCGCACGACCGGCCAGTTGCGCGCGCTCGATCTCGTGCCGATGAGCGAAGTGCAGCTCACCACCGAGACGATGAAACGCTTCCGCCAGGCCTATATCGCGCAATTCGGCGCGCAGACGCGCGGCGACATGCTCTATGAGGCGGTCAGCGAGGGCCGCCGTCACGCCGGCATGGAACATTGGCTGCCGCTGTTCTACGGCTCCGCCGACACATTGTTCGATTATCTTGGCGACGCCCCGGTCTTCCTCGACGCCCAGGCCGAAGACGCGGCCGGCGAGCGCCTGGCGCAGATCAAGGATTATTACGACGCCCGCAAGGAGCAGCATGACGCCGATCCGGCGCGCTCTCCCTACAAGCCCTTGCCCCCCGACGCCCTCTATCTCTCGCCAGAGGATTGGCGCCGCAGGCTCGACGCCGGCGCGACGATCCGCTTCTCGCCCTTTGCGGTTCCGCCGGCGCCCGCCGTCTTCGATTGCGGCGGCGTG
>JAIEQX010000304.1 GCA_019747375.1 Beijerinckiaceae bacterium | reverse complement strand
TCCTGCGCGCCACCGAGGTGGGCGCCGGCCATGTGCGGGTGCGGGCGGTGGCGGGCGACGGCGCGGGGATCGACGCGATCGCGTTCAGGGCCGCAGACAGCGCGCTGGGCCCCGCCTTGCAGAAAGCCGTGGGCGGCGCCGCGCATCTGGCCGGAACGCTCTCGGTGGACCGATGGGGCGGCCATGAGCGGGTGCAGATGCGCCTGATCGACATGGCGATCCCGCTCTCCACATCCGAACGCGTGCGGCCGTGAAATAGCGTGTGATCGGCGATCAAAACAGCGCCGGGCGGCTTGCCAGCGCGCGGAGACCCATCTATATCTCCGCCCGTTCGCAGGGTAACGCCTTCAACCAGCGCCCCGGCGAATCCGCGCCCATCGTCTAGCGGTCTAGGACGTCGCCCTTTCACGGCGAAAACAGGGGTTCGATTCCCCTTGGGCGCACCAGATTTCCAAAACCCGCCGACATCTTGATCTTCGCCGCATCGTCGCGCGCCTCGCGCGGTCAAAGGACCTGCCGCGCCGGCGCTCAACATGACGGCTTCCTATGCGCCGTGCACTAAAGCGAGGCTCTACCGGAGCCAAATAATTTTTCTATCTTGCAGCTTGACCAAACACTTGGACTCCTACTTGCGCTTGATTCGAAAATTGTCCATCATTGTTTCAGCAACATGGACTTGGTGAAAACCCGAGTGGCTCTTCTGGCCGCCAATCCGCCAGATGATTTCAGCTTCGTCTTTCCAGACAATACAAAAATATGCGGACTGATCGGTATGACTTGTCAGAGATGGCGGGGATGCGGGATCTGTTGGCGATGCTGAACAAGCGTTTGTGTGGGCTGCATAATGTCCTCCGATATTGTCGCAAGTTCGACTCCCGAACGAGAGACATCCCCGAATATTGGCTTTTTCAGGCTACTTCTCGAGGATGGCAAGCGAAACCAGGGTTCGGTCTGGCGACCGGGCTTCCAGGCGATGGCGATGTATCGCCTCGGCCGATGGGCGATGACCGGGCCGGTCTACAGGCGTCCGGCGTTGTTGCTTTATCATATGCTCCACGTCTTCGTCCGAAACGTCTATGGAATTGAATTGTACAAAGACGCGGTGATCGGAAGAAGATTCCTGATCGGGCATCAGGGCTCTATTGTCATCCATCAATATTGCCGCATCGGCGACGACTGCATGATCCGGCAAGGCGCCACGATCGGGGCGGCGGATGTCTTCGGGCCGGATGACGCCCCGGAGCTTGGCAATAATGTCGAGATCGGCGCCGGCGCGATGATCATGGGCAAGGTGCGCATCGGCAATAACGTCAAGATCGGTCCGAACGCCGTCGTGAGCACCGACGTGCCCGACAATTCGACGGTTTTCGCGCCGCAGTCGCGGATCATTTCGTGGGGCTAGTTGCGTTGTATCAGGGGCGTTGCATGACGAGAGAACAAGTTTTGGGGCTGATCAATCTCGTTCTCAAGAAGAACGGACGGACAGAGACCACGGACAGCGAAACGGGGCTGCGCGAGGCCGGTTTCCGAAGCCTCGACTTTTCGGAAGTGGCTTTGCGCATCGAGGACAGTCTCGATCGCGAACTGTCTTTTGAAGCGTCCTCGATGCGTCGGATCACCACCATCAAGGACGTGATCGATTTTTTCGAGAACGCCACGTCAGCCGCCGCAGATGCCGGCTGAACGCAACACAATCCTGGTTCGCGGCCGTCCGGCGGTCTGCTGGGGCGACGTGCGGGAGCGGGCGGAACGGCGTTTCACCGCGCGCCTGAGCGACCTCGCCTCTAGCCGCATCCTGTTCGTCGTCGACGGCTGGGACGGCGCGCTGGACGCGTTGTGCTTCAGCCATGCGCATGACCTGGATGTATGCATCGTCGATGCTGCCCGCCTGACCGTCGAGACGCGCGAGGCGGCGGGGCGCGCGGGGCTCAGCCAGTTCGACGCTGCGACCCTCAGTTTTGCGCGCGCGGACAGCCCTGCGGCAATGCGGGCAGGGCGGGTTGCGGTCGTGACGTCGGGCACGACCGGAAGCCCGAAGCTCGTCGACCATAGCTGGGAGACGCTCGACACCCATCGACGCGCGCGCTCGCTGCCGCCGCGGCGCTGGTTTGCGCCCTATCAGATCGGCTCCTACGCATCTTATCAGCTGCTCTGCCTGTCGATGTTCCACGAGGGGCAGGACCTGGTTCTCGGCGACCTGGACGATCTTGCAGCGAGCTTCTCCGAGGCCCTGACGGCAGGGGTGGACGCGGTGTCGTCGACGCCGACATTCTGGCGCTTCATGCTGATG
>JAIEQX010000060.1 GCA_019747375.1 Beijerinckiaceae bacterium | reverse complement strand
TTCGGGCGCATCGTCAACATCAGCACCAGCCTCGACACGATGCAGCGGCGGCACAATTCGCCCTATGGGGTGACCAAGGCGGCGCTGGAGGCCGCCACCATGATCTGGGCGCAGGATCTCGAAGGGACGGGCGTGACCTGCAATTCGCTGCTGCCGGGCGGCATGGTGAAGACCGACGACGATCCCAACCGCAGCTCGCCGCGCGGGCGGCTGCTGCCCGTCGACATCATGGATGCGGCGGCGATCTGGCTGGCGTCGCGCGCGTCGGACGGCGTCACCGGCCAGCGTTTCGTGGCGACCGCATGGGATTCATCGAAACCCCTCACCGAGGCCGCGGCGGCTGCGCGCGAGGCTCCGGTGCTTCGCAAACCCGCCTGACGGAGGATCATTCTTGGCGCAACTGACGCTCGACACGGACCACGACCGGCGCTTCCTGCTCGACCCCTATCTCGACTGGACGGCGGGCGAGGGCATTCCGACGCACGAGGATTTCGGCATCGACATTCTGGCGGCCGAGACGGCGCGCTGGGACCGTTTCGATGCGCGCGGCGCGTTCATCCACGCCAAGGGGCGGGGCGATTTCTGCGCGACCTTCGCGCTCGAACTGCCGCCGGGCGGGCGCACCTCGCCGCAGAAGCACCTGTTCGAGGAGGTCGTATATGTGCTCGAGGGCCATGGCTCGACCAGCATCGAGGCGGCGGACGGGCGCAGGCATTCGTTCGAATGGGGGCCCAAAAGCCTGTTCGCGCTGCCGCTGAACGCGCGCTACCAGCATTTCAACGCCTCGGGGCGGGCGCGGGCGCTGCTTGCCTCCACGCATGACCTGCCGGTGGTGATGAATCTCTTTCACAACGCCGATTTCATCTTCGCCAATGATTTCGCATTCAACGAGCGCATCGGGCCGGAGCGGCATCATGCGGGCGGCGGCGATTTCACCAGCATCCGGCCGGGCAGTCATTTGTGGGAGACGAATTTCGTTCCCGACCTGACGAATTTCGAGCTGAAGGCCTGGGAGGCGCGCGGCGCCGGCTCGTCCAACATCGCCTTCGTGCTGGCCGACGGGACGATGCACACGCATATGTCGGAGATTCCGGCGGGGCGCTACAAGAAGGGCCATCGCCACGGCGACGGCATGCATGTGTTCGCCGTGACGGGCGCGGGCTATTCGCTGTTCTGGCACGAGGGCGAGCAGACGTTCCACAGCGTGCCGTGGCGCCATGGCGTGATGTATGCGCCGCCGCACCTCATGTTCCACCAACACTTCAACACGGCCCCGCAACCGGCTCGCTACATTGCGGTGGGAATCGGCAGCCGGCGCTATCCGTTCATCCGCATGCGGCGCGAGGCGGTGCTGGGCAGCGAGGTCAACGTGCGCGAGGGCGGCATGCAGATCGACTATGCCGAACAGGATGCGCGCATCCATGCGATCTGGCTCGAGGAAATGGCCAAGGCGGGCGTGCCCAGCGACATGGGCCGCTACATCGACGAGAGCGGCGCGACGCCGAAGGGCTGACAGGCGCGACGGGAGGGGACCATGTTTCAGCAGCGTTCGAAATGGCTCGGCCTCGCATGCGCGATCGGCGTGACGGGCGCCTGTCCGGCGCAGGCGCAGGGCGTGGCGGAATTCTACAAGGGCAAGTCCGTCACCATCATCGTGGGGGCGGCGGCGGGCGGCGCCTATGATCTCGTGTCGCGCACGGTGGCGTCGCACATGGGCAAGCGCATTCCCGGCAATCCGCGCTTTATCGTGTCCAACATGCCGGGCGCCTCCAGCCTGCCGATGGTCAATCACATGACCAATGCGGCCAAGCAGGACGGCACCGTGATGGGCATGAGCAACAGCAATATCGCGCTGGAGCGGCCGCTCAAGATGCTGTCGAAGGGCGGCGGCCATGTCGGATTCGACGTGCGCCGGCTGCAATGGATCGGCTCGCCGCTGCAGCAGCCGCACGTGCTCTGGGTGTGGCACACGGCGCCGGCGCAATCGGCCGAGGACCTGCGCAAGACCGAGACGCTGATCGGCTCGACGGGGGCGGGCGGCGACAATTTCATGGTGCCGACGCTGATGAACCGCATCCTCAACACGAAGATGAAGATCATCTCGGGCTACGAGGGGCAGAGCGACATTTTCATCGCCTCCGAGCGCGGCGAGATCCACGGCAACAGCGCGGTGCTGCCCAACCTGACCTCGGCCAAGCCCGACTGGTATCGCGACAGGAAGGTGAAGGTGCTGGTGCAGTTCGGCGTCGAGCGCCAGCCCGCGCTGCCGGACGTGCCCACCGCGGTC
>JAIEQX010000244.1 GCA_019747375.1 Beijerinckiaceae bacterium | reverse complement strand
TCGAGGAAGTAGAAACTCTCACCTGACGGGTCGGCGCCCGAGACAATGAGCTCGACGGTGCCGGCGCTGTAATAGCCGACCGCGCGGGCGAGCGCGACGCATTGCTCGCCCATCGCCTTGCGCATCTTGGGCGTGACGAAGGGCGACGGCGCTTCCTCGACCACCTTTTGGTGGCGGCGCTGGATGCTGCACTCGCGCTCGTTAAGGTAGAGGATGTTGCCGTGCTGGTCACCGAGGATCTGGATTTCGATGTGGCGCGGGTTGAGAATGAACTTTTCGATGAACACGCGGTCATCGCCGAAGCTGTTGAGCCCTTCGCGCTTCACCGCTTCGAAGCCTTCGCGCACGTCGGCCTCGCTATAGGCGAGGCGCATGCCCTTGCCGCCGCCGCCAGCGGACGCCTTCATCATCACCGGATAGCCGATCTCCTCCGAGATGCGGACGGCATGGTCGGTATCGTCAATCTCCCCGACAAAGCCGGGGACGACATTGACGCCCGCTTCCAGCGCCAGCTTTTTGGATTCGATCTTGTCCCCCATCGCGGCAATCGCACCGACCGGCGGGCCGATGAAGGCAATGCCTTCCTTTGCCAGTGCTTCGGCGAATGAGGTGCGTTCCGACAGGAAACCGTAGCCGGGGTGGACGGCGTCCGCGCCGGTCGCCTTGCACGCCTCTATGATCTTGTCCGCCAGCAGATAGGATTGTGCGGCAGGCGGCGGGCCGATGTGCACCGCCTCATCCGCCATCCGCACGAAGGGCGCGCGCGCATCGGCATCCGAATAGACAGCGACGGTGGCAATGCCCATGCGCCGCGCAGTCTTGATGACCCGGCAGGCAATTTCGCCGCGATTGGCGATGAGGATTTTATTGAACATCTGCTGGTTCCTTAAGCCTCAAGCGGCGGCATATTATGCCCCAACAGCCGCAGCACATCCGCGGCGCATTCGACGATGTTGCTGCCGGGGCCGTAGATGCCCTGGACGCCGGCTTCGCGCAGGAAGTCGTAATCCTGCGGCGGGATGACGCCGCCGGCGATGACCTTGATGTCGCTGCGGCCGGCTTCGCGCAGCCTGTGGACAAGTTCGGGGATAAGCGTCTTGTGCCCGGCGGCGAGGCTCGACGCGCCAACCACATCGACGCCGCTTTCAAGCGCGAGGACGACAGTTTCCTCGGGCGTCTGGAACAAGGGGCCGCTGGTCACATCAAAGCCCATGTCGGCAAAGGCCGAGGCGATGACATTGGCGCCGCGATCATGCCCGTCCTGCCCCATCTTGGCGACGAGGAGGCGCGGCGTGCGGCCGAGGCGGCGGGTGACGGCTTCCACCCCGGCGAGCACCTGGGCATAGCGGTCATCGCCATCATAGGCCGGGCCATAGATGCCGCGCACCGGCGTCGGGGTGGTGCCGTAGCGGCCGAAGGCGGTCTCCATTGCAGCTGAGATTTCGCCCAGCGTGGCGCGGGCGCGGGCCGCTTCGACAGCGAGGGCGAGGAGGTTGTCGCTGCCGCCCGCCCCGGCAGCGAGCGCCGCCAGCGCGGCCTGGCACGCCGCTTCGTCGCGGGCAGCCTTGACCGCGTTGATGCGGGTGATCTGGGCGTCGCGGACGGCGTGGTTATCGACCTCCAGCGTGTCGAGCAGGGCTTCGTCGGCGAGGCGGTATTTATTGACGCCGACGATGACATCCTCTCCGCGATCGACGCGGGCCTGACGGGCGGCGGCGGCTTCCTCGATCGCGGCCTTGGGCTTTCCGGAGGCGACATAGGCGGTCATGCCGCCGGAGGCGTCGACTTCCCCGATGATCGCCCAGGCATCATCGACCAGCATCTGCGTCAGCGCCTCGACATAGTGCGAGCCGCCGAGCGGATCGACGACGCGGGTGATGCCGGTTTCCTCTGCCAGCACGATCTGCGTGTTGCGGGCGATGCGCGCCGAGAAATCGGTGGGGAGCGCAATCGCTTCGTCGAGCGCATTGGTGTGCAGGCTCTGCGTACCGCCGAGCACGGCGGCCATCGCCTCCACCGTGGTGCGGATGACGTTGTTGTACGGGTCCTGCTCCTGCAGCGAAACACCGCTGGTCTGGCAGTGGGTGCGGAGCATCTTCGAGCGCTCGTCCCTGGCGCCGAGCCCGTCCATGACGCGGTGCCACAGCGTGCGCGCGGCGCGCAGTTTCGCCACCTCCATGAAGAAGTTCATGCCGATGCCGAAGAAGAAGCTGAGGCGTCCGGCGAAGGCATCGATATCGAGCCCGCTGGCCATCGCGCGGCGGACA
>JAIEQX010000271.1 GCA_019747375.1 Beijerinckiaceae bacterium | reverse complement strand
GTGATTTCATAACCCTGGCCGGCGTAGCGCATGTCGAGCGCGCGCTCGATCTCGATGGCGTTTTCGGCGAAGCCTTCGCCACGCAATTCGGCGCGCGCCTCGGCGACGAGATCGGCGAATTGCGCGTCGATTGTCGCTTCGTCGATCCTGGCCAGATTGCTCAGACGAGAGCGCACGTAATCATGCTTCACGTCGGACATCACGAGGCCCATGGCCGAATAGACGCCCGGAAAGAGCGGCACGATCACGCCCGCCATGCCGAGGTCGGCGGCGATGCGTCCCGCGTGCAGCGGGCCGGCGCCGCCGAAAGCCAGGAGCATGAAGTCTCGAAGGTCATGCCCGCGCATGGTCGAGATCGCCTTCACGGCTTCCTGCATCTTGACGTTGATGATGCGGACGATGCCTTCGGCGGCGTCGAGCGGGTCCATTTCGAGCGGCTTTGCGACGCTCTCGACCGCCCGCAGCGCCGCCGCCTTGTCGAGGCGCATCTTGCCGCCGAGGAAATTGTCCTCGCCGAGATAGCCGAGCGCGAGATTGCAATCCGTGATGGTGGGCTGCGTGCCGCCGCGTCCGTAGCAGGCGGGTCCGGGAACCGCGCCGGCGCTCTCGGGGCCCACTTCAAGCGTGCCAAAGCGGTCGACGCGCGCCAGCGTTCCCCCGCCGGCGCTCACGGTATTGATGTCGATCATCGGCAAAGCGATGTCGCGCCCGTCGATCTTGCCGCGATGCGAGACGGAGGGCTCGCCATCCTTGATGAGCGCAACGTCGCAAGAAGTGCCGCCCATGTCGAAGGTGATCAGGTTCTGCGATCCCGTCGACCGGCAGGCTTGAACGGAGGCGGTGATGCCGCCGGCCGGGCCCGACAAAACGGTCGCGACCGCCTTTTTGGCGGTGGCCGCGAAGGTCGACATGCCGCCGTTCGACTGCATGATATATTTTTGCCTGGTGGTCAGTCCCGCATCCGACAGGCGCTTTTCCAGATTGGCGATGTAATGCGCCAGGATCGGTTGAAGGTAAGCGTTGATGACCGTCGTGGAGAGCCGATAATATTCGCGGATCTGCGGCACGATCTCGGATGAGAGCGAGACGCTGACGCCGGGCATCTCCTCCTCGACGATCTCGCGCACGCGGCGCTCGTGCTCGGGATGCAGAAACGAGAAGAGCAGGCACACGGCGACGGACTTGACGTCGCGATGGGCAAGCGGGCGGAGCGCCTCGCGCAGGGCGTTTTCATCAAGACTTTCGAGAACTTCTCCCTTGAAGGAGACGCGTTCGGCGACTTCCGCGGTCAGGCTGGCCGGCACCAGCAGGGCGGGGCGGTCATACATGATGTCGAAGATCACCGGCCCGTGCGGGCGCGATTGCTCCTGAACTTCATAGATGCCGCGAAATCCCCTGGTGACGAGCAGCGCCGTGCGCACGCCCTTGCCTTCGAGCAGGGCATTGGTGCCCACCGTCGTGCCATGGCAGAAATAGCGGATGTCTTCGGGCCGCACGCCCTTGTCGATCAGCAACTGCACGCCGGCCAAAATGGCGCGTGACGGATCGTCGGGCGTCGAGGGAATTTTGGCGATCGAGACTTCGTCGGTCTCTTCGTTGACATAGACGAAGTCGGAGAATGTGCCCCCGGTGTCGACCGTGACGCGAAACTGGCCCATGGAATCCCCGCCTGCTGTCGAGGAAGTGGGCTGCGCGCCGCTCGGGCGGACCGAATGTCGGTCGCTCCGTCTCCTCGTCGTTTCCTGTTGTTGGCGCGCAGTCTAACGGCGCGGTAGGGCTCAAGTAAATGAAGGTGTTGGTGTAGGGGAGGTTCAGATTTTCTTAATGTGCCTCGGCCTCGGCAATCTGGTCGATCAGGGCGCGTGCGAGCGGCGCGCGCAGGGCGCCTTTGCGGTAGACCGCCGAGAAATTCACCGTGCCGGCCCTGGCGCCGAGATCGACCGCCTGCACGTGTCGGGAGAGCAGGCGCTCTGCGCAGAGCGTGTGGACGATCGCGGGTCCGATCCCCATTTCGACGAAATTCGCCGCCGTCTCGCAGGTCGGCACTTCGATCAGCGAGGCGGCGCGATCCAGGCTTGCGCGCAGGTTGGACTCGATCAGGCGGCGCGTGATGGTCGATTGCGGCGGCACGATCAGGCGACGGCGGGCGATGTCGGCCAACCCCGGCGCCTTGCGGCGACCTCCGAATTCCGCCGGATTATAGGCGAGCGACAGATGGCTCGAGACGATGACGCGCCGCTCCAGGGTGCGCGGCAGGTC
>JAIEQX010000283.1 GCA_019747375.1 Beijerinckiaceae bacterium | reverse complement strand
GCTTCACTTGAGAACTTCCTGTCGGCGGGACACGAAGCCCTCACCGCTCTTGAACGCTCGCGCCTGCCGGTCGTCGCCGCGGTGCAGGGCTTGTGCCTCGCTGGCGGGCTCGAGCTTTCGATGGCCTGCGATGTCGTGTTCGCTGCCAGTTCGGCGCGCTTCGGCGACCAGCATTCGCGGTATGGACTTATTCCCGGATGGGGCGGCACCCAGCGCTTGCCGCGCCTGGTTGGGCTTCGTCGAGCGCTCCACCTGATGTACAGCGCGGAGTGGTTGGATGCGGCAGCGGCGCGCGAATGGGGTCTTGTGAACCTTGTGGTTGACGATGACGTTCTCACTGCCCAGGCCATGGCGTATGCGCAGGCGCTGGCGAAACGCAATCCCGAGTCGATGGCGGCAATGAAATCACTCGCCCGCGCTGGGCTCGACGAAACACTGGGGGAGGGGTTGACACGCGAGTCCGCGTGCGTCGTGGACGCGCTGCGCTCGGAGAACGTCTCGGAAGGGCTGGCCGCGTTTGGCGCGCGCCGGGAGCCGAAATTCAAGTAGCGGCGGCGCGCCGCCTGTCGAAGGTTTAGGAGAAACGTTCATGGAACATGCGACACAGGTTGAGCTCGGCCACACACTGTTCACGTACATCGACAAGGGCGAGCAGGCACGCAACGCGGCGCCTTTTGCCAATCCGATACGAGACTACATCTGTCCCGATCAGGCAGGACGCGAACGCGATTTGCTGTTCGGCGATCATCCCCTCATTCTCGGCATGACTGCAGACCTGCCGAAAGCCGGTGACTTCTTCACCAACGACTTCACCGGCCGCCCGATTCTCGTGGTCCGCGGAAAGGACGGCACGGTCAATGCCTTCCTTAACGTGTGCCGCCATCGGGGCGCCAAGCTGGCAACCGCCGATCTCGCCCAGGGTTGCTCGCGAGCCGGCGCCTCCTTCACGTGTCCCTATCATGGATGGGCCTATGGCCTCGACGGGCGATTGCTCGGCATTCGGGAAGCCGAAGCGTTCGGCGAAGTCGAGCGCTCCACGCGCGGCTTACGACGCCTGGCGGCGGTGGAACGCGACGGCTTTATCTGGGTGCGACCGGGTGGTGACGAGGCCTTCGATCCCGACACCTTGCTAGGTGAACTCGCGCCTGAGATCGCGGCCTATGGCTTTGAGCGCTACAGCCACTACGAGACGCGCACGCTGCGGCGAGCGATGAACTGGAAGCTCGTCATCGGTACGTTCCTGGAGGGCTATCATATCAAGGTATTGCATCGGGATACGATCGCGCCGCTGCTTCTGGGTGCACAAACCTCCTTCGATCCTTATGGCCGGCACGGCCGAATGGCGGTGCCGCGACCTGGCTTCGAGACGCTGCGCAAAACGCCGGAACGCGAGTGGGACGTGTTGAAGCATGTTGCCATCGTCTACGAGTTGTTCCCCAACACTGTGCTGGTCTGGCAGGGGGATCACATGGAAACGTGGCGTGTCTTCCCGGGGAAGACGCCGGACGAAAGCGTGATGCATGCGTCCCTTTACATTCCGGAGCCGGCGGCGACCGACAAGGCGAAGCGCCACTGGGACCGCAACATGAAGCTCCTGCTTGATACCGTGGAGAAAGAAGACTTCCCGCTTGGCGAGGACATGCAACGCGGCTTCCATTCGGACGCTCAGGACCATCTTCTGTTTGGGCGCAACGAGCCAGCGTTAGCACATTTTCATCGCTCGGTTCACGAGGCGCTCGGGCTCCAGGAAGCGTGGGGCCAGGTTGGGCCATATGGCCAGCCGTTTCCATAGCAAGGCGCCCGTTTCGATTGCTTGAAAATAGTTCCAGTTGAACCGCTGACCTGCACGAGGAGATGATCATGATACAACTGCCGATTTCTGCGGATTCGCATATCACTGAGCCACCGAATTGCTACCGCGAGCATATCGAAACCGCCTATCGCGAACGCGCGCCCCATGTGGTGCGCGACCCCAAATACGGCGACATCTACGTCGTTGAAGGTATGAAGCAGACCATTCCCATGGGGCTTGTCGCGGCGGCGGGCGTCGAGCCCAGCAGCATCCGCGTCGGCGGCGCGCACTTCGAAGACCTGCATCGCGGGGGATGGGATCCGGCCGCCCGGCTTGCCGACCAGAACACGGACGGCGTAGGCGCCGAAGTCATCTATCCAACTGTCGGCATGGTCCTCTGCAACCATCCCGACCAGGATTACAAGAAGGCCTGCTTCGACGCCTACAATCGCTGGCTCCA
>JAIEQX010000091.1 GCA_019747375.1 Beijerinckiaceae bacterium | reverse complement strand
ATGGCGACGAGCGCCCCTTGAGACACGCCGAAACGTGCGCCGCTCTTGTCAAGCTGTTCCGCCAGAGCCCGTTCGGCCGCGGATTGCTTCGAAGAGCTGAGCGTCGTGGTCACCACAATGTCTTCATCGATGGCCCCCACCGTTTCGTCCAGCACGTCCATCACATAGTCGGCGGCGTAATTGATTGAGCCGGCATTCTCGCGCGCCACCGCCGCCGGACGCGAGAGCGCCAGCTTCGCCATTGTCTCTGGGATATGGCCTTCTTGCGCCATAGCGGTGATCACCTGCGCGGCGCGCTCATGAGCGCCTTGCGGATTTCGATTGGGGGCAAGCTTGGTCGGAGCTTTCATGAGCCCCGCCAGAACTGCTGCTTCCGGCAAAGTGATCTGCGCGGCGCCATGGCCGAAATACTTCCGCGCCGCCGCCTCGATCCCGTAAGCGCCAGATCCGAAGTAGACCCGATTTAAGTAGAGCTCAAGGATCTGGTCTTTTGAATATTTGTGCTCGAGCCAGAGCGCCAGGATGGCTTCCTGGATCTTCCGGGACATCGTGCGTTCTTGGGTAAGGAACAAATTCTTGGCGAGTTGTTGCGTGAGCGTCGACCCCCCTTGGACGCCGCCGCTTCCTGAAAGATTGCGCACGATCGCTCGCGTCACCCCTACAGGGTCGATCCCCCAGTGCTGGTAGAAGCGCCGATCCTCGATGGCGATGAACGCTTTCGTGACGTAGGGCGGCAGCTGGCGCAAATGAATGGCCGCGCCGCCCGTATCGCCGCGATTGGCCAGCAGGGACCCGTCGTCGCCCAGAATGGCGATGTTCGGCGGACGCTTCGGCACAGCAAGCTTGTCGATCGGCGGCAGTTGAGCTGCGTGATAGGCGATGATGCCGCCCAAGGCGATGACGCCCCAGACTGCCAGAACGCCTCCCCAGTAAAAAGCCCAGCCAAAAATGGATCGACGAGCGCGTCCGGACCCGCGCCTGCTCCCATGGCGGCCATCATCCCGGCGCTGTTGGCCGCGCTCATAAGACTCGTCGTCGCTGGAGCGATGCCGGTTCTTGCCGCCCTTTTTCGCCGATCGGCCCATGACAGCGCCCTCATCCCCCTGATCGCCTTCAGCAATCAGAATGTCCTTGCCGACCGCGCCAAGACGCGGTTCGACACGTTCGTCTCTGCGGCGGGTTTGGCCGCCGGCGACGCGGTCCTCGGGCGACGCACGAAGGTCGCGAGCTCCGCTATTGACGTCGGGTTCGCGCCTTTTGCCCGCCATCGATCCCGCTTTATCCATGCCCCGCACCGCTGCGATGACAGGCGTCATCCGCGACCGTTCGAGCCTAAAGCAGGCGGATTAAGGGCCGGTTAAGGTTGAAGAACTGGCCGTTCGAGCGGGGATTTGAGCGACCGGGTTGCCCCGGATCGCGACATCCGGATGCGCCAAATGCGGGAGAAAGATGGGGACGAAATTCCCCTCGCGAGTGTCTTTGTGAAGGTCGCGCTTGCCCTGCGCCCGCTGTCGCGTCAAAGTCGCGCCCCTGACGCTTTCGGCCAGTCGTTAACGCATTAGTAGGATGGATTTGGGCCCATGAAAGTCACTCTCGAAAGAGCGGCGCTTCTGAAATCGCTGGGCCATGTGCATCGCGTGGTCGAGCGCCGCAATACGATCCCGATCCTTTCCAATGTTCTGCTACAGGCTGTTGACGGGCGGCTCACACTTCGCGCGACCGACCTTGATCTTGAGGTGACAGAGAGGCTTGCGGCCGATGTGGGCCTGGCTGGCGCGACGACGCTGCCCGCCCACGTGCTCTACGACATCGTGCGGAAACTGCCGGATGGCGCCCAGGTCTCCCTCGAAAGCGCCGGCGACACTGGTCAACTGCTCTTACGCTCGGGGCGTTCGCGGTTCAATCTTCAGGCGCTGCCCGAAAGCGACTTCCCGGATCTCAATCCAGGGGATCTGACGCATCGGTTCTCTCTGCCGGCGGGCGATCTGAAGAAGTTGATCGATAAAACGCAGTTTGCCATCTCAACCGAAGAGACCCGCTACTACCTGAACGGCATTTACGTTCACACAATCGAGGTTGATGGCCACACCATGTTGCGGGCCGTCGCGACTGACGGTCATCGGCTGGCGCGGGTCGAGATTCCGGCCCCGTCAGGGTCGGCCGGAATGCCCGGAGTCATCGTGCCCCGCAAGGCGGTGGCCGAAGTGCAGAAACTGGTGGAAGACGTCAATGCCGAGGTTCT
>JAIEQX010000388.1 GCA_019747375.1 Beijerinckiaceae bacterium | reverse complement strand
CTGTCATAGCGCAGAAGCGGGTTGAGCCAGAACAGCCGGCGGCAGGATTTGTGCAGGCGCTCCATCTCGGCCGCGAGGCTGCCGTCGCTGTCGCGCTCGAGCCCGTCGGTAAAGAGCAGCACGATGGCCCCCTGCCCGAGCACCCGGCGCGACCACAGCCGGTTGAACTCATGCAGCGAGGCGGCGATGCGCGTGCCGCCCGACCAGTCCTGCACGGCGCCCGATACGTCCGCCAGCGCGGCGTCGATGTCGCGCGCCCGCAGCGCGCGCGTCACATGGCTGAGCCGCGTGCCGAACAAAAAGGTTTCGACGCGCCGCCGGTCTTCCGTCAGTCGATGCAGGAAATGCAGGAAGACGCGCGTGTAGTCCGTCATCGATCCGGAAATGTCGCAAAGCGCCACGACGGGCGGATGCCGCACCACGCGGTCGCGCCGCACGAGCGCGGAAAAATCGCCGCCGCCGCTCATCGCCTTGCGCAGCGTGAGCCGCGGATCGATCCGCGCGCCGCGCGCATCGGGCCGCCAGCGCCGCGTCGCAACCTCGTCGGCCGGCAGGCGCAGACGCGCGATCACCTGCTTGGCGCGCGCGATCTCGTCCGCCGTCATCTGGGCGAAATCCTTGCGCTGCAGCACTTCCTGCGACGACATGGTGAGCCGCGCATCGCGTTCGACGCTGGGCTCCGCCTCGCGCTTGGGCTTGTCGCCCGCCAATGCTTCGGCCATGCGGGTGGCGCCGGGCTTCGGCTTCGCCTCCTGCTTGTCGGGGGCCGCCATGGGCGACATCATGGCGATGAGCTTTTCCAGAAATCCGCGACGCTTCCAGAAGATCGCAAACGCCTGATCGAATATGACGGTCTGGTCGCGCTTGGCGACGAAGACCGCATGAAGCGTGGTGCGGAAATCCTCGCGCGAGGCGACGCCCGCCGCCAATACCGCCTCAACCGCGTCGATCACATGGCCTGGCCCGACCGGCAGCCCGGCGGCGCGCAGGAGCCGCGCGAAATGCAGGATGTTTTCGCCAAGCCTGCCGGCGCCGTCGGGAGGAGCCGCGAGATCGTCCATCACGTCAGGCTCGCGCGCGCCTCGTCGATGGCCGCCTGCGTGGCGCTGCCCTGCAGGCGCTGGATATCGTCCTGATATTTGAGCAGCACGCCCAGCGTGTCAGACACCATGGCGGGATCGAGCGAAACGGCGTCGAGCTCGGTCAGCGCGCTTGCCCAGTCGAGCGTCTCAGCGACGCCCGGCTGTTTGAAAAGGTCCTTCTTGCGCAGCGTCTGGACGAAAGCCACGATCTCGCGCGTCAGCTTTTTCGGGGCGCCCGGAACCTTGGCGTTGAGGATCTTCATCTCGCGCGCAGCGTCCGGATAATCGACCCAGTGATAGAGGCAGCGCCGCTTCAGCGCGTCGTGAATCTCGCGCGTGCGGTTCGACGTGATGATCACGATGGGCGCGCGCTCGGCCTTGATCGTGCCGAGCTCGGGAATCGTCACCTGAAAGTCCGACAGGATTTCGAGCAGGAAGGCCTCGAAGGCGTCGTCGGTCCGGTCGAGCTCGTCGATCAGCAGCACGGGCGGTCCGTCGGTCGAGGCTTCCAGCGCCTGCAGCAGGGGCCGCTTGATCAGATAGCGCTCGGAAAAAACGTCATGCTCGATGCGCTCGCGATCGCTTTCGCCGGCCGCCTCGGCGAGCCGGATCGCCATCATCTGGCGCGCATAATTCCATTCATAGACCGCCGAGGCGACGTCGAGCCCCTCGTAACATTGCAGCCGGATCAGCCGCCGCCCCAGCGTCGCGGCCAGCACCTTGGCGATCTCGGTCTTGCCGACGCCCGCCTCGCCTTCGAGAAACAGCGGACGGCCCATCTTGAGCGACAGAAACACCACGGTGGCCAGCGAGCGGTCCGCCACATAGTCGGCGCGGGTCAGAAGGGCGAGCGTCTCGTCGATGGACGTGGGCAAGGCTGTCACGCGGCGCGTTCCTCATGTGGATCCGTCCCGCGACAATGCCAGTTGCGACCCGGGCAGGCAACGCAGCCCCCGGGACGCAAGATGACGCGGCGCGCCGAATCTATCTGGCGGCCGCCACGGCGCGGCGGGCCATCACGCCGATCAGATGGGCGCGATAGACGGCGTCGGCATGGATGTCGGAATTGATCCCGTCCGTCGACACCGCGATGCCCTCGAGCGACTTGGCGGCGAATTTCTCCGTCA
>JAIEQX010000130.1 GCA_019747375.1 Beijerinckiaceae bacterium | reverse complement strand
GTTTTCGGGCCCGCTTCGATCTGGAACAAAGACTGACGCGACGGGCGGCGCCTGCGTCGCTCTAAAACAGGCTTCCCTGGCCGCCCGCCACACTGCTTCGCGCCGGCGACGTCTTATCGGCCGACTGCCTTGCGGAAGCTTTTTTAGGCGCCTGGCCTCCTTCGGACGGCGCGCCTTGCGGCGACCCGCCGGTGGCCGTGGCCCCGATGCGGCCGTCGGCAAACTCGATTTCGAGGGACTGCCCCGGACTGATCGCGGAGGCCGCGCGCACGGGGTGGCCGTGCGAGTCGCGCACCAAGGCGAAACCGCGCGCCAGAACGTTGCGATATCCGAACGAGGCCAGCAGCTTGTCGAGCCCGCCAAGTTTCTCGGCGCGATGGCGGCTGTCGTTGGCGACGGCGCGCGCCAGCCGCTCCTGAAGCCGTTCAAGCTTTTCAAAAGCCGCGGCGGTGTTTTCCTTTGCGCGCAGCGCGCGGTTCGTAAAAGCGCGGGCGAGCCTCGACTCGAGGACAGCCAGCGCTTCCCGCCTGCGCGCAACGAGCTGGGGCCGCAGACGCGCGAGATTCGTACCGGCGGCGTCCGCCCTGCCCTGCCGGCGCGCGAGTTCGGCCTGTGGCGAATGTCGCGCCAGAAACTGGGCGGCCCGGCCAAGGCGCAAGTGGTGCTCGCGCAGTCGCGCGCTCAAACGTTGTCCAAGCCTTTCGCTCGCGCGATCGAGCCGCTGACGCGGCACAGCCACCACCGCATCGCCATTCGGCAAGGCTCGCAAGAGGCCTCGCAACTCGCCGCGCCGGGCTTCGATCAGTCGACGACCGGCTCCGCGCTGACGCAGGACGAGCGCCGCCGTCTGGGTGAGAAGGTCGGCCAGCACCGGGACGCACATTTCTGCCGCGCCCGTGGGCGTCGGGGCGCGCAGGTCGGACGCGAAGTCGATCAGGGTCGTGTCGGTCTCGTGGCCGACCGCCGAGATCAGGGGGATGTAGCTTTCCGCGGCGGCGCGAACGACGATTTCCTCGTTGAAACCCCAGAGGTCTTCGAGAGAGCCGCCGCCGCGGGCCACGATGATGACGTCCGGTCGCGGGATGGGCCCGTCCTCCGGAAGGGCGTTGAAGCCTTCGATCGCGCGCGCGACTTCGGCCGCGCTGGTTTCACCCTGCACCCGCACGGGCCAGACGATTACCCGACGAGGGAAGCGGTCCGCGATGCGGTGAAGGATGTCGCGAATCACCGCGCCGGTCGGCGACGTGACCACCCCGATGATGCGCGGGAGGTAGGGGATGAGCTGCTTGCGGCCGGCGTCGAACAGGCCTTCGGCTGCGAGCCGACGCCGACGATCCTCCAGCAGAGCCATCAGGGCGCCGACCCCCGCGGGCTCGATGGCGTCGACCACGATCTGATAGGTGGATTTTCCCGGATAGGTGGTGATCTTGCCGGTGGCGATCACCTCCATGCCTTCCTCGGGCCGCACGCGCAGCTTGGCGAAGGCGCCTTTCCACATGACGGCGTCGATGCGGGCGCCTGCATCCTTCAGGCAGAAGTAGACGTGGCCGGAGGAATGAGGCCCGCGATAGCCCGAAACTTCGCCGCGCACGCGGACGTAGCCGAAACGATCTTCGATGGTTCGCTTCAGCGCCCCCGAGAGTTCGGTGACGGTGACTTCGGCGGCGTTCGAGGCAGGCGCTTTGGCGACGGTCATGACGCCATGATATGCCCGATCCCGGCCGATGTGGCGAGAGGGGCGCGACCGCGTTTGAATTGGCGGGCCGCACAGCCTACAGAAGGACCCTGAATTCGTCTTTCCGGCATGAGGCCCCATGAACGTCCTCCTCATCGGCTCGGGCGGTCGCGAGCACGCTCTCGCGCGCGCTCTTTCGACCAGCCCGCAACTCGACACGCTCTTCGTCGCGCCCGGAAATCCGGGAATCGCCGAGATCGCCACCTGCGTCTCCGTCAATGCTGCCGATCATGCGGCCGTGATCGATTTCTGCCGGCTCATGAAAGTCGAGTTCGTGGTGATCGGCCCGGAGGCGCCCCTGGTGGCGGGCCTCGTGGATGATCTGGAGCGCGCGGGCATAGCGGCGTTCGGGCCCAGCAAGGCAGCGGCGCAGCTGGAGGGGTCGAAGGGCTTCACCAATGATCTGGCGCGGGATTTCAACATTCCGACCGCTGCTTACGGCCGCTTTACCGACAAAGCGTCGGCGCTG
>JAIEQX010000095.1 GCA_019747375.1 Beijerinckiaceae bacterium | reverse complement strand
ATGGGTTTCGCCTCGCAGAAGACCTATGATCTCGAAGTCTGGTTGCCCGGCCAGAAGGATGGGGACACGCAGGGACGTTTCCGCGAGATCTCGTCCTGCTCGGTCTGCGGCGATTTCCAGGCGCGGCGCATGAACGCGCGCTATCGCCCGGCGGACGCCAAGGGCACGCGCTTCGTGCATACGCTCAACGGGTCGGGCGTCGCCGTCGGGCGCGCGCTCGTCGCCGTGCTCGAAAATTACCAGAACGTCGACGGCTCGGTGACGGTGCCGGAGGTTCTCGTGCCCTATATGCGTGGCGTGACGCGGATCGAAAAAGCCCAGTGACTGCTTCAGCCCTCAACAGGACACAGAATGCGCATCCTGATCACCAATGACGACGGCATCCATGCCGAGGGCCTTAACGTGCTGGAGCGCATCGCGCGCCGGTTGACCGACGACGTGACGGTCGTGGCGCCCGAGACCGATCAATCGGGCGTGGCGCATTCGCTGTCGCTCAACGATCCGCTGCGGCTGCGCGAAGTCTCGCCGGGCCGCTACGCCGTCAAGGGGACGCCGACCGATTGCGTGATCATGGGCGTGCGCAAGATCATGCGCGACAATCCCCCCGATCTCGTTCTGTCGGGCGTCAATCGCGGCCATAATCTGGCGGAGGACGTGACCTATTCGGGCACGATCGCCGGGGCCATGGAGGGGACGCTGCTCGGCGTGCGGTCCATCGCGCTGTCGCAGGGCTATCCGCCGGGCAATCGCCTCGACACGCCGTTCGAATGCGCGGAGGCGCATGCGCCGGGCCTGATCGAGCGGCTGCTGCGTCAGGAGGTCGATCCCAACACCCTGATCAACCTGAACTTCCCGAGCTGTCGGCCGGACGAGGTGCAGGGCGTGGCGATCACCGTCCAGGGCCGTCGCGACGCGACGTTCCTCGAACTGGACGAGCGCCATGACGGGCGCGGCAATCCGTATTTCTGGATCGCTTTCTCGCGGCAGAAGTCGCAGCCCGGACATGGCACGGATCTAGAGGCCATCGCCAACCAGAAAATCTCCATCACGCCGCTGCGCCTCGACCTGACTGACGAGCCGTCACTGACGCGGCTCGCCGCAGCTTTTTCCTGAAAGAAGGGCGGGGGCCATGGATCAGAGAGCCGATCACGAGCCCGCCCGACTTGAGCGTCAGACCGGCGCCTCCGCGCAGGCGACGATGCGGTTTCTGCTGCGCCTGCGCGAGCGCGGCATCGCCAATGTCGCGGTGCTGCGTGCGCTGGAAACTCTGCCGCGCGAGCATTTCGTGCCGCATCGCCATGCCGATCTCGCCTGGCGCGACATTGCGCTGCCGATCGGCTGCGGGCAGACCATGCCGGAGCCCTACGTCGTGGCGCGCATGATGGAATCGCTCGATGTCGGGCGCACGCATCGCGTGCTCGAGATCGGGGCGGGCAATGGTTTTTCGGCCGCCATCCTGTCGCGTCTTGCGGCTGAAGTCCTGTCGGTCGAACGGTTCCAGGCTTTGGCGCTCGCGGCCTCCGCGCGGCTCGCGCAGCTCGGCATCGACAACGCCAAAATCGTCTGGGGAGACGGGCTCGAACTGCCCGCCGAGATCGGCCTGTTCGACCGCATTCTCGTGCAGGGCGTGCTGAAGGAGGTTCCGGCGTCGATCCTCAATCTGCTGGCGGCCGGCGGCGTCGTCGTGTTCGCGCGGCGTGAGGCGATCGGCGGGCGCGCGCGGCTGGTGCGCCTCGTGCACAAGCCGGAAGGCTTCGTTGAAACAAGAATCTGCGAATGCCGTCTGCAGCGATTGATCCCGGGCGTCTCGGCCGCCGCGGGTTGATCGTCATGGCGCCAAAGACTTTGCGTCCGCTACAGAAAACATAGCTGATCCAGCCACAATAGATTCACCATAAACCCTCCCTTAACTGCATTCGTGTTCAATGACGCTCATGGACACCGCGTAAGTGTGGGTTGCGTTATGAGTCTCATTGATCGTGTTTTTGAATCCCGTTGTGCGGCCCGTCTTGTTGTCGCGGGGTTGACCTCTGCTCTCCTGGCGGGGTGCTCGTCCGATTTCACGCGTCTGGGCGACGCGAATGGCAGCCCGTTTGAAAATTCATCGCGCATGGCCGGCTACGACCAGACGCCGACCGCGAGCTCTTCTCCCCGGATGAACGCCCCGATCGGCGCCGTG
>JAIEQX010000178.1 GCA_019747375.1 Beijerinckiaceae bacterium | reverse complement strand
AGGAGCGCTTCCAGTCTTCCTTGGTCATCCAGAGCGATCCCTTGATGGGGATGATCTCCTCGGGATCGCGCAGGCGCTTGCTGGCGACGTAAAGCGCTTCACCGACGGCGAACAGGCCGACCGCGAGCGTGGTGACCTCGACGCCGTTCAGCAGTTCGGGCACACCAAAAGTCAGGCGCGCCTGACCGGTCAGCTTGTCGATGCCCACGAGCCCGAGCGTGATGCCGAGAAACAGGCTGGTGAGGCCGCGCAGGGGCGAATCGCCGAACGTGGCCGAGACGGTCACGAAAGCCACGATCATCAGGGCGAAATAATCCCAAGGGCCGAATTGCACCGCGACTTCGACAAGCCAGGGCGCGAGAAAGGCCAGCCCAATGGTTGCGATGGTGCCGGCCACGAAGGATCCGATCGCGGCCGTCGCGAGCGCCGGGCCGCCGCGTCCCGCCTTGGCCATTTTCGAGCCTTCGAGCGCGGTGGCCAGGGAAGCGCTTTCGCCCGGCGCATTGAGCAGGATCGCAGTCGTGGATCCGCCGTACATGCCGCCGTAGTAGATGCCCGCGAACATGATGATCGATCCTGCCGGATCGAGCTTGAACGTGATGGGCAGGAGGAGCGCGACCGTCAGGGCGGGACCGATGCCGGGAAGCACGCCCACGGCCGTGCCGAGGAAAACGCCGATCAGGCAGAACAGGAGTTTGGAGGGCTCGAGCGCGACGCTGAAACCGTTCAGAAGGGCGAGTGTCGTTTCCATATTCGGTCGCCCTTAGACGAAGAGACGTTCGAGCGGCCCCATGGGGAGCAGCAGGGTCAGGATTTTTGCGAAGACCAGGAAGATCACGAGGCCGAGCACGAAACCGATGAGCGCGTCGACCGCCAGCGCCCGCCGGCCGAAGCCGCGCGCCGTGCAGGCGAACACGGCCATGATGGCGAAGACGAAACCGCCGCCGAGCGCGATGATCGCGATCAGCGCCACAAGGCCGCCGGCGATCCACAAGAGCGCCGAGGCGTCAGCGGATTCGGGCCTGGGAAGTCCGTCCTTCATGGCGACGACGAAATGCGCGAGGCCGAGGATCACAAGGCCGGAGCAGACCACGTAGGGCATGGCGGCGGGCCCGACGCCGTAGTTCGACGTGATGGTCTGTTGCGAGGCGTCATATCCGACCATGGCGGCGACGATCAGCAGCAGGAGGCCGACGACCAGAGCCGGCCTGTCGACGCCTTGTGTCATTTTCGCGTTTGTCATCGTGCTTCCATGAATTTGGACGTACGTCCTGCTCCACCGCATTGCGGTTCCGGCAAGAAAGGGGCGGTTTCCCGCCCCCTTTTTGAAGCGTCGTGTTGGCCTTGCGCCTTACTTCACCAGGCCGACGTCGCGCATGACCTTGGAGACGCGAACCTCTTCGGTCTTCATGAAGGCTTCGAACTCGGCGCCGCCCAGATAGGCGTTGTCCCAGCCGCGCGCCTTGAGGATGTCCGCCCATTCCTTGGACTTCGACATTTTTTCCACTGCGTCCGACAGCGTCTTGCGCTGTTCGGCGCTGAGGCCGGGAGGCGCCACGACCGAACGCCAGTTCAGCAGCTCCAGGTTGACGCCGCCTTCCTTGAGGGTCGGCGCGTCGGGCGCGTTTTCGAGCCGCTTCGAGGACGACACGCCGATCACGCGCAGCTTGCCGGCCTTGATCTGGCCTTCGAACTCGCCATAGCCGGAAATGCCGGCCGTGACGCGTCCGCCGAGCATGGCGGCCAGCGCTTCGCCGCCGCCCGAGAACGGGATGTAGTTGATCTTCTTCGGGTCGCCGCCCGCCGCCTCGGTAAAGAGAGCCGCCAGGATGTGATCGACGCCGCCGGCCGAACCGCCCGCCCAGGTGACCTTGGCGGGATCCGCCTTGACGCTGTCCGCGAGTTCCTTGGCGGTCTTGATTGGCGACGTGGCCGGAACCACGACCACGAGGGCTTCGGCCGTCAGGCGCGCGATCGGCGTCGTCTGCGACAGGTTGACGGGCGACTTGTTGAGCAGGATCGCCCCGACCATGACGAAGCCGTTGACCATCAACTGGTTGCCGTCGCCCTTGGCGTTGATCAGCTGCGACAGGCCGATGGTGCCGCCGGCGCCCGTGACATTGGTGACCTGCGCGCTCTTTGCGAT
>JAIEQX010000230.1 GCA_019747375.1 Beijerinckiaceae bacterium | reverse complement strand
CGCGACGGCCGAAAAGGCGCTCGAACTGGCCGGCGGAGCCGGTTTCTACAGCGCCGCAGGACTTGAGCGCCTCTTGCGGGACGCGCACGCGGCGCAGTTCCACCCCTTGCCGGAGAAGCGTCAGCAGGCGTTCACAGGACGCGTTCTCATGGGTCTCGATCCCATCTCGGGCGCCTGACGACTGAGTGCGCCTGACGGGCGATCCGCTAACCGTGGCGCGCATCTGGGGCCTGTGCCGGCGCGGGTCGCGAGACCGGGAAGGAACGGGCGCTGAAGCACGCGCGCCGAGCTTGGGCGCGCCATGCTCCAGCGCCGGCCGGTCGTCGAGAGGCGATGATAGGCGGCGTCGAGCGATGCAGACGTGAAGACGCGCGACTCCATTGCGGCCGTAACCGCCCGGCGCGGCTTCATCGCAGGATTTCAGGCAAGGCGTCGTTCATTTCTCGACTCGCGCGTCCTGACGGGCGCGTGCGAACCTGTTCTCCGGCGTCGGCAGACCCAGATGCTCTCGCAGGGTGGTCCCTTGGTATTCTTTCCGGAACAAGCCCCGCTTCTGCAATTCCGGAATGACAAGGTCGATGAAATCATCGAACGCTTCAGGAAAATGAGCCGGCAGCAGAACGAAACCGTCCATCGCGCCGCCCTCGAACCATTCCTGCATGATATTGGCGACAGTCGTCGGACTGCCGCAGGCGAGAAGATAGCCCCTCGCGATGGCGATTTCGTTGTAAATGTCTCGCAGCGTGTAACCCAATCGCTTCGCCTTGGCGGAAGCAACCGTGCTGTATCCCTGCTTGAGATTGGACACCGGCAGGTCTGGCACGGGCCCGTCGAGCGGATACTGAGACATGTCGTGGCCGAACCGGCGGGACATGGTCCGCATGGCGCTCGTCGAGTCCACATAAGTCATGAGCTGCGCCAGCTTGGCTTGCGCCTCTTCGTCCGTTCGGCCGACGATCGGCACCATGCCGGGCAGAATGTTGCAATGCTCCGGACGACGGCCGGCCGCCACGGCATGTTTCTTTATGTTGTCATAATATTCGCGAGCCACATCCAGTTCGAGTTGAACCGTGAAGACGACTTCGGCAATGCGTCCTGCAAGCGCCTGGCCGGCCGTTGAGGAGCCTGCCTGAACGATGACCGGACGCCCCTGCGGGGTGCGGGTCATGTTGAGCGGACCCTTCACCGAATAGAATTTTCCCTTGTGCCCGAGCTCGTGCACCTTGCTGAGGTCGTAATATTCGCCGGTTTCCTTGTTTTCGATGCGCGCGCCTTCTTCCCAGCTGTCCCATAAACCCTGAACGACATCGACGAATTCGGCGGCGATCTCATAGCGGAGATCGTGATCCACCATCTCGCGTCCAAAATTATCGGCGGCCTCGGGCAATGTCGACGTGACGACATTCCAGCCGGCGCGGCCGCCGCTGAGATGATCAAGCGACGCAAATTGACGAGCTATGCTGAAAGGCTCGCTATAGGTGGTCGAGGCCGTGCCGATCAGACCCACATGCGTCGTGGTGCTGGACAGCGCCGAGAGAAGGGTCGTCGGCTCGAAGCGCGTGACCTGCCCTGGATGTCCTCCGGGCAAAAAGGCAAGGCTGTCGCCAACGAAAAGAAAGTCGAGCTTGCCCCTTTCGCAGGAGGCCGCGATCTTCTTGAAGGCTTCCAGATTCTCGCCGCTTGTCGTGGCGCCCGGATAACGCCAGCCGGCGATGTGGTTGCCGCTTCCGACTGCATATACTCCGAGATGCATCTGCCGCTGACTCATGTGCCTGCCTTTTCGTTTTCTTTATCTGGCCTGTGTCAACTCAAGTGCGCGATCGATGACGGAACGGTCGAAAGTCGCGATGCGGGTGACGACGTCCTGCATTGTCTCGCCTGATACGGGATCAATCTCGATTTGCATCTTTTCCGCATCGGCCAGGAAAGCCGGATCCTTCATGGTGGCGTCGAAGGCTCGACGCAGGATCGCGATACGTCCCTCGGGCACATCGGGAGGCGCAATCAGCGGCCAAGCGCTGATTTGCGGCGAAAACAGCATTTCCAGCGCTTTCCTATCAACGTCGGTCTTTGCAAAATCCATGATCAAGGGCACATCCGGCAAGTCTTGAGCCTTTTGCA
>JAIEQX010000270.1 GCA_019747375.1 Beijerinckiaceae bacterium | reverse complement strand
GGCGCTGTTTTCGCGTCAGGTTTTGCTGGCTTTCCAAGCTGCATGCCGCTCGTGTAGGGTCGCCCCTCGCTTCAACGAAGGGCGTCCCCACCATGCATGTCTGCCGCATTGCCTTCGACGCACCTGACAAAGCCCACGAGCGAGGCGCCTATTTCGAAGCGCATCGCTCGCACCTTCGCTCCGGCTCGATCCGGATCATCCAGTCGGGCCCGCTGTTCGCCACCGACCCGTCCGGCCGCAAGGCGGGAGCCCTCGTGGTCTTCGATGTCGACGACATCGAAGAAGTGCACCGGTTCAACGCCGTAGACCCCTATGTCACGCATGGCGTTTACGACCGGATCGAGGTCTTGCGCTGGGACAAGACCATCGGCTGAGGGCGCTTTCAGCCTTCGGGCGACGCCGACAATTGCTCGGCCATCCAGTCGGCTGATTGATTGCGATATCTGTAATAGCGGTTATGGGCGACGTGATTGCCGTCCGGAATGACCAGCAAGGTTGTGGGCCCCTTGGCTTCCGCGGCGAGCCTTTCGGCGTCTTCCGGCGGGCACAGCCGATCGAGCCCGCCCGCGATGACGAAAAGCGGGCATTCTATATGCTCCGCAACGCCTTCCAGCGACAGGCCGAAGGCCTTCTGGCGCGCTTCCTCGGCGGTGGCGCTGTGGCTGCGGCGGATATAGGCGTCACGCGTGAGCGGCGGCAGCTTGTCCCAGAGCGCGCCCCAATTATAGGGACCGCAATTGGCGATGCAGGCCTTGATGCGTTTTTCGAAAGCGGCGGCGCGCGGCGCGTAATAGCCGCCCAGACTTATGCCCCAAATTCCAATGCGCTCGGCATCGATGTCGGGGCGGCGCTCGATCAGCCAGTCGATGACCGGGCCGACCACCCCCTCATAGTCCGGGCGGATCGGGAAGTCATATTCGGCTTCGCCCTGTCCGGGCCCGTCGAAGGCGAGGATCGCCATGCCGCGCGCGAGAAAATTGGTCTCGAACGTCAGCAGCTCTTCCTTGGTGGAATCCAGCCCCATGGTCATCAGGACGATGGGGGGCCTGGCGACGCCCTTGGGGCGCCGCAAGGTGCCGGCAAGCTCCTTTCCCTGATACGGAATCAGGACGCGCTCGCCGGGCGGATCGAGATGGGGCAGCGCCAGATCCAGGCAGGCGACGGCTTTCATGTGCGCGGCGCGCATCTGATCCATGTCCTGGACGAAGAGATATTTGGCGAAATGGTAGGTCGCGGCCGCGCAGGAGAGATGATCGGCGGCGCTGATAAATTGTTTCTTTTCCAGCGCTTCGCGGCCCATGGCTTCGTGGATCGCGGCGCGTTCCGACCATTTCGCGCACCAGTCGTCCCAGCGTTCGAGCGCGCCGACCACATCCTCGAAATCGCTCGGCGCCACGCCATTGACGGTGAAACGCGACATGAAATGCCGGGCATGCTTGATGTGATCGTCGGCCACGTAAGTCACTCCTGATGCTTCGCGCCGCATCATCATCTGTCGAGGCGGCGAAGTCGATGCGCCTGCTGGAAGCGTACCTTCCCTGAGCGGGTAGGCTTCGCATCCTACAGGCGGGACGACTTCAAAGCACAGGCTGTTTCGACCAGTCGCGTGACGCGACGAGCGTTTGCAAATCCTTGGTCGACAATGGAGATTTGGGAGATCGGCGCCAGCCCGCGCAGCGCGTCCGGGAGGCTTGCCTGTATCTGAACGCCTTGTTCAACGCTGGTTTGGGCGTCAGCGCGTCACAGTAATACGGCCGCGGCCATCGTCCACAAAAGCGCGCCCACGGGGACCGCGAGGCTCAAGCCGACATAAAATGAATCAGACATATCAACACCCTGGCTCGTGACCCGGACGTGATGTGAACTTCGAAAACGCGAGATGGTTGCCTGTGGCGGGCTGGACCGCGTCGCGCGAAGCAACGCGATCATGCGTATTTCTTCATCAGCCGCCCCAGGACGGAGAGCGGATGAAAGGCGGAATCCTTGTTCATTCCGCTACTTGCCCAGACTTCATTGTGCAGGTGAAGGGCGCGGCTTCCGGGCCTGACATAGCCGGCGCGAAAGTCTTGC
>JAIEQX010000177.1 GCA_019747375.1 Beijerinckiaceae bacterium | reverse complement strand
GGACGCCGTCATCGACGTGCACCTTGCGCCACTCCTTGGCGCCGGACCGTTGGACCCGATCGAGCTGTCGCGCGATCTGTTGCGCGGCGAGTTCGGGCGTCGGCGCATCGGGCGTGTCCGTCGCCTTGACGACCACGGCATCGATGGCGATGCCGCCCATGGCCAGTTCGCGCACGACGGCCGCGACCACGACGATGACGGCGACACTGACCGCAAGGGCTACCAGCACCTTGCGCAGGCCGTCGAACCAGTTGGCGACACGCTCGAACCGCGTCGGTGTATCCGGCATCGGAACCCCCCGGTGATGCCAAGGCCGCCCTTCGGGAGTGCGGCAACGTCGAGACTATCGCCGGTGTGAGCGACTCTTATGTGAGGAATCGCACACTCCGTGCACGAATCAGTTCCTCCCCAGCTTCGCTGCTAGGGTATCTACACATCTTCGCGCGTCAAATTGACTCGGCGGCCGCTTTGGACTTCCACCGTGGCCTGGAGTTGTGAGTCTATGTCGGGCACTTTGGTCAAGCCGGAGTGTCGCCATGGTGATCGATTGGTCGGTTGGACGGTTCGGAGATGTTCGCCTCGATAAAGGGGGGCAGCGTTTCTCGAGCGCATGGTCGCGTGCGCCGATGTGTGCGTGCGGCGTCTGGCGCAGGGCTGCTGGCCGACCCAGATGCGGTTCTGGCGCTTTCTGGCCAATGAGCGTGTGACGGCCGACAAGCTGGTCGAGGGTTGGAGCGATCGGACGCGCAGCGCGGCCGCCGGGCGGCATGTGCTGGCGATCCAGGACACCAGCGACATCAAGTTTGCCACGACGGCGGACAATCGACGCGGTTTGGGCAAGGTCGGCAAGGGCAACGTCCATGGCGTGCGCCTGCACGCCATGCTGGCCGTCGATGCCGATGACGGCGCCGTGCTCGGCCTGGTGGGCGGCCAAGTGGTGACGCGCCAGGGCGACGTCGACACCTCGCACGCCAAGCGGACCCTGGCGGACAAGGAATCCAGCCGCTGGGTGAGCACCGCCGAGCAGGCCAAGGAGGTCCTGGCCCAGGCCGCCACCATCACCATCGTCAACGACCGCGAGGGCGACTTCTACACCCACTGGAGCGCTACGCCGGCGCCCAACGTGCACTTGCTGACCCGGCTGATGAACGATCACGCCGTGGCCGAGGGCGAAACGGTTCGCTCGGCGATCGCGCGCAAGCCGGTCGCCGGCAAAGCCGTCATCGAGTTGCGCAAACGCATCAACCGTCGGCCGCGTGCTGCCCATCTGTCGATCCGCTTCGCCTCGATGACCCTCCAGCGGCCCCGCAACACCATCGAAAAGGGCCTGCCAGACACCATCCAGGTCAGTGTCGTCGAACTGCGCGAGCCACGCCCACCACAGGACGCCGAGCCCGTCCACTGGATCCTGCTCACCACCCACGCCATCGAAACCCTCGACCAAGCCTGGCAGATCGTCCGCTGGTATCAGCAGCGCTGGATCATCGAGCAGTTCTTCCGCACCCTCAAGCTGCAGGGCCTGCGCATCGAAGACAGCCAGCTCGCCTCCGCCGATCGCCTCTGCAAGCTGGTCGCCATCGCTGCCAAAGCCGCCGCCATCGTCATGCAGCTCGTCCAGGCCAGAGCCGGCTCCGATGCTCGCCCTGCCACGCTCGCCTTCACCGCCGACCAGATCAAGCTCATCGCCCTGCTCAATCAGCGAATGCAGGGCAAGACCACTCGCCAGAAAAACCCTCATCCCGAAAACACTCTCGCCTGGGCCGCCTGGGTCATCGCAAAGCTCGGCGGATGGCATGAATACCAAGCCAAACCTCCGGGACCCGTGACCTTCCACAACGGATTAGCTACCTTCCGTACCTTCTTCGAGGGATGGGCCTTCAAAAATGTGTAGATGGCCTAGCGCACGGGTTGGGGGAGGCGCTCGACGTCAATTGGCGGCGAAGCAGCAGAGCTGCCGTCGCCGCCCCTTGTCCAATCAGTTGGCGCTCAGCTTCCGGCAGGCAGCCCTTCCTCCGGAGTGACGATCGCCGTCCACAGGGCGAGG
>JAIEQX010000206.1 GCA_019747375.1 Beijerinckiaceae bacterium | reverse complement strand
CCGGGCGTCGCGCATTCGCCCTGCCAGGAGGCGCTGGACATCGTGCCCAACGTCAACCGCATCGCGCGCGGCCTGCGGGCGGCGGGCGGGGCGGTGGTGTGGATCCAGACGGCCTTCGCGGAAGAATCGCTGGTGAGCTGGTCGACGTTTCACGACATGTCGGTCCCGGCCCGCACGCGGAAGCGCAGCGAGGCGCTGACGCCGGGCTCGATCGGCTATGCGCTCTGGTCAGAGCTGGAGGCGCTGCCGGAAGACCTCTATGTCGAGAAGCTGCGCTTCAGCGCCTTCATCCAGGGTTCTTCGGATCTGGAGCGGATCCTGCGCGACCGCGGCGTCGACACGGTCATCATCACCGGCACGGTGACGAGCGTCTGCTGCGAATCGACCGCGCGCGACGCCATGATGCGCAATTTCAAGACCATCATGGTGACGGACGGCAACGCCGCCTCGACCGACGACGAGCATAATGCGGCGCTGATCGCCTTCTATCTCACCTTCGGGGATATTCTTCCCACCGACATGATCTGCCAGCGGCTCGAAGCCATGGCGCTTGCGCCGGCGCAGTGAGGCGGCGCAGTGAGGCGGCGCCCGGGGCGCGCCGCCGTTGACTCGATCCGCGCGGGTCATTAGGTCACCGGTGCGCGGCGGGATACGGCCAGCAGGATCTTGCTGGACACGCTCGGAACTGGACCGAGACAGGTTCGCCCTTTCCCCCGCGCCTGCATCCCGGCGGGCGCACCGTCATTTCTTCCTTGCGGCCTTGGCGGCGGCGGCCTTCTTCGGCGCCTTGACGGAAGCAGCCTTGTCTTTCGACGGTTTGCCGCTTTCCGGATCGGCCGCGACGCTTTCGGCCGCGTCATCCTGCGCGGTCGCGTCCCTCGGCTGACCGGCGGTCAGTCCGGCGGCGTCCTCACTCCTGTCCGAAGAGTCTTGCGCTCCGTCCGAGGATTCATGCGCAGCGCGCCAGTGATCCTCGTGGCGGCCGTGCGGCTTGCCTTCCTTTTCCCAGATCTCGTAGGCCTTCCGGCGAATCCGCTCGTGATCTCCCGACGCCATGATGGTCTCCCTCGCTGACACACTCATGGCGCAAAACGTGTCGCGGCAAGGTTGGTTGCGCTGCGAAGCCACGCGCGCGCGACGCGATCCAAAAGCCTGGCTCGAAACCGGGCCGGCGCTCACATGAAGGCGAAGTGAATCGCCAGATAGGCCGACGCCACAGACAGAACCACCAGATAGGGGCCGACCTTGGTGAGGTAGAACAAGGCCGCGCAGAGAACCAGAGTGGCGATTTCGAGCGGCCCGACATTGGCGGCGCGCAGCACCGCGAGCGCGCCCGCAAAAATCAGCCCGACGGCGACGGGCGCCAGACCGCGCTCGATGGCGCGTTTCCACGGCGAGACGCCCTGGCGCTGCCACCAGCTGGAAATACCGTAGACCAGCAGGGAGGAGGGAATGTAGATCGCCAGACAGCTGACGAGCGCGCCCATGAAGCCCGCCACCTGATAGCCGATCAGCGCGGCGATCAATGTGCTGGGGCCGGGCGCGGCGCGCGACACGGCGAAGAGATCGGCGAATTCCTGATTGGTCAGATAGCCGTGAACATTGACGGTCTGGTTCTGGATGTCGGCCACGATGGCCTGTCCGCCTCCGAAGGAGAGCAGGGACAGGGGCGCGAAGACGATGAAGAGTCCGAGGAGACGCTGGTCCATCAGGGGCGCGCCTCCCGGCCGTTCCAATAGGCCACCAGAATGCTGACCGGCACGGCCACCAGAACGACCGGCACCATAGGCCAGCGCAACAGCCCCACGGTGACGAAGACGATGAGGCCGACCGCGAAGGGCGTGATCTTGCGCGGCAGTTTCGACACGACCTTCATGCCGACCGAAAGCGTGGCGCCGACGCCCGCCGCCGCGACGCCGCCGAGGACGAAATGCGTGACCGGCAGGCCCGACAGCTGGCGATAGGCGAAGCCCATCAGCATGATGATGCAGAAGGCCGGGATGATCATGGAG
>JAIEQX010000210.1 GCA_019747375.1 Beijerinckiaceae bacterium | reverse complement strand
CCCGGACGATGCTGAGCGTCGCGAGCATCGCGGGAATGAGCAGGAGAAGCATGGCGATGACCGCCGGCACAATGGCCCTGCGGCTCTCCACGTTCGGATTGTAGCGGAAACGGGTTTCAAGCTGGAAGTCGCCCGCCAGCGCCCGGGGACCGAGCTTCTCGCGCATCGCCTGCGCCATCCAGTTGGCATGGACGCCCTCGACATAGGCGCGCGCGGTCTCGGCGCGCGACGGCATGGCGCCGTCGATCCACGCGCCGATCTGCACCGGACGGCCACGCTCCGCGTCGCGCGCAAAGCCCGGCGGAATCTCGATGGCAAGGCTGAGTTCGCCGCTGCGCATGCGGCGATCCAGGTCCGCGTAATCGGCGATGGGCGGACGTTCCGTGAAATAGCGCGAGCCCGCGATATCGAGATCATAGCTCCGGCTGATCGTGGTCTGATCGTGGTCAAGAACCGCATAAGGCAGGTTCTCGACGTCCATGCTGAGCCCGTACCCGATCACGAAAAGCAGAAGAAGGCTGCCGATGAAGGCGAAGGAGGCGCGGATCGGATCACGACGCAGTTCAAGAGTCTCGCGTCGGGCGTAGCTCATCATGCGCCGGACGTCGAAGAAACGCCGCGTGCTCGCATTGGGATTCGCGCCGGCATGCGACCGAGCAGCGTCGGACGTCGCCGGTGCGGTGACAGCCTGGCCGCCGCCCGCTTCCTGCAAGTGGCCGATGAAGGCTTCTTCGAGATTTGCCGCGCCACGCGCTTCCACGATCGCGGCAGGCGTATCGCTGACGAGCACCTTGCCCGCATGCATCAGGGATATGCGATCGCAGCGTTCCGCCTCGTTCATGAAATGTGTGGAGATGAAGATGGTGACGCCGTCCTGGCGCGACAGATCGACGAAGCTCTGCCACAGCGCATCGCGCGCGACCGGATCGACGCCCGAGGTCGGCTCGTCGAGGATCAATATTTCCGGGGCATGGATCGTCGCCACGGCCAGCGAGAGCCGCTGCGTGACGCCGAGCGGCAAGGCATCCGGCAGGCCGTCCATGATCTCGGTTAAGTCGAAACGCGTCGCCATCGCGTCAACGCGGGGTGGGATGTCGGCAGCAGGCAATTCGAATAGCTGGGCGTGCAGTTCCAGATTTTGCCGCACGGTGAGTTCGGAATAGAGCGAGAAGAACTGCGACATGTAGCCGACGCGCCGGCGCGTCCCGAGATCTTGCGGATCGAGTTCACGACCGAACAACCGGGCCGTGCCGCCGCTCGCGGGCAGCAGGCCGGCCAGCATCTTCATGGTGGTAGTCTTGCCGCAACCGTTCGAGCCGAGAAACCCGAAAATCTCCCCGCGCGGAATGCGGAAACTGACATGGTCGACAGCGGTGAAGTCTCCGAACCGGGCGGTGAGACCCTCGGCCTCGATCGCCGGCTCCTTGCCGTTGTCCTCTGGCCGCGGCGGAATCACCACCGCACGATGCTGCTTACGCCTCTCGTCCGGCATCAACGCGATGAAGGCGGCGTCCAGCGACGACGTCCGGGTCTGGGCCTGAAGCTCGGCGGGGCTGCCGGCGGCGAGCACGCGCCCGGCATCCATGGCCACCAGCCAGTCGAACCCGGCCGCCTCCGCCATATAAGCCGTCGCGACGATCACGCTCATTTCCAGCCGCTCGGCCCTGATGCCGGCGATCAGATCCCAGAACTGGCGGCGCGCCAGCGGATCGACGCCGGTGGTCGGCTCGTCGAGGATCAGAAGGTCGGGATCGTGGATCAGCGCGCAGCAGAGGGCCAGCTTCTGCTTCATGCCGCCGGAGAGCTTGCCGACGGCTCTGTCCCGAAACGGACCGAGGCCGGTGCTGACGAGCAGATCATGGATGCGCCGCTCGCGCTCCGCCTTGGTGTGCCCGAACAGTCGCCCGAAGAAGTCAATGTTCTCGAACACTGAAAGCGTCGGATAAAGGTTCTTGCCGAGTCCCTGCGG
>JAIEQX010000212.1 GCA_019747375.1 Beijerinckiaceae bacterium | reverse complement strand
CGTTCATCGCGCCAGCACTGCATGAGAGCGTTTCACGAGATTGGATTATATCTGCGTTCCCGCGCCGTCTATTTGGTAAACGTTCGCTCGATGATCTGGCCGCTCGCCCAATCAATCACATCGTCGTAGCCAGCAAAATTGTAAGCGTGCAGCCGTCCGTGATCATCAACACACAAGTTGGTCCATACGGCTTCGAGTGCATGCTTGGGCGTCGCCTTCCAAAGAATTTTCCCCTCAGCATTCACCCTGTGCAAATTGCAGAATGCTGAAGTTTGGTCGGCCCAATCGAGGATCACGATTCGGTCTCCGTTCCCAAGAGTGATCGAAGCAATGTCTCTCAAAGGCATTCCCGCTCTCGCTCAGCCACTGCGTGGCATCTTGCCTTCGTTGAGGCGCGGCATCAGCTCGGCGAAGTTGCAGGGGCGGAAACGGATGTCGAGCTGCTGGCGCAGGATGTCGTCCCAGCCGTCCTTGCAGGCGCCGGTCGAGCCGGGCAGCGCGAAGATGTAGGTCGCGTTGGCGACGCCCGCGGTGGCGCGGCTCTGCATCGTAGAGGTGCCGATCTTCTGGAAGCTGATCCAGCGGAAGGTCTCGCCGAACCCCTCGATCTTCTTCTCGAACAGCGCCTCCAGCGCCTCCGGCGTGACGTCGCGGCCGGTGACGCCGGTGCCGCCGGTCGAGATCACGACCTCGATGCGCGGATCGTCGATCCACTTCTGCACCTGCGCGCGAATCAGCGCGACGTCGTCGGTGACGATGGCGCGGTCGGCCAGGACATGGCCGTCGCGCGCGATGCGCTCGACCAGCGTGTCGCCCGACTTGTCGGTCTCAAGCGTGCGCGTGTCGGAAACCGTGAGAACGGCGATGTTCACCGGCTTGAATTGCTTGGTTTCGTCGATGCGGTTCATGCGTCCACTATACTCCTGGGCCCGGCCTCGTTCGATGTCTGCCGCGAAATCCGTTCGCGCCGCCAAAGGATTTTTCCCGAGAACGCAGGGAAAGCATCACGACTTTCCATTGACTCCCCCGGGCGGGGTTCTAGTGATCTCCCAACCCAACGAATCAGACAGTTAACAGCCTGGAGACACCATGACTGGCCCCACCGATTGGAAGCATGACGGCGTGCGGGTCATCCCCGCCGGATCGCTCGACACCAACACCGCGCAGACCCCGGGCATGAACCGGGCCGCGGCCATCAATTTCGCCCGCGTCGGCGCCCAGAAGCTGTGGGCCGGCACGGTGACCATCCACGCCCACGCCAAGACCGGCGCCCATCATCACGGGCACCTAGAAAGCGTGATCTACGTCGTTAAGGGTCGCGCCCGCATGCGCTGGGGCGACCAGCTCCAGTTCGTGGCCGAAGCAGGCCCCGGCGACTTCATCTACGTGCCCCCCTACGTGCCGCACCAGGAGATCAACGCCTCGGACACCGAGCCGCTGGAATGCGTGCTGGTCCGTTCCGACAACGAGGCGGTCGCGATCAACATCGACATCACCCCGGCCGAGAAGGTCGAAGAAGTCTACTGGGTCGACCCGACGCATCCCCATCCGCACAAACACTGACGCTGCGCGTCAGAGTTTGTGCGGATGCGCGGGCGGCAGCGCATTCATATGCGCGAGAGCCCGCACGGTGCAGAATAGATATGAATTCGAAGGCGGCCCTACCCGGCCGCCTTCTTCTTTTTCGGCCACAGCCCAGCCAGAAGCAGCAGCACCGCCACGATCGCAAAACCGGTCGAGATCGTGCTGTGCAGGAAGATCGTCGGATCGCCGTCGGAGATCGCCAGCGCCTGGCGCACCGAACGCTCGAAGATCGGGCCCAGCACGTAGGCCAGGATGACGATGCCGAGGTCGAAGCCGTGGCGGCGCAGGAAGTATCCCACGAAGCCGAAGATCACCGAGATGACCACGTCGGCGGGATTGCCGTTCGAGG
>JAIEQX010000376.1 GCA_019747375.1 Beijerinckiaceae bacterium | reverse complement strand
GAAGGCGGCATCAAATTCAAGCTCATTTCGGAGTACGAACCGAAAGGCGACCAGCCAAACGCCATCGCGGAACTCGTCGCCGGGATCGATTCGCACGATCGAGACCAGGTCCTTCTTGGCGTCACGGGCTCTGGCAAGACGTTCACGATGGCGCAAGTGATTTCGCGCACCAATCGTCCGGCCCTGATCCTGGCGCCAAACAAGACCCTGGCGGCGCAGCTCTACGGCGAATTCAAAAGCTTTTTCCCGGAAAACGCCGTCGAATATTTCGTCTCCTACTACGATTATTATCAGCCGGAAGCCTATGTGCCCCGCACCGACACGTTCATCGAGAAAGAATCCTCGATCAACGAGCAGATCGACCGCATGCGACATTCGGCGACGCGCGCTCTGATCGAGCGCGACGACGTCATCATCGTCGCGTCGGTGTCCTGCATTTACGGCATCGGGTCGGTCGAAACCTATACAGCGATGACCTTTTCGCTGAAGCTCGGTGAAAAGATCGACCAGCGCCAGCTCATCAATGATCTCGTGGCGCTGCAATACAAGCGGACGCCTGATTTCTCCCGCGGCACATTCCGGGTGCGTGGCGACACGGTCGAAATTTTCCCGGCGCATTACGAAGACCGCGCCTGGCGCGTCAGCTTCTTCGGCGACGAAATCGAGTCGCTCTCCGAGTTCGACCCCCTCACGGGCAAGAAGACGCAAGAGCTGGAATTCGTGAAGATCTACGCGAATTCGCACTACGTCACTCCGCGTCCCACCCTGCTGCAGGCCGCAAGCCGCATCAAGGCTGAGCTGAAGGAACGTCTCGACGAGTTGCACGCGCAAGGCCGCTTGCTCGAAGCCCAACGCCTCGAACAGCGCACCACCTTCGATCTTGAAATGCTGGAAGCCACAGGCTCCTGCGCGGGCATCGAGAATTATTCGCGCTACCTGACCGGCCGCAAACCCGGCGAGCCGCCCCCGACCTTGTTTGAATATCTGCCTGACAATGCGCTGGTTTTCACGGACGAAAGCCACGTCACCGTGCCGCAGATCGGCGGCATGTATCGCGGCGACTTCCGACGGAAAGCGACGCTCGCCGAATATGGTTTCCGCCTGCCCTCCTGCCTCGACAACCGCCCGCTGCGCTTCGAAGAATGGGACGCCATGCGGCCCCAGACCGTGCACGTGTCGGCGACGCCCGGAGCCTGGGAGATGGAGCGCACGGGCGGCGTCTTCGTCGAACAGGTCATTCGTCCGACGGGCCTCATCGATCCGCCCGTCGAAGTACGGCCGGCACGATCGCAGGTCGACGATCTTCTGGGCGAAGTCCGCACCATGTCGCAGGCCGGCTATCGTACGCTCGTCACGGTCCTGACCAAGCGCATGGCCGAGGACCTGACGGAATACCTGCACGAGAACGGCGTCCGCGTCCGCTACATGCATTCGGACATCGACACGATCGAACGCATCGAGATCATCCGCGACCTGCGCCTTGGCGCCTTCGACGTGCTGGTCGGCATCAACCTGCTGCGCGAAGGTCTCGACATTCCTGAATGCGCCCTGGTGGCCATTCTGGACGCCGACAAGGAAGGATTTCTGCGCAGCGAAACCTCGCTCGTCCAGACCATCGGCCGCGCCGCCCGCAACGTGGACGGAAAGGTCATTCTCTACGCCGACCAGATCACCGGCTCGATGGAACGCGCCATGGCGGAAACGACGCGCCGTCGACAGCGTCAGGAAGCCTATAACGCCGAGCACGGCATCACGCCCGCCACCATCAAACGCGGCATCCAGGACATTCTGGGATCGGTCTACGAGCAGGATCACGTCACCGTCGATACCGGAATGGTCGACGTGCCCGCCATCGGCCACAACATGAAGGCGACTGTCGCCGATCTTGAAAAGCGGATGCGCGAAGCGGCCGCC
>JAIEQX010000351.1 GCA_019747375.1 Beijerinckiaceae bacterium | reverse complement strand
CCCCGCGCCTATCTGCCGGCCATTACGGGCTACTACTCGACGCCGACCGGCGAGATGCTGTCCTTCCCGTTCAATTCGTCCTCGATGGTCATGTGGATCAACCGCGACAAGCTGCGCGAAGCCGGCCTGGCGAATGCGCCGCTCGACACGTGGCCGCAGGTCTTCGAGGCGGCGCGGCGCCTGCAACAGTCGAACTCCCCGACATGTGGCTTCTCGTCGGCCTGGTTCACCTGGGCGATGATCGAGCAATTCTCCGCATGGCATGACGTGCCCATCGCCACGCGCAAGAACGGACTCGAAGGCTTCGATGCGGAACTGAAAATCAACTCACCCCTGCACGTGCGGCACCTGCAGTCGCTCGTCGATCTTCAAAGATCGAAAATCTTCGATTATTCCGGCCGCAACGATTCAGGCGAGCATCGGTTTATTTCGGGCGAATGTCCCATCTTCCTGAGCTCCTCCGGCTTCTACGGGCGGGTCCGTTCGGGAGCTGGCTTCACGCACGACGCCCTGCCCATGCCCTATTACCCCGATGTCGCCAATGCGCCGCAGAATTCGCTGATCGGCGGAGCCTCGCTATGGGTGCTGCGTGGCAAGACGCCCTATGAATATCGAGGCGTCGCGCGCTTCTTCGCATTCCTTTCGGAGACTGACCGGCAGGCTTCGCTGCATCAGGGGCTGGGATATCTGCCGGTGACGCGCGCCGCCTACGAAAAGACCCGAGCCTCGGGCTTCTACGATCGCACGCCGTTGCTGCGGACGCCGATCATGGAGCTGATCCGCAAACCCCCGACCGATAATTCGCGCGGGCTGCGACTGGGCGACATGGTGCAGTTGCGCGACGTCTGGGCCGAGGAAATCGAGGGCGCGCTCGCTGGACGCAAGGAGCCCGCCGAAGCTCTGAATGAAGCAGTCCGCCGCGGCAATCTCATTCTGCGGGCTTTTGAAAGGCGCGCCACATGAGCCCGCTGACGCGCCGCCGCCTGCTCGCCGGATCGGCGTCACTGATCGGGTGCGCCGCTGCGCCGGCCCGAGGCCAGGAGAGGCGGAAGCTGCGAGCGGCAGACAATCAGGACTATGACTTCCCGACCGTCCAGGCCTTGCTCTTCATGGACCGTTACATGCGCGAGCATAGCGGCAACCGGCTCTCCATCGAAGTCTTTCCCGGTGGCCAGCTGGGCGAGGAAGATGAAACGATCGAGCAGACCCGTATAAGCGCGATCGACCTGACGCGGGTCAACCTCGCGCCCATGGGAAGGCTCGTTTCGGCGTGCAACGTCTTCTGCCTGCCATTCCTGCTGCGTTCGGACGACCATCTGCAACGCGTGCTCGACGGACCCGTCGGCGCGCAGATCCTCGAATGGTTCGAGCAGCGCGGGCTCGTCGGGCTGGCCTTTTACGAAGCCGGCGCCCGATCCATCTACAACAGCATCCGGTCGATCCGCGAGCCGGCGGACTTGAAAGGTTTTCGCATCCGGATCCAGAGATCGGAACCCATGGCGAAACTCGTCCGGTCTTTGGGGGCGATCCCGATCGAGCTCTCCTACAGCCAATTGCTGCCCGCCCTTCAGGCGCGCCTGATCGACGGAGCCGAAAACAACTGGCCGTCCTATGTCACCACCGATCATCATCGCGTGGCTCGCTATTACACGTTGACGGAACACGTGCGGCCGCCCGAAATCCTGCTCATGTCGCGCCGCGCCTGGAGCCAGCTCGGGCCCGCCGACCAGGAACTGGTGCGCGACGCCGCCCGCGCCTCCCGCGATTTCGCCCGCATGCGCATGCGCGAGTGGACGGAAATCTCGCAGGTGCAGGCAAAAGCCGAGGGGGTCGAAATCGTTGAGGATTTTGACCGCCCCGCGTTTGCCCGGGCATTCGCCCCCGTCCTCGCCGAGGCCCTCGCCGAC
>JAIEQX010000073.1 GCA_019747375.1 Beijerinckiaceae bacterium | reverse complement strand
ATCTTCTGCAGCCGCTCCTCGTTGCGATAGAAGGCGTTGTGCGCGCTGTCCATGTTGCGCATCCAGCCCGGCACCCATGACGCGCCCTGCTCGATCACGCCGAACTTCAGCGCCGGGAAACGATCGAGCACGCGATCGACCACCAGCGCCGTCAGCGCCTTCATCGGCGGATAGGCGATCGCCATGTAGTCGATCGACTTGAAATTGTCGTCGCCGCCATGGAAGTCAGGGACGGGCGGCAGGCCATTGTTGAAGTAGGCGTCCTCGAGAAGTTTGCCGCCGCCGCCGACATGGAAGACGATCGGCAGGCCGGCCTCCTGGGCGATGGCCCATAGCGGATCGAAGCCGATGTGGCTCGGCGAATGAGCGTCGGGGCAGCGCGACGGGATCATCAGCGCCTTGGCACCGAGTTCGATCGCTTCGCGGGCCGCTCGGGCGGTGCGCTCGAAGTCGACCAGCGGCACATAGCCGGTCGGCAGCAGGCGGCGGTCGACCGAGCAGAACTCGACCATGTGCCGCGTATGGGCACGCGCCACGGCGTAGGTCAGCTCGACGTCGCGTCCGCCTTCCAGGACCGAGGAATAGTTGAGCAGCGCCGTGGTGAACATGAGCTGGCTGGCGAAGCCCAGCAGGTCGATCGAGCGCGGGCGGTCCAGGTTGCTCGATGCCCCCAGCGCCTCCCAGTTCTTGCGCAGCATGATCTGCGTCTCGTCGAAGGGGGCGGCGGGATCAGCCTTCAGCCGCGTGCTGTGGAAGCCCTCGTGGCGGGGAAACAGGACCTGGTCGGTGACCGCCGCGCGATGCCTCGCCTCCAGATGGTCTTCCAGAAAACCGGGCACTTCCATGATGTGCGCATCGGCGTCGTGAATGACGCGGCCGCTGGCGTAGGGCATGTTTCCTCTCGAGTTTTCTTGTCCGTTTCGCGCGAGCTTATCATGAGCCCAGACATTTCCCATGCCGTGCAGGCCCTTCTCGAAGCGCGCCGCAGCGGTCGTCAGGTGGCGCCGCCCTTCGCCCTGACGGATCGCGCTGCGGTCTTTGCCATCCAGGATGGCGTGGCCGCGGCCACCGGACCGGTCGCCGGCTGGAAAGTGGGCGCGCGCACGCCGACGGCCGAACCCAATCCCGCACCCTTGCTCAAGGGCGCGCTCGTGCCGTCGCCGGCGCGTTTCGACGGGAGGGCGATGCACATGATCGGCGTCGAGGTGGAGATCTCCTTCCACATCGTGCGCGACATCGCCGCGCGCTCCGCGCCGGTCGAGCGCGAGGAAGCGCTTGCGGCGGTGGGCGATGCCTTCGTCGGTATGGAGATCGTCGATACGCGGCTTGCCGACTTCAAGAATGCCGATCCGGAATGGCTGCTGGCGGACAACCAGATGAACCATGCGCTCGTGGTCGGTGATGCGATTTCCAACTGGAGGACGCTGGACTGGCCGGCGCTGCGCGTGAAGCTCGTGGTCGACGGCAAGACGATCGTCGAGCAGCAGGGTGGCCTCGGCGCCGTCGATCCGGTACGCCCGCTCGCCTGGATGATCGACCACGCGGTGCGACACCGCGGCGGCCTTCGCGCCGGCCAGGCGATCACCACGGGCTCATGGACAGGTCTCCTCTATTTCCCGGCGGGTTCGCACGCGCGCGGCGAGTTCGTCGGGCTGGGAGCGGTCGAGGCGCGTTTCTGATCCTGTGTCATCCTGAGCGAAGCGAAGGATCTCGCGTTCGCCAGGAGGTGCGCCGGTTGATCCGCGAGGTCCTTCGCTTGAGCTCAGGACGGCACGTGGCGACGCTTCGGCCCCCGCCGTAACAACGGTCATGTCGCGCGGCGGCACTGTCCGCGGCATGACAAGCGTTGCTTCTTCCGCTCCCTTCTTCGGCCGCCGCGTCGTCGCGGCCGCCTTCGTGCT
>JAIEQX010000174.1 GCA_019747375.1 Beijerinckiaceae bacterium | reverse complement strand
CGAGGCCGGCCACGCCGTGCTGCTCGCCCGGCTCGACAATCTGGGGAAGGGCGCCTCCGGCGCGGCTGTGGAAAACCTCCGCCTGATGCTCGGGATCTGATGGCAAAACTGTGTTGGTTTTGTCACGAGACTCGGCAAACGACCGTTTCGTCATACCATGAGCTTTGCCTTAAAAGGTTAGTTTCGGTGTGAACTTTGCCGATTTGGTGCGTTTTCGACGCTGAAAACGACCGTTTTCATGCGAAAAGGCCAGTTTCGCCCCGAATTTCCCCGTCCGACCTCCGCCAAACGGCTGAAAAGTGGTTTGCAGCCGGAAATGATCGCCGTTTAGATCATGTCAACGGTGACGCAGCGACAAATGAGTCGCGCATTTTTCGAGCGCCGGTGTGGGGATGACATGTCCATGATTTCGAACCGCAATCTGCTGGCAGGCGTGGCCGCAGTCTCGCTTCTCGCGGCAACCGGAGCCCAGGCGGGCGGCTTCGCGCTGCGCGAACAGAGCAGCACTGGCATGGGAGCCGCCTTCGCGGGTTCCGCCGCTGGCGCCGCCGGCCTCTCGTCCATGTTCTGGAACCCGGCCACGATGACGAATTTCGCGGGTCTCCAGACCTCGTCGTCATTCTCGCTCATCCTGCCGTATTCGAATATCTCGCCAACCGCGGCCACCAGCCCCGTGCTGCTCGGGCTCGGCGGCGCGGGCTCGACCGGCGACATCGCGCAGGATGCGGTGGTGCCGGCCTCCTACGCGTCCTACCAGATCTCCGACAAGGTCTGGGTCGGCATCGGCATCAACTCGCCGTTCGGCCTCGTGACCCAGAACCCCAACAACTGGGCGGGCCAGATCTACGGCCGCACCTCCAAGGTGTTCACCGTCAACGCCAATCCGACCGTCGCCTATCAGGTCAACGACTGGCTCTCGATCGGCGCGGGCGTGCAGATCCAGTATTTCAAGGTGCGGCTGACGCAGGCCCTGTCGCCTGCCGCCAACGCGCCTTCGGCCGAGCTGAAGGGCGACGACACGGCGCTGGGCTTCACGCTCGGCGCGACCCTCAAGCCCTGGGCGGGCGGCGAGATCGGCATCGGCTATCGCTCGCGCGTCGAGCCGAAACTGTCGGGCACGCTGGCGACGCCGCTCGGCGTCACCGACATCCGCTCCGACCTGACGCTGCCCGACCAGGTGACCGTGGGCCTGCGCCAGAAGATCACGCAGGACTTCACCCTGCTGGCCGGCTTCGAGTGGACGCACTGGAACCTGTTCACGCGCTTCCCGGTGGTCAATAATGCGGGCGTGGCGGTCACGACGCTGCCGTTCGACTATCGCAACAGCTGGTTCGCGTCGCTCGGCGGCGAATATGCCTGGAACCAGAACCTGACCGTGCGGGCCGGCCTCGGCTTCGAAAAGTCGCCGATCACCAACGAGACCCGCAGCGTGCGCCTGCCCGACAGCGACCGCATCTGGACGACGGCCGGCTTCACCTACAAGTACAATGACAAGCTGAGCCTCGACGCGTCCTACGCGCATCTGTTCGCCAAGTCCGGAACCATCAATGTGGTGGCGGGCAATCCGGCCTTCCTGGGCGCTGATTTCGTCGCCAACACCAAGTCGCATGTCGACATCGTGTCGGTCGGCTTCACCTATCGCTGGGACAATCCGAAATCCACGCGGGCGATCGTCGCCAAATACTGATTTTCCGACGTTTCCGATGAAGGCCCGCGAGGCGACTCGCGGGCCTTTTTCGTTTGCTGAGGCGCGCACGGACATGGATGGCCGCGTCGCCTCGCTCCTCGCACAGACGGCGCGGCGGCGCTGAGGCTCAGGACTTCATGCGCACATATTCGCCGGGCGCGTCGCAGAGCGGGGCGAGCTTGCCGCCGCCGGGCTCGCGCGCGGGCACGC
>JAIEQX010000208.1 GCA_019747375.1 Beijerinckiaceae bacterium | reverse complement strand
GGCCTGGCTGGAGCGACAGGCGGACACACCGCCGTTTTTCGTCATTGCGGATCCCGCGCATCTCGGGCGGCATGCTCACGCCCTCGGGCTTTCCGTCCCGATCGAAGCCACGACAGCCGCTGAAGCCGTGGCCGTCTTTGCTCGCGCGCTACCGGTCATTCCCTTGTCGCATCAGGTTCGGGGTGAGTTCGGCAGCGCGGATCCGGGCGATGCGCCGATGACCATCGAGTCAATCGAACGCGCTGTTGCGATGGTCCACGCCGGCGAGGCGGCAGCCGTTGTCACAAATCCGATCGCCAAGGAAGTTCTATACATCGCGGGCTTTCGTCACCCGGGTCACACCGAATTTCTTGGCGAGCTCGCCGAGCGTCATTACGGCGGGCATGTTCTTCCGGTCATGATGTTGTGGTCGCCGGTCCTTGCGGTCGTCCCGGTGACGATCCATGTGGCCCTATCCCGAGCGATATCGGACCTCACGACCGAACTTATCGTCGCAACGGCCCGGATCGTGGCGTCCGATCTCCGCAAAAAATTTGGCGTCGCCTCGCCCCGCCTGGCCATAGCGGGCCTCAATCCCCACGCCGGCGAGGGCGGCGCCATGGGACGAGAGGATATCGACATCGTTTGCCCCGCCGTCGAACTGCTCGTCGCTGAAGGCCTGGATGCTCGTGGCCCGCTTCCGGCCGACACCATGTTTCATGAAGCGGCGCGCGCGCGGTACGACGCTGCGCTCTGCATGTACCACGATCAGGCGCTGATCCCGATCAAGACGCTGGCGTTCGACAGCGCCGTCAACCTGACCTTGGGCCTCCCGTTCATACGTACGTCGCCTGATCACGGCACCGCCTTCGATATTGCGGGCCAGAACAGTGCGGATCCCGCAAGCCTGCGCGCTGCACTCCGGTTAGCCGGAAAGCTGGCGGCCCGGGCCCGGTCGGATGCGTTTACGTGAGCGACATTGACGGCCTGCCTCCGCTTCGCGACGTCGTGAAGCGGCATGAACTCGCGGCCAGGAAGTCTCTCGGTCAAAATTTCCTGTTCGACCTGAATCTTACAGGCCGCATCGCCCGGGCGGCCGGTCCTCTGGCCGGCGTGACGGTGATTGAAATCGGGCCTGGTCCAGGCGGCCTGACGCGCGCCCTGCTTTCGGAGGGCGCGACCAAGGTCATCGCAATCGAGCGCGATCCGAGATGCCTGGCGGCCCTTGCGGAGGTCTCCGCAGCCTATCCGGGTCGGCTTGAGGTCGTCGAGGGCGACGCGCTGACCACGAATCTTGCGCGGCTTGTCGTCGACGCACCCGGCCCGGTGCGCATATGCGCCAATCTTCCATACAACATCGGCACTGCTCTCCTGGTCGGGTGGCTGGAAACAGAGCCTTGGCCACCGTGGTTCGACCGCATGGTGCTGATGTTTCAACGCGAAGTTGCTGAACGTATCGTCGCGACCCCAATGCAACGCGTTGATTATGGTCGGCTCGGCGTGCTTGCGGGATGGCGGACGAAGGCGCGTATTCTTTTCGACGTCCCGCCTGCGGCGTTCCACCCGCCGCCAAAAGTGACCTCGTCGGTTGTGGAATTGCTGCCGCGCGCCGCGCCCCTGGCTTGCGACGCCAAGGTTTTGACCGCCTTGACGGCGGCGGCCTTCAACCAGAGGCGCAAGATGCTCAGGCAATCCCTGAAGGGGCTGTCGCTAGCCGGGCGCAGCATTGATGCGCTTACGCTTTTGAAGCGCGCCGGCATTGACGAAACGAAGAGAGCCGAGGAAATCGATGTCGCCGGCTTCGTAATGCTGGCCAACGAGGCTCAGGCGCTGGCGTCCAGCTGACCCTCAGGTCTTGTTGGCCAACAAATTCTCGACGAAGTCGGCTATTCCGCTTTCCGACCGCGAACGTCTCAA
>JAIEQX010000003.1 GCA_019747375.1 Beijerinckiaceae bacterium | reverse complement strand
AAGCTGCTTCGGCGGGCTTTGAACTCGTCGCGGTCCGTGACGGCTCGGTCCTTCGGATCTGGCTGGACAGGTTCGACACCAACGAACCCGTCACAGACGCATCGATCGAGGTGGAAACTCCCGCGGGAACGCAGAGCGCCACCGCCGCTCCCGATGGAGCTTATCGCCTCGACGCGCCCTGGGCGCAGACGCCCGGGCGGCACGACCTAATCTTCACGGTCGTCATTGGAGCGGACGTCGACATTCTGACCGCCACGCTCGAAGTCCCGCCAGTCGCGACGCAAGCCGCCGATACGGCGGCCGCGCGCCGCGCTCCATCGACGTTTGCGTCCAACTCCCTGGCTCTTGCCGGCGCCTTCGGCTTGCTCCTTGGAGCGATCGCCGCGCCGGCGCTGCGACGACGCCCGCTCGTCTGGGGGCCGGCGCTCGGGCTTCTCATTTTAGCAGAGTTCGGGGCCATCCAGCTGCTGGCGCACGAGGGCCACGACCACGCCGAACAGACGGCCGCGAAACCCGTCGCAAGCGACCGGGCGCAAATCCTGCCTGACGGTTCAATCTACCTGCCCAAGCCGACGCAACGCGTGCTGGCGGTTCGCACCCTGCAGGGAAAAGTCGAGCGTCATTCGCAGCGCCTGTCCCTCCCCGGCCGCATCATCGCCGATCCAAATCGCAGCGGGCTGGTGCAGGCGGCCGCCGCAGGCCGACTCTCGGCCCCCGAGGGCGGCTTCCCAAAGCTCGGCGCCCATGTGCGTGCAGGAGACATCCTGGCATTTGTGGCGACGCCTTTCCAGGCGATCGATCAGTCGACGATGCGCCAGCAGCAGGGCGATCTCGATCAGCAGATCTCCATCGCCGAACGCAGGCTCGCCCGCTACGAGACCTTGCTCAAGACGGGCGCCGTTTCCCAGGTGACGCTGGAAGACACGCGGCTCGAGCTGCAGGGTCTGCGTGATCGACGTCTCGCGCTGGACAGGTCGCGCAGCCAGCCCGAGGCGTTGCGCGCGCCTGTCGACGGCGTGATCGCCGCCGCGAACGCCGTGGCGGGCCAGATCGCCGACACGAGCACGATCGTATTCCAGATCGTCGATCCGACCAGCCTCTACATCGAAGCTATGTCGGTCTCGGATGCGCCACCGCGCGGGACCGCGTCGGCGCGGACATCCGATGGCCGCGGCATCGCCCTGTCCTATGTCGGCGCAGGACTCGCCGACCGCAATCAGGCGCGGCCAGTCCACTACGCGGTCGACGGAGATTCAAAAGAATTGCGGCTCGGCCAGTTCGTGACCGTTTTGACGGAGACGAATGAAACGGCGCAGGGGCTCGCGGTTCCGCGCGGCGCCATCGTTCGCCGCAGCAACGGCGAAAGCATCGTCTTCCGTCATGCGACGGCGGAGCGCTTCGAGGCCCGGGTCGTGCGCGCGCGGCCGCTGGACGCTGAGCGTGTCCTGATTGTCGCGGGCGTCGACGCCGGCGCACGGATCGTCACCGAGGCGGCCGAACTCCTCAATCAGGTTCGGTGAGGCGATCCATGTTCACATTCCTGGTCACACAGTCTCTGAGAAACCGACTGTTCGTCATTGCGGCCTCGATGATCCTCGTGGTTTGGGGAGCGTTCACGGCGTCCCGACTGCCTGTCGACGTGCTCCCCGACCTCAACAAGCCGACCGTCACGATCATGACCGAGGCGGAAGGTCTGGCTCCGCAGGAGGTCGAGCAACTCGTTTCCTTCGTCATCGAAACGCAGATGAACGGCGTGCCGGGAGTCTCCCGGGTGCGCTCCGTTTCAGGGGTGGGACTTTCCGTCGTCTACGTTGAATTTGACTGGGGCACGGATATTTTTCGCAACAGGCAGCAGGTGGCCGAACGGCTGGCGCTGGCGCGCGACCAATT
>JAIEQX010000265.1 GCA_019747375.1 Beijerinckiaceae bacterium | reverse complement strand
CTTCTGATCTTCGGAGACGGCGCCAGCCATCTCCTCTGAATCGACCAGCCTGCGCCGGAAAACTCCGGCGCAGGTTCTTTTTACCGCAGCCTTCGGGGCCTTTTCGCCGGTCCGGCATTCTGACAGGACGAGTCCGCGCCCGTTGACGGCGCCGTCCGTCGCGGGACCCACAGGCGATCTGGCCGTGTCTTTTTACCCGAAGCGCATCATCTGAGTTTCGGAGCGGAGTATTCGAGTATGAGCGAACCGGTCTTCTTCCGGCGCGCGGCGTCCCTCACATTGAGCGAGATCGTCGAACTCACTGGCGCCAGGGCGTCCGGCGGCGACCTTTCCGCCACGATCGACGGCGTCGCGCCGCTGGATCAGGGCGTCCCCGGCACGCTCGTCTTCCTCGACAATCCCAAATATGCCGACGACCTGCGAACCACGCGGGCCACCGCCTGCCTCGTCACCCAGCGCTTCGCCGAGCGCGTGCCCGAAGGCACGGTCGCGCTCGTCACCGGCGAGCCCTATGCGGCCTGCGCCAAGGTCAGCGCCCGGCTGTTTCCCGATTCGATGCGCCCCGGTTCGCTCTTCGGCGCGACAGGCGTCTCGCCCGGCTCCTATGTGCATCCCGAGGCCCGGCTCGAGCCCGGCGTCACGGTCGATCCGGGAGCCGTCATCGGGCCGCGCGCCGAGATCGGGGAGGGGACCAGCATCGGTCCCAACGCCGTCATCGGCCCGGATGTCCGCATCGGCCGGCACTGCTCCATCGGTCCCAACGCCACGCTGCTCTATGCGCTTGTCGGCGACCGTGTGATCATCCATCCCGGCGTCCGGATCGGCCAGGACGGGTTCGGCTTCGCCATGTCGCCGAGCGGCCATCTGAAAGTGCCGCAGATCGGCCGCGTCATCATCCAGAACGATGTCGAGATCGGCGCAAATTCGACGATAGACCGCGGCGCCAACCGGGATACGGTCATCGGCGAGGGCAGCAAGATCGACAATCTGGTTCAAATTGGCCATAACGTCACCATCGGACGACATTGCATCATCGTCTCGCAGGTCGGCGTGTCGGGCTCGACGGACCTGGGCGATTTCGTCGCCCTGGGCGGGCAGGCAGGCCTCACCGGACATCTCAAGATCGGCATGGGCGCGCAGATCGCCGCCCAGTCGGGCGTGATGACCGATGTGCCGGCCGGCGCGCGCTGGGGCGGAGCTCCCGCCCAGCCGATGCGAGAATACATGCGCGCCGTGGCGACGCTCGGCAAGCTGGCGAAGCCGCCGGTCCGCGGCGAGGCCAAGGGCGGCGACAAAGAAGACTGACGGCGCGGGACCCCACCCGAAGGCCGGGAGAGCAACGCAGTTCGGGCCGCGCGAAACCGGCCCTGCAAGGAAGGTCACATGAACGAGGCAGCGCCGAAGGCACTCGAAACCGTCGATATCATGAAGCTGCTGGCCTCGTTGCCGCATCGCTATCCGTTTCTCATGGTCGACAGGATCATCGAATGCAACGGCGACGATTCCTGCATCGGCATCAAGAACGTGACCTTCAATGAGCCGCAGTTTCAGGGCCATTTCCCCGAACAGCCGGTCATGCCGGGCGTGCTTCTGATCGAGGGCATGGCCCAGACGGCGGGGGCGCTCTGCGTCAATGCGTCGGCCACCAAGCGCCCGCGCATCGTCTATTTCATGACGATCAACAATGCGAAATTCCGCCGTCCCGTCATTCCGGGGGATCGCGTCGAATATCATATGACGAAGATGAATCAGCGCCGCAATATGTGGTGGTACAAGGGCGTCGCGAAGGTCGACGGCCAGGTCGTCTGCGAGGCGGAAGTCAGCGCCATGCTGGTCGCCGATGGCGAAGCCGGCGCCTGATCGGGCTCGTTCCTGAACGTGTTTTGAG
>JAIEQX010000156.1 GCA_019747375.1 Beijerinckiaceae bacterium | reverse complement strand
CTTCATGCGCACATATTCGCCGGGCGCGTCGCAGAGCGGGGCGAGCTTGCCGCCGCCGGGCTCGCGCGCGGGCACGCGCTCGGGCGCCTGGGCGGTGAGCCAGCCGATCCAGTCGCCCCACCATGTGCCGGGCGTTTCGGTGGCTTCCTTCAGCCAGTCGTCGAACGAGCCCGCGACGGCGGGGCCGGACCAGAACTGGTATTTCGGCTTGGAGGCCGGATTGACCACGCCGGCGATATGGCCGGAGCCCGCCAGCACATAGCGCACCGGGCCGCCGAAAAAGGCCGCGCCCGTGTAGACCGAGCGGGCGGGGGCGATGTGATCCTCGCGCGTCGCCAGGTGATAGACGGGCGTCTTCACCTTCTTGAGGTCGAGCTTGACGCCGTCGATCTCCATGCGGCCGCCCGTGAGATTGTTCTCGAGATAGCAGTTGCGCAGGTAGAACGAGTGATTGGCGGCGGGCATGCGGGTGGAATCCGAATTCCACGTCAGCAGGTCGAAGGGCATCGGCTCCTTGCCCTTGAGGTAATTGTTGACGACGTAGGACCAGATCAGCTCGTTGGGCCGCAGCATGTTGAACGCCGTGGCCATTTTCGAGCCTTCGAGATAGCCGGTCTCGGCCATCTTCTCCTCGATGGCCTTGATGCGCACCTTGTCGACGAAGAGCTTCAGCTCGCCCGCGTCGGTGAAATCGACCTGCGTGGTGAGGAAGGTCGAGCTGTCGATCCGGTCGTCGCCCTTGGCCGCCATATAGGCGAGCGTGATGGCCAAGAGCGTGCCGCCGACGCAATAGCCGATGGTGGCGACCTTGCGCTCGCCGGTCGCTTCCTCGACCTTTTCGAGCGCCGTCATGATGCCTTCGCGCATGTAGTCCTGGAAGGACTTGCGGGCGTGGCGCTCATCCGGATTGACCCAGGAGATGACAAAGACCGTGAGGCCCTGCGAGACGGCCCAGCGCACGAAGCTCTTTTCGGGATTGAGATCGAGCACGTAGAACTTGTTGATCCACGGCGGGACGATGAGAAGCGGCCGCCGCAGAACGGTTTCCGTCGACGGCGCGTACTGGATCAGCTCCATCAGGTCGTTGCGGAACACGACCTTGCCGGGCGTCGCCGCCATGTCGCGGCCGAGCAGGAGCTTGGAGGCGTCGCTCTGGCGGATTTTCAGCTGGCCGCGCCCGGCCTCGATGTCCTCGGCCAGCATGTGCATGCCGCGCACGAGATTCTCGCCGCTCTGCGCCAGCGTGGTGCGCAGCAGCTCGGGATTGGTGGCGATGAAGTTGGAGGGCGAGATCGCGCCCGCGATCTGGCGCAGATAGAACTGCGCCTTCTCGCGCGTGAACGGATCCACCGTATCGGCGCGGCTGACGAGATCGTTCGCCCATTCGGTCGTGATCACATAGGCCTGGCGCAGAAAATCGAACAGCGGATTGCTGACCCATTCGGGATCGGAGAAACGCTTGTCGGACGGGTCGGGCGCGCGCACGGGTTCGGCCGCCTCGCCCGAGAAGCGCTTCAGCGTGCGGCTCCACAATTCGAGCATGTCGCCGGCGATGTGCGATTGCGCGTCGAGGGTGCGCTTGGGATCGGACAGCCAATGTTCGGCGACGTGCCCGAAGGTCTTGACCGCGTCCTCCACATGTTCGGCGAGGTCGGGATTGGTGCGGCCTTCCTCGATGGGTTTCATATAGGCGGCGACCGCCTTGCCGCCTTCCTCGATCAGCCGCGCCATGTTCTTCGACAGGGCCTCGAAGTCCGGCATCGGCATCTGGCCCTGGGACGCGCCCTCGGACTTCGGCTTGTCGGCGCCCGCGTCGGGTTTCGCCTTGGCGGCGGAGGCCAGCGCCGCCGCTATGGCGGGGCCGAGACTGGCGGCCGCGG
>JAIEQX010000171.1 GCA_019747375.1 Beijerinckiaceae bacterium | reverse complement strand
CGGATCCACCAGGTGGCGTAGGTCGAGAACTTGTAGCCGCGGCGGTACTCGAACTTGTCGACCGCCTTCATCAGGCCAATGTTGCCTTCCTGGATCAGGTCGAGGAACTGCAGGCCGCGGTTGGTGTACTTCTTGGCAATCGAGATGACGAGGCGGAGGTTCGCCTCGACCATTTCCTTCTTCGCCTGCCGCGCCTCGCGCTCGCCCTTCTGCACCATGTGCACGAGCTTGCGAAACTCGGGGATCTCGAGGCCGGTCTCGCCGGCGAGCTGATGGATCTGGCCGCGGATGTCCTTGACCTTGTCCTTGTCCCTGGCGATCAGGTTCTTCCAGCCTTTGGCCGAAAGTTTCGACACGCGGTTGATCCAGCGCGGATCGAGCTCGGAGCCCTGGTAGTTCTTCAGGAAGTCGTCGCGGGCGACGCCGTAGCTCTCCGACAGACGCATCAGCCGGCCCTCGTAGCCGACCAGGCGCTTGTTGATGTCGTAAAGCTGCTCGACCAGCGCATCGATGCGGCCCTGGTTGAGCCGCAGCGACTTCACCTCGGCGATGATCTCTTCCTTGAGCTTCTTGTACTTGCGCTCCTGCGCGGGCGAGAGCGCGTCGCTCTTGAGCTGCAGCTGGATGTCCTGGTCCTGCAGGCGGCGCAGCCGCTTGAAGCTGTCGGCGATCTTGTCGAAGGTCTCGACCACCTTGGGCTTCAGCTCGGCTTCGATCGCGGCGAGCGACAGCGAATTCTCCATGTCGTCGTCGTCGAAGTCGCCGTCGCCCGGCGGGGTCTCGCCGCCCTCGCCGCCTTCTCCATCCTCGGCGTCGCCGGATTTCGCGGGCTTGGCCGCCGCGAGCGGCGGCGGGGTGGGCTGCACCGGTGCAAGCGCGGGGGCAGCGACCATCTCGCCGCCGTTGCCGACGCCCTGGCCGTCGGCGCCGGGCGCACCGCCGCTTCCCGCCGCCATGTTGTTGCCCATGTTGTTCTTGGCGTCAGGACCGGCGTAGGTCGCCTCAAGATCGATGATGTCGCGGAGGAAAACCTTGCCGCCGTTCAATTCGTCGCGCCAGATGATGATGGCCTGGAACGTCAGCGGGCTTTCGCAGAGGCCTGCGATCATCGCCTCGCGGCCGGCTTCGATGCGCTTGGCAATCGCGATCTCGCCCTCGCGCGACAGAAGCTCCACCGAGCCCATCTCACGCAGATACATCCGGACCGGATCGTCGGTGCGCTCGGCCGGCTCCTTGCCCGACGTGGTGGTCAGCGCCTTGGGCTTGGCTTCGACAAGCTCGCCGTCGCTGTCGTCGTCGTCGTCGGCGGCCTCCTCGGCCTTGCCTTCCTCGTCCTCGGCGTTGTCCTCGTTGTCGACGACGTTGATGCCCATCTCGTTGAGCATCGCGTAGACGTCCTCGATCTGGTCGGAGGACACCTCCTCGGACGGCAGAACAGCGTTGAGCTGGTCGTGGGTGACGTAGCCTCGCTTCTTGGCGAGCTTGATCATCTTCTTGACCGCCGCATCCGACAGGTCGAGCAGCGGAAGCGGGCTGTCCGGGGTCTCCGGGGTCTCTTTCTCGGCAGGGGCCGCAGCCTCCTGCTCCTTGGCCTTGGCTTTGGTCGCGACGGCAACCTTGGACGCCATTCCCTTCTCCTCAGTCACTTTCTTGGATTCAGTCTTCTGCTCGGCGGCCTTTTTCAGCTCGGTTTTGGGCTCGCCCTTCGGATCGGCCTTTTTCGCAGCGGAAACCCTCGCGGCGGGCGCCTTCACAGCTGGCGCCTTCGCAGCCTGCGGCGGCTTGGCGGCCTGCGGCGGCTTGGCGGCCTGCGGCAGCTTGGCGGCAGGCGGCGCCTTGGCGGCAGGCGCGCGGGCGCCTGGCCGGG
>JAIEQX010000115.1 GCA_019747375.1 Beijerinckiaceae bacterium | reverse complement strand
CCGGAGCCCAGCGCGACGCGGCCGAGGGGCGAGGAGATCGTGCCCGAATTGTTGACGTCCGCGCCCAGCAGCGCCGCATAGCCGCCGGTTCCGGTCGTGATGCGGCCGGCGTTGCTGACGGAGCCCGATTCGCCGGAGCCTCTGAACTTCAGACGCCCGGCCATGAAGTCCTCGTTGGCCATGTCGAGCGAGGAGCCCAAGAAGGCGCCGGTGTCGACCGTGCCGCTCGGCGTGATGGCGATACCGTTGGGGTTGATCAGGAAAACCTGGCCGTTGCCCTTGATGGCGCCGGCGATTTCCGACGTCGTCGCGCCCGTGACGCGATTGAGCATTGCGGCGCCCGCGCCGGGTTGCTGGAAGGTGACGCTGGCGCCGGGACCGACGGAAAAGCTGTTCCAGTCGATGATGGCGCGGTTGCTTGTCTGGGTGATCGAAAGCTGGCCGGGCGACGGGGCCGAAATGGCGGCCTGCCCGCCGACGACGCGGCCGCCGGTCGGGACGGTCTGGGCGGTTGCAAGGGCAAGGTTCTGGAAAAGCAGAAGAACGCAGAGCGAAATTCGAAACAGCGACGAGGATGCGACGCCCAGGGCGCGGGGGACGCGCCTGGCGAATTGTGCAGGACTCAGATCGGTGATGCGCAACGTCGGCATGACTTCCGCAAAGTTACTTATGAAAAAGGCTACGCGATAAAGACTTGGCTAACTAAAAAGCTCATTCCGTCCCGGCACAGAAAAACTAAATGGCGGAAAAACCGCGCAGCCGGACTCACCGCAAGACATAGCCTGCGCAATCTTCACGAAACGTAAATGCCGTGCGTAATGTTCAGGCCGGATCGGCTTTGGTATGAAAACGACTGAGGATCGGGCAGGCCACGAGTTGCATCGTGGCGATCGCCAGCCCTCCGGTCACGAGGCCAGCCAGGCCGGATCCGAGAGCGGAAACGATCCAGGAGGCCGCATCCCCGGCCATGGGCGCGACAGCGGCCGCGCGGGCGGCCATCCCTTCGATGGCATGACCGATCGCCGTCACCCCAAACGTTTCCAGACCATGGACGAGGATTCCGCCGCCCACCCAAATCATCGCCGCAGTGCCGACGATTCCCAGCAGCCTCAAGACCAACGGCATGGCCTTGACGATCCCCCGCCCGATTCCCCGCGTCAGCGGCGAAGACAAGGGACGATCGCTGGACGCCAGCGCGAGCCCGGCGTCGTCCATCTTCACAATCAGGCCGACGCCGCCATACACGAGCGCCGTAATGCCCGTGCCGACGACCGCCAGCAGGAGCGCCTGCATCCAGACAGAGCCGGCAGGCAGGCTCGCCAGCGTGATGGCCATGATTTCAGCAGACAGGATGAAATCCGTCTTGATGGCGCTGGCGACCTTGGTGTGTTCGAGATCCGCGGGGTTGATCGCCACGGCCGTCGTCACCGCAGCCTCGTGGCTCTGGGCCTGATGCGGCCAGACCGCTTCCAGAACCTTTTCAGCGCCTTCATACGAAAGATAAGCGCCGCCCAACATGAGCAGCGGCGTGATGGCCCAGGGCGCGAGGAAACTCAGGGCGAGCGCGCCAGGCAAAAGGAAAACCAATTTGTTGCGTAATGACCCCTTTGCGATTTTCCAGACAATCGGCAATTCGCGCGAAGCTGAAAAGCCCATGACGTAACGCGGCGTCACCGCCGCATCGTCGATGACGACGCCGGCGGCCTTGGCGCCCGCCTTGCCGGCCTGCGCAGCGACATCGTCCAATGAGGCGGCGGCAACCTTGGTCAAGCTGATGACGTCGTCCAGCAAGGCGATCAGGCCGATGCTCATGCATGCTCCT
>JAIEQX010000365.1 GCA_019747375.1 Beijerinckiaceae bacterium | reverse complement strand
GCTCGCCGGAGCGCAGGCGCGGGGCATGGCGGACGCCCTCGAGCTCGCCGGCATACCGGCGGTCCTCATCGACCGGCAGGGGATGGTGCTGCATGCCGGCCCCTCGGCGCGCAGCCTGTTCTGCCAGGACTTTTCGCTTCACGCCGATCATCTCGTGTCGTCGAGCGCCGATTCGACCCGCGCCATCCAGGATCTGATCGGGCAGGCGCTGGAGCCGGGTCCGGAACCGGACCTCGTCCGGCTGGTCCGTCGCGAAGGCGGCGCGCTGGTGTTGCGGGCAAAGCGCGTAAACGGCTCCGCGGATGATGTCTTCCAGCTTCTCAAAGTATTGATTCTTATCGATATTCAGAGTGTCTGTTCATCCGCCAACTGAGCCCGTCACGGCTTGCTTCCGGGATGAAGTTCAGGCTTTACTCGCGGCTGGAAAAGCGAGTCGATTCAGCAGGTTTTTTCATTCTGCGAGGGGTTGACGACAGGAGTCCCTCACAGTAAGTTCCGCCCACTTCGACAGGCCGTATGTTCTCGTGCTCAGGGGCGCCACGCCCCAGACCTTTGGATCATAAACGCTGTTGGCCTCACCTGCGACCTTAGACGTCAAACCACACGGCCTGCTTGCAGGCCAGGTTTCTGAGGCAAGACCGCGGCGCGCAAGCCCCGTGGTCCTCTGCAACCGCAGCGCCTGAAGCTCTCGCGAGCTGAAGGCGCGCATTCGTTTTGCGTGGAAGCTGGGCCGCGAAGCCTGTTTCCGCGCTGAGGAGGCAAGGGATCGAACCTTTGAACTCTTCTCCGCCATTTTGGTCCCACGTTTCGCTTTAGAAGGGCGAAGGATGCCGACGATCAGCCAGTTGATCCGCAAGCCGCGGCAACAGAAGACCTATCGCGAGAAGGCCCGCCATCTGCAGGCCTGCCCGCAGAAGCGCGGTGTGTGCACCCGCGTCTACACGACCACTCCGAAGAAGCCGAACTCGGCGCTTCGTAAGGTCGCCAAGGTGCGTTTGACCAATGGCTTCGAGGTCATCGGCTACATTCCTGGCGAGGGTCACAACCTGCAGGAACATTCCGTGGTGATGATCCGCGGCGGCCGCGTCAAGGATCTTCCCGGCGTGCGCTACCACATCCTGCGCGGCGTTCTCGACACCCAGGGCGTCAAGGACCGCAAGCAGCGCCGTTCGAAATATGGCGCGAAGCGTCCGAAGTAAGAGGAGCGATCCATGTCCCGTCGCCACAGCGCCGAAAAGCGTGAAGTTATTCCGGACGCCAAGTTTCACGACGTCGTCCTCGCCAAGTTCATGAATTCCATCATGTACGACGGCAAGAAGTCGGCCGCTGAGGCCATCGTGTACGGCGCGTTCGAGATCATCGAGTCGAAGCTGAAGTCCGATCCTCTTCCGGTCTTCAAGCAGGCGCTCGAAAACGTCGCTCCGGCGATCGAAGTCCGCTCCCGTCGCGTCGGCGGCGCCACCTACCAGGTGCCCGTCGAAGTCCGCATGGAGCGCCGCCAGGCGCTGGCGATCCGCTGGATCATCAACGCCGCGCGCGACCGCAACGACAAGACCATGGTGGACCGCCTGTCAGCCGAGCTGATGGACGCCGCCAACAACCGCGGCAATGCGGTGAAGAAGCGCGAAGACACGCACCGGATGGCCGAGGCCAACCGCGCCTTCTCGCATTACCGCTGGTAACTGAAGGTTTAGGCGCCGCTTTCGGGCGCGCGCTCAAAGGAACACCACGATGGCTCGCCAATACGCTCTTGAGGACTACCGCAACTTCGGCATCATGGCCCACATCGATGCGGGCAAGACGACGACGACCGA
>JAIEQX010000227.1 GCA_019747375.1 Beijerinckiaceae bacterium | reverse complement strand
GCTCTTCCGATCTGACGGTAGTTCGCAAAGACCAGCAGGCCGTCGATCTCCTGCTCGAAGCGGCCCGCCTCCACATTGTCACGCATGGGCGTCCCCTGGGCGTCCCCCTGGCGTCGCCCTCCCCCATCGGAGACGCGACCGCGAGTGGTAACGGGCCCGGCCGCCTTCGGTTCGACCCCGCTCGCTCGGGATCACTCGGCCAGCCAGTGGATCGAGCTGAGCGGCAGCGTCACCCCCACCGCGTCGCCGGGCGCATAGAGATCGGCGCCGGTCTGGAACGGCGCATCGACCACGACCGAGGATGCTCCCACCTCGACCTCGTAGCGCACCGTGGCGCCCAGAAACTCCCGATGCTTCACGACGCCCGGAAGCGCCGGTCGCGCCGGATGGGGCGCAGACAGGCCCGCATGCTGTGGACGGAACACGAGGCGCGCATCATCCGGCACGACGGCGCCGTCCGGCACGGGCAGCCGCAGCGCACCGCCCATCTCGAAGACGCGACGCCCGCCGTCCGGCACGACCCGCCCCTCGATGATGTTGGCGGTGCCCAGGAAGCTCGCGACGAACAGGTTGACCGGATGTTCGTAGACCTCCATGGGGGCGCCGACCTGCTGCACGATTCCGTCCTTCATGACGGCGATGCGGTCGCAGATCGTATTGGCCTCTTCCTGGTCGTGCGTGACGAAGATCGTGGTGATGCCGAGCCGCTGCTGCAGGTCGCGCAATTCGCGCCGCACCTGCACGCGCATCTGCGCGTCGAGATTGGACAGCGGCTCGTCGAGCAGCAGCACCTTGGGCTGGATCGCGATGGTGCGGGCCACGGCGACGCGCTGTTGCTGGCCGCCTGACAATTGCGAGGGCCGCCGTTCGGCCAGATGCGACAGGCCCACCATGCCGAGCGCCGTCGCCACCCGCGCCTTGATCTCGGGGCGCGGCAGGCGCCGCTCCTCGAGCCCGAAGGCGACATTCTGCGCCACCGTCATGTGCGGCCAGAGCGCGTAGGACTGGAACACCATGCCGACATCGCGTTTCCACGGCGGCAGGTTCGATACATCCGCGCCGCCGATGCGCACCTCCCCGCTCGTCGCCGCGTTGAAGCCCGCGATGAGGCGAAGCAAGGTCGTCTTGCCGCAACCCGACGGCCCCAGAAAGGCGAAGAACTCGCCGGCGTGAATGTCGAGATCGACATCCTTCAGGACATGGTTCGATCCGTACGAGACATTGACCTTGCGGATCGCCACGTCGGCGGTCGCAAGCTTGGCGTGCTCATGGGTCGCCGCGGCGGTGAGCTGGTCCATCATTCGAAACCTTTCGATCGCTGGCTGCGCTCGACGATCACATGCGAGATGAAGGCGCAGAGCCCGACGAAGACGACCGCCACGACGCCCAGCGCCGCGCCTGCGCCGCGTCCGGACGCCGATTGCATGAAGACATAGATGCCATAGGCGAGCGGCGCGTCGGCATTGGCCTGCACCAGCATCAGGGTCGCGGACAATTCGACCGCCGCGGTGGAGAAGCTCGTCACGAAGCCCGCCAGAATGCCGCCCATCATCAGCGGCACCACGATGCGGCGCACCGTGCGCGACTTCGTGGCGCCCATGTTTTCGGCCGCCTCCTCGAGCGACACCGAAATCTGCTGCAGCGCCGCCACGCAGGCCCGCAGCGCATAGGGGAGCCGCCTGATCGCCAGCGCCAGCACGATGACGAACCAGAAGCTCGCCAGCGGAGCCCCGCCCGGCAGCGTGATGTTGTAGAAGGTGCGCAGGTAACCGATGCCGATGACCACGC
>JAIEQX010000021.1 GCA_019747375.1 Beijerinckiaceae bacterium | reverse complement strand
TGCTGCGCACGACGCTGTCGCCGCTCGAGGTCCGCGATTTCGAAGACGGCGAGCACAAGATCAGGCCGCTGACCGGCGTTCGCCGGCGCGACGTCTACGTTCTCGCCCGTCTGGCGTCAGATGCGCGCGAAAGCGTCAATGACAGGCTGTGCAAGCTTCTTTTTTTCATCGGCGCGCTGAAGCAATCCGGCGCGGCGTCGGTCAATGTCGTGGCGCCGTATCTCTGTTACGCGCGCAAGGAGCGCCAGACGAAGCCTCGCGACCCGGTGACGCTGCGCCATGTCGCCCAGCTCCTCGAATCCGTGGGGCTCGATCGCCTGCTCGTCGTCACGGTCCACGACCTTGCGGCCTTTCAGAACGCGTTCCGGTGCGAGACGCAGCACCTCGACACCCATGCCTTGTTCACGCATGCCCTGGCGCCGGCGCTGGCGCACGAGGAGGTCTGCGTCGTCTCGCCGGATCCCGGCGGAGAGAAGCGCGCGGAATTGTTCCGGCAAGCGCTGGAGCGACGCCTGCAACGTCCGGTCGGCAAGGCGCTGGTGGACAAGCATCGCAGCATGGGCCGGGTCACGGGTGAGATTTTCGCCGGCGATGTCGCGGGCCGCACGGCCATCATCTGCGACGACCTCGTCAGCACGGGCGGCACGATGCTGCGCGCCGCTCGCGCCTGCCGAACGCATGGCGCGCGCAAGGTTCTGGCGGTCGCGACTCATCTGCTTTCGTCGGAAGGGTCAGGCGCATTTCTGGACGCGCGCGAGATCGACCAGATCTGGGTGACGGATTCGCTCGCCGCGCCGGAGGGCGGGCGTCATGCGGCGGGCGGACGCGTGCGCCATATCGGTCTTGCAAGCCTGCTGGCCGGGGCCATCCATCGCATGCAGACAGGCGGCTCGCTGAACGACTTGCTGGAGCACGAGCTCGCCCCCCAGCCTTGAGGCGTCACGCCCGCAAGCCATGCTTCCCGAGCAGACGCACGGTGCTTGCCTGCGGGCCCTTGTTTCCGGCTTCTTCCACGAAGGCCACGCGAGCGCCGACCTGCAACCGACCGAAAGCGGCGTCCAGCACGCTGTTGTGGTGAAAGTAGATCTCGTGTCCGTCCGAGGCTTGCAGAAAGCCGAACTCGCCCGACGGATCGAGACGGACCACGACGCCGACCGGTTGCGCCTCATGCTGTTTGACCTGCCCGCGAATGCGCCGCGCCTGATCCTGCAATTGCCTGCGGGCGCGGTGAAAGGCGTCGTTGATGGCGAAACGAATGTCGGCGTGCCGCTCGTCCTCGTCCGGCGTGCGCTCGACCACGACATCCTTGCCGTCGGGAAGAGCCAGCCGGATATTGACTTCATAGAGGCCGCCCGCGTGGCGCCGGGCGCCGGGGCCTTTCAGCACGACGCGCGCGGCAGTGATGCGGCCGTAGCGGTTCTCGAGTTCGGCCAGGTGGCGCTCGATGTCCTCACGCAGCCGGCCGCGGTCCTCGATGTTCTGAAAGTCGATCTCGGCAAGCGTTTCCATGACGCCCCTCCGCACACATGCGACTCCGGAAAACATCTTCCCGTCCGTCGCTGCGCGCCTTGATGAATATCAAGGACCGACTCGCGCCATCGGGCTAGCCTGAAAGAAGAATGGCCGCAGACCATGGAGAAAAGCCATGAGCGTGAATGGCCTCGACGTCTTCGACAAGACGATTCAGCAGACGAATGTCTGGCTCGACGAAATCATGGAGGACGTCGGGCCGGACCGGAAGCTCGCATGGCACGTTCTCGGCGGCGTGCTCCGCACCTTGCGCGACA
>JAIEQX010000010.1 GCA_019747375.1 Beijerinckiaceae bacterium | reverse complement strand
CGACGCGGCAATCCATTTACCTGCTCTTCGCCATGCGTCGGCTCCGCTGGATTGCCGCGCTCCGCTCGCAATGACGGCCCCGGCGTCGCGGCTTTTCTGACGCCGCGCGCCTCGGCCTTCGTCGCTTCCACCGTCATTGCGAGGAGCGCAGCGACGCGGCCGCGAGGTCAGCGCGGGCGGAAGATCTCGTTGAAGATCCGGACCCATTTCTTCTCGTCCTCGGCGTCGAGAAGCTTGGTGATGACCTTGGCCTTCAGGACGGGTTCGAGCACGCCGGCCGGGTTGGTGTTGACGTCGGGACGGGTCGGCAGTCGGCCGAATTTCGCAAGGAACTGCTGGGCTTCCCGGCTCAACATGAAGTTCTGCGCGAGCTTCGCGGCGTTGGGATGGGGCGCCTTGGCGTTGATGGCGGACTGGCCGAAGAACAGGGTCACGGGGTCGACGACCCAATAGTCGGTCGGCGAATTGGCCAACTTCACGTTCAGGGTGAGGTTGAGGTAATTGTTCAGGGCGACGAGATATTCGCCGCCGCCGACCGCGCGCGCGATGGCGAGATGTCCGTCGAGCACGACGGGTTTCAGCTTGGCGACGATCTCGCCCAGAATTTCGCGGGCGCGCTTCTCGCCGTAATGATCGAAGATGGCGGCGAGCCACGGCGTGTCGGTGTTGTCGATGACGACGCGGCCGGCCCATTCGGTGCGCTTGGCGAAATCCTCGAGCCTGGTCGGCAGGTCTTCGCGCTTCACCAGCTTCGTGTTGTAGGCGGGCGTATTGTAATTGGCGTAGACGCCGTACCAGCGCTTGCCGGGATCCTTGGCGCTGTCGATCAGCGTTTTTGATTCCGGCGGCTCGTAGGGCAGCAGGAAGTCCTGCGGAAATTTTTGCAGATTGGCGGTCTGGGCGATGTCCCACGCGCGCTGTCCGGCGCGCGCCTCGATGACGACGCGGCTGAGGATCTGCACGTCGGAGGCGCGGACATACAGGACCTTCAGGCCGGTGGCTTCCTCAAACAGCTTCCAGAGAGGCAGGCCTTCCTGCTCGTTGGTGGTGGAATAGACCACGACCGTGCCTTCGGGCTTTGCGGCGGCGAGCAGATCCGGATCGAGCCATGAGGGCTTTTCGGCCTGCGCATGGGCGGCGAGCGGCGCGAGCAGAAAAGCCGCAGCGGTGGCGCACATGGTCATGCGGCGCGTGAATCTGGGCTGCACATCATCCTCCCTGTCATTGCCCGGATTTTTCCGGGCCGCGCCTCTGGCGGGCGCCCATGCAAGGATTCGTAGCCGCGCCCCCGCGCCTTGTCCATACGGGTCAGCGGGCGAGGCTCGCCCGCAACTGGAAGGCGGCCCACAGCCCGCAGGCCGCCGCGACGAGGATGACGAAAGGCACTGCGCCCCAGCCGAAACGATGAACGATCAGCCCCGCCGCGATGGGACCGGCGAATTGCCCGACATTGCTGGTCTGCTGGATGAGCCCGATGGTGGGCGTCACCAGTTCGGGCGCGACGATGCGCGGCACTGCGGCGAAGACAGAACCCGGCGCAAGTCCGGCGACCCCCAGAGCAAGGCCCGTCAGCACGGCGATCCAGCCGGCCGGCAGACCGGCGGAATAGATCAGCGGCGCGGTGACCGCATAGGCGCAGAAGGCGATGGCCATGCTGGCCCAGAGGGGAAAAGAAAGCCGCGACAGAATGCCGGCCGCAATATTGCCGATGGCGTTGGCGAAGACGCTCGCGGCCGTGAACAGGCTGGCGCTGGCGATCGAAAGACCCAG
>JAIEQX010000082.1 GCA_019747375.1 Beijerinckiaceae bacterium | reverse complement strand
CATAGACGCTCTTGCGCGCCTCTAGGGTCGTCGCGCCCTGCGCGACCGCGGCTCCTGGCAGGACGCAGGCGGCGAGCCCGAGCGTGAGAGCAGCGGCGAAGCCTTGCGCGAAAATGTTCTTCATGGCGCTTTCACCTGGATGCGGAAGGATGACGTCAGGGCTTGAAATAGGGATAGTTGCCGGCTTCGATGCTCTTCGCCCAGGCAATCCAGTGGGCGGACGGGTTGCGGGCATAGGCATCGTAGCTGCCCGGCATGTTGACGCCGGGAAGCGGCGAAATGTAATCGCGGCGCAGGATCTCCCCCGGATTGCCGTAGCGAGACGCCAGGGCGCGGGCTGCGACGTCGTCGAAAGATGTCAGGCCGCCGTGTTCGAGCAGCGTGATCCACTGGTCGAGTTCGCGGATCTTGACCTGCATGGTGGGCAGAAGATTGTGGTGATGCAGGGAATGACCCATCGGCAAAAGGTTCTTCTGCGAGAAGCTGCGGCTTTCCTCTGACCATTCGCCGATCTTGTCGGGTCCCATCGCGGCCTCCGAACCGAAGGCCCAGTGAATGACGCCCGCGACATTGCGCTCGGACAGGTTGATGCCTTCCAGAACCTCGACCGGATGTTTGAAATATTTCGGGTTGGTGCCCATGCCGGCCTCGTAGAGCCACCAGTAGCCGCGCTTCTGGTGATGCGGCCATTGCATGTCCTGCGTCCCCGGATAGGTCTGGAGGAGACGCATTCCCTCGCCATAGAGACCGCCGCCGCGCACTTCCGAAATGCGGCCCTTGTCGACCACGACTTCGATGCGTGGATGCGTGGCCGCATGGCTGGTGGTGGAGGCTATGACGCCCGATACTTCCGGCAGAACGCCCGGAATGTATTTGCTCGTCATCACGGGATATTCGACCGCAGAATAGGGGAAGCGGCCTGTGGCCTGCGCGGGGAACATGTAGAGATGTCCCTGCTGATAGACGCCTGAGGCCCAGGCCTGCGCCTCGCCTTCCTTCAGATCGTAGCCGAAGGCTGTGCCCTCCGGGTCCGTCACTTCGGCGCGTTCCACGAAGGCGAGCGGCTCGATCGTCTTGGCCTCGACCATGCGCCAGACGTCGGCCGGGAAAGACGGCACCTGGCTCATGAGGTCGAACAGGTCGAGATAGGTGTAGTTGCCGAGAAACTTCTCGCCGTGATGTTTCATCGCCTTGCGGGTGTTGGGGCGGTTGGCTCCGCGCCACATCACCCAGTCGATCTGCGGATTCCTGTCGAGCCAGGCGACCACGGCGGCGGATGAACTGTTGATATAGTCGCGCGCGATGGCGGCGAGCTTTGGATCGGGGATGACGAGTTCCGGCCAGGTCGCCTTGAACAGATCCGGATCGCGATTTTTCACCCATTCGCGGCCCTTCTGGAAATCCACCATCTGGCCGGTGGTGGTGAAGAAGCTGTCGAGTTCGCGCTGTCCGTCCGCGATCGTATATTCTCGAAGCGCTTCCCGGACCTGCCTGAAATCGGATTCCGAGAGGCCGAGCGCCTCCCACATGGTGACGATCGTGACTTTGACGCCGCGCTCCTCAAGCGCGCGGCGAATGGCTTCCTGCACCATCATGTTGGGCCAGGCGTCGCGAATCTCGCCGATGAATATGACCATCTGCTTGCCCGGCAGCGCGAGGCCGAGCGGCGTCCGCCCGCCTGTCTGGCGCGAGGCGGCGCGCGCCTGCGGCATCAGTTCTTCGACGCTGCCAGGCGCGCGCAGATACGAGGGAAAGGCCGGCG
>JAIEQX010000122.1 GCA_019747375.1 Beijerinckiaceae bacterium | reverse complement strand
GAAGTGACGTTTCATGCGATATCCCACGACGCCCGACGGCCGTTACTTCGTCGTCAGGGGACGGCTCTGGCGCTACACCGATCCGGCCCTCGCAGAAGCGCAACGGGCCGAATGGACGCGCGCGCTGATGCGGGCGCGTCGCGACGTTCAGGCGGCGAAGAAAAGCGCCGACAAAAAACGGGAAGCCGCGGCCCGGTCCGACGTGAACGCCGCCAAGGTGGCGCTTGGCGAACGGGGCCCGGTCTGGTGGAGCGACGGCGCGCCGGATCTCAATCGACGCATGGCCAGGAACACAATCTACGCCGACTGGTTCGCGGCGCTTCAAATCGACGAAGATCGGACCGGAACGAACCCCGCAGGCACGCAAAAATGACTGACATCCAAGGACTTCTTTTGACGGTCGGTCCGCCCGCATGGAGGCGCGATCCGAAGGTCGGGCGGCCGGCGTCGAATTTATCGTTTGTTCGGCGCGCCCGTCCCGCATAGGACGGGTGGGTTGTTCGAGGAGATGAATGATGCGTGCACGGCTTCGCGTCGCCATTGCGGGTCTGGGGGCGGTCGGGCTGAAGCTCGCCGTGGAGTTGAATCGCGGGATCGACGGACTCGAACTCGCCGCCGTTTCGGCCCGGGATCGCGCCGCCGCCGCCGCCCGTCTGGCGGATCGCGGCGTCTCGGCGCCGGTCGTGGAGATCGAGGCGCTGGAGCCGCTGGCCGACATCGTCGTCGAATGCGCTCCGGCTGCGCTGCTCGACGCCATCGCCACGCCCTTTCTCAGGAACGGCAAGACCGTGGTGGTGCTGAGCGCCGGCGCCCTGCTGACCCGGATGCATCTCGTCGATCTGGCCAGGAGCACGGGCGGCCAGATCGTCGTGCCCACAGGCGCCCTGATCGGCCTCGACGCGGTGACGGCCGCCGCGGAGGGCGAGATCACGGCCGTGCGGATGATCACACGCAAGCCCGTGCGCGGCCTCATGGGCGCGCCCTATCTCGAAGAAAACAACATTCGGATCGAGGACATCCGCGAGCCGCTGCGCATCTTCAAGGGAACGCCGCGCGAAGCCGCGGTCGGCTTTCCCGCCAACCTCAATGTGGCGGTCGCGCTGGGACTCGCGGGCATCGGGGTCGACCGCACCACGCTGGAGATCTGGGCCGATCCGGCGCTCGACCGCAACACGCATACGATCGAGGTCGAGTCCGACTCGGCGAGTTTCACCATGTCGATCGCCAACATCCCCAGCGAAAATCCCAAGACCGGGCGCATCACGGCGCTGTCGGTTCTGGCCTATTTACGCAAATTGAATGCGCCATTGCGCATCGGCGCCTAAGGAGCAGGTCATGGATCTCGGAATCGAAGGCAAGACGGCGCTCGTGCTGGGCGCAAGCGGCGGTTTGGGCGGCGCCATTGCGGAGGCGCTCGCCGCAGAGGGCGTGAACGTCGCCATTGCGGGACGCAATATGGAGGCCTTGCAGGCGCGCGCGGCCGCCATCGGGTCGCGGGTGAAGGTTCTGCCTCTCGCCTGGGATCTCGGCGCCCTCGACACGATCGAGCAGCATTTCGACACGATCGAGCGCGAGCTCGGGTCCGTCGACATTCTCGTCAACAACACCGGCGGCCCGCCGCCGTCCACCGCCTCGGGCGTGGATGCGGCCGCATGGTCCCGCGCCTTCGAGACCATGGTGCTTCCTGTCATCAAGATCACGGATCGCGCCTTGCCGGCCATGAAGGAAAAATCCTGGGGGCGAATCGTCACCAGCACGTCGT
>JAIEQX010000062.1 GCA_019747375.1 Beijerinckiaceae bacterium | reverse complement strand
CGGCGCTGCGCCGCCCGCGGCCGAAGCCCCGCGCCCGGCGCCCGCGATACCGCCTGCGCCCGCGCAGTCCCAGGCCGATCCGCTGGACGCGCTGGAAGAGGAAATGAAGAAGCTGCTCGGCCGCGGCTCCTGATCCCGAAGCGCAAAAGAAAAGGCCCGCTTTTGCGGGCCTTTTTTTGTCTGCGATGAGGAACGCCCAGGATTGGCGAAAGCTCAATCGTCGCGGTAGACCCGCTCGCGCCGCTCGTGACGCTCCTGCGCCTCTACGGACAACGTTGCTATGGGGCGCGCGTCCAGACGCTTGGGGGAAATGGGCTCGCCCGTTTCCTCGCAATATCCGTAGACGCCCTCATCGATGCGCTGCATCGCCGAGTCGATCTTGGCGATCAGCTTGCGTTGCCGGTCGCGCGCCCGAAGCTCGATGGCGCGATCGGTTTCCGACGACGCGCGATCGGCGAGGTCGGGATGGTTCTCGCTTTCCGTCTGCAGAGACGTCAGCGTCTCCCGGCTTTCGCGCAGGATCTCTTCTTTCCAGGCCAGCAGCTTTCTGCGAAAATAATCGCGCTGGCGCTCGTTCATGAACTCTTCGTCTTCCGACGGCTTGTACGCGCTGTCGATAGATGCGGTTATGGACATTGCTTAGCCTGCTCCCCGCTTTTGCGGGCGTTATAGCGGCTTCCTCATGCCCCGACAACGCCCGGGAGAGAGCCGCCCACAGCCCTGCGCATAGCAGGGGCATTTCGCAGCTTTATGACGAAATTTGAGGCGCTTTGCCCGATTTTTGCGGCCGCGCCGAAGCCAGGGGAACAACCTAACTGGCGCCGCGTTGGCGATTCGGTCTTCAGCCCAGTTTCAACCGAGTATCCCCATGGCCGCGTCTGTCCGCTCGTTCTGGAAGGGTCACCTCCGGCTCTCGCTCGTGACGATCCCTGTCCGCCTCGTCACCGCCACGCGCTCGGACACAGCCGTGTCTTTCCACCAGGTGGACCGCAAGACGAAGCAGCGCGTGCGCTACCAGAAGGTGGTGCCGGGCGTCGGCGAGATCGACAAGGACGACATCGTGCGCGGCTACGAGGTCGAGCCCGGCAATTACGTGTTGCTGGAGGACGAGGAACTCGACGCGCTGAAGCTCGAAACGCGGCACACGATCGAGCTCACGCAATTCGTCGACGCATGCGAAATCGATCCTCTCTACTTCGACCGGCCCTATTACGTGCTGCCCGACGGCGAGATCGCGGAGGAAGGCTTCCGCGTCATCCGCCAGGCGCTGCTGGATGAAGGCAAGGCGGGGCTTGGCCAGCTGACGCTGCGCGGCAAAGAAAACCTTGTTGCGCTGAAGCCAAGCGGCCCCGGCATGCTGCTGGAGACGATGCGCTACGCCGAGGAGATAAAGGAGGCCGAAGAGGTATTCGCCGACATCGGCACGGGCGCCCTGCCCGCCGATCTCGTGAAGATGGCCAAGACGCTGATCGACGCGCGCACGGAAGAGTTCGACCCGGAGAAATTCCAGAACCATTACGCGAAGGCCCTGCGCGAACTGGTCGAAGAGAAAGTGCGCACAGGCAAGTCCGTTGCGGTGAGCGATGACCGCGCCGACAGGGAGCCCAAGGTCATCGACTTCATGGAGGCGCTCAAGCGCTCGCTCGGCGCCAATGGCGGGGGCGCGAGCGCAAGCCCCGCCCGCAGCACGTCGCGCAGGCCCGCCGCACGCAAGGCGCCCGCGAAGCCCGCGCCGGAGCCCAAGCGCGGCGGCAAGAGTT
>JAIEQX010000332.1 GCA_019747375.1 Beijerinckiaceae bacterium | reverse complement strand
CCGAATTCCGCCGGATTATAGGCGAGCGACAGATGGCTCGAGACGATGACGCGCCGCTCCAGGGTGCGCGGCAGGTCGGGGAAGATTCCAAAACTGATCTCCACCTGTCCCCGATCGAGCGCCTCCAGCGCCTCGGCTGACTTGTAGACGCGAAAGCCCAAGGTGACGCCTGGGTAGTGGGCCAGGAAGTCTCTGATCTTCGGCGCAAAATACCAGGCGTGATCGCTGCCGACCGAGATCGAGATCCGCTGCTCGGGCGAGCGCTCCTGCAAGGTGCCGAGCGCCTGTTCGGCGCGTTCGAATATGCCGTCGACCTCGCGCAGGAAGCGCTCGCCCGCCAGCGTCAGGACCAGGCGGTTCGGCAGACGTTCGAACAGGTCGAAGCCGAGCTCCTGTTCGAGCTTGCGGATTTTTCCCGAAATCGCCGGAATGGACTGCTTCAGACGCACGGCTGCGACGCGCAGGCTGCCGTTGGTGGCGACCAGCTGGAAGGCTCGCAGGCGCTTAAGGTCAAGTGTGTCGAGGTTCAGCATGGCTTGAGTGTCGCAAGCGCAGGAGCCGGCCGCAAGGGCAGGGGCCGATCGGCCATATTGCCGTTGGACCCGGCGCCCGCTGCGAGGTAATTTCGCCGCAAAGCAGCAATGGTGGCCCTGATGAAAGATGCCTATCCGCGCGACATGAAGGGCTATGGCCGCAATCCGCCCGATCCGCATTGGCCGGGCGGCGCCAAGGTCTGCGTGCAGTTCGTCGTCAATTACGAGGAGGGCGGCGAAAACGCGATCATTCATGGCGACGCCGCTTCGGAGGCCTTCCTGTCCGAAATCGTCGGCGCGCAGGCGTGGCCCGGGCAGCGCCACTGGAACATGGAGTCGATCTATGAATATGGCGCCCGCGCAGGTTTCTGGCGGCTCTGGCGCATGTTCACCTCGCGCGACTTGCCGGTCACTGTCTATGGCGTCGCCACCGCGCTTCAGCGCTCGCCCGATCAGGTCGCGGCCATGCGCGAAGCCGGGTGGGAGATCGCCAGCCACGGACTGAAATGGATCGAATACAAGGATTATTCGCTCGAAGACGAGCGCGCCCACATGATGGAGGCGATCCGCATCCATGCCGAGGTGACGGGCGAGCGGCCTTACGGCTGGTATACCGGCCGCGCCTCGATGCATTCGGCGCAACTCGCCATGGAGGAGGGCGGCTTCCTTTATTCATCGGATTCCTATGCCGATGATCTGCCTTATTGGGTGGCGGGCCCCAAGGGACCCCATCTCGTCATCCCCTACACGCTCGACGCCAACGACATGCGTTTCGCGACGCCGCAGGGGTTCAACTCCGGCGACCAGTTCTTCGCCTATCTGAAAGACAGTTTCGACACGTTGCTGGCCGAGGGGCGCGCAGGATTTCCGAAGATGATGTCGGTCGGGCTGCATTGCCGGCTTGTCGGTCGTCCCGGCCGCGCGGCGGCGCTGGCGCGCTTTCTCGACTATGTCCAGAGCCACGAGGAGGCGTGGGTGGCCACGCGGCTCGACATTGCGCGGCACTGGCGCAAGCACAATCCGGCGCGGGGTTAAGTCGATGAGCCAGGATCCTCTCGACGGCTCGGTTCTGATGGCGCGGCTCGACCGGCTGGCGCAGGCGAGCGCCGAGCCGGGCGCGCTGACGCGCCTGACGCTCACGCCGGCGCATCGCGAAGCGGCTCTCATCGTCGCCGAATGGATGGGCGAGGCCGGCATGAGCGTGCGCATCG
>JAIEQX010000168.1 GCA_019747375.1 Beijerinckiaceae bacterium | reverse complement strand
GCCACGGTGATGATGGCGGCGATATTGCGCCTCGGCGCTCGGCGCGAAGGCGACCAGCGAGCCGGCCAGCGTGACGGCGGCGAGGACGCCGCCCATCGTCTTCTTCAATCGGGTGGTCATCGGTTTCTCTCCAGAAAATGGGGGTCCGATGGGAAACCAGCGCCAGACAGCGTGGTTCCCGGAGGGCAGTCACGATGGTTTACAGATTGTTTCAGGCTACGCTTTGGCCGAATTCGGTCAGAAATCAGTCCGTTGCCGAATTGCTGCGGAAAGCGTGCCGTCATCCAGATAGTCCAGCTCGCCGCCGACCGGCACGCCGTGCGCCAGCCGCGTGACGCGGATGCCGAGATGCGAAAGCATGTCGGTGACATAATGGGCCGTGGTCTGGCCGTCGACCGTGGCGTTGACGGCGAGAATGACCTCCTTGACGCCGCCGGACGCGACGCGCTCGACCAGCGACGACAGGTTGAGGTCCTTCGGGCCGACGCCGTCGAGCGGCGACAGCGTGCCGCCCAGCACGTGATATCTGGCGCGGATCGCGGCCGCGCGTTCGAGCGCCCAAAGATCCGCGACGGTCTCGACGACCAGCAGCATGGTCGGATCGCGCCGCTCGTCGCGGCAGATCGTGCAGGGATCGCTGGTGTCGACATTGCCGCAGGATGTGCAGGTGACGATGCGCTCGCGCGCCACCTGGAGGGCGTCGGCGAGCGGGCCCAGCAGTTCGTCGCGCTTGCGGATGAGATGCAGGGCGGCGCGCCGCGCCGAACGCGGCCCGAGCCCGGGGAGCCGGGCGAGCAGCTGGATCAGGCGCTGGATTTCCGGCCCGGCGACGCGCTCCGCCATCGGTCAGCGGCTCCTGCAGGCGAAGGCGCGCATCAGAATGGCAGCTTCATGCCGGGGGGCAGCGGCAGGCCTGCCGTGATGTCCTTCATCTTCGCCTCGACCAGCGCCTCGCCCTTGCGGCGCGCATCCTCATGCGCGGTGACGATCAGGTCCTCGACGATTTCCTGTTCGCCGGGCGTCATCAGGGAGGCATCGATGACGACGCCCTTCATGGCGCCCTTGGCCGTCAGGGTGACGCGCACGAGCCCGCCGCCGGACTGGCCGTCGACCGTCAGATTGTCGAGCTCGGCCTGCATGTCCTGCATCTTGCTCTGCATGGCCTGGGCCTGCTTCATCAGTCCAAACATGTCCTTCATGGCGAAACTCCTCAAAAATCCTCGTCGTCGTCGCTGGTGATCGCGTCCGTATAGGCGACTTCGTCGCTGGAGGCGGCGGCAGGCTGGAAGGCGACCGCCGCGGGCTCCTCGTCGACCGTCCGGATGGCGACGATCTCGGCGCCGGGAAAACGCTCCAGCACGCTGCGCACCAGCGGTTCGGCGCGCACGCCCGTCATCCGGACCGTCTCCTTCTCGGCCTCGGCCTCCTTGAGGGTCGGGGCGCCCGACTCGGTCGAGATGGCGACCATCCAGCGGATGCCGGTCCAGTCCTGCAGCTTGCGCATCAGCGTCTGGGCGATCTGCGGCGAGGCGCCGGGGGCGAGCGAGAATTCGAAAGAACCTTCCTCGAGCCGCACGGGACGGATGTCGCGCTCGAGCGCGATCTTCATCTGGATGTCGCGATTGGCGGAGGCCAGCGCGATCATGTCGGCGATGCTGCGGATGCGGGGGCCCGCCGCCGCCTGCGGGGCGGCGAGTTGCGCGCGCGGC
>JAIEQX010000108.1 GCA_019747375.1 Beijerinckiaceae bacterium | reverse complement strand
GGCACGGCCTGACGCTGCATGTTCGATCCCATCAGCGCGCGGTTGGCGTCGTCGTTTTCCAGGAACGGAATGAGCGACGCGGCGACCGAGACGAGCTGCTTGGGGCTGACGTCCATCAACGTGATGTTGTTGGGGATCGCCATCAGGAATTCGCCGGCCTGACGCGACGACACGAGATCCTCGTTGAAGCGGCCTTCGCCGTCGAGATCGGCGTTGGCCTGCGCAATCGTGTGCTTGGCTTCTTCCATCGCCGAAAGATAGACGACGTCATCGGTCACCTTGTGGTCAACCACGCGGCGATACGGCGTTTCGATGAAGCCGTATTTGTTGACCCGGCTGAAGCTCGCGAGCGAGTTGATCAGGCCGATGTTCGGGCCTTCGGGCGTCTCGATCGGACAGATGCGGCCATAGTGCGTCGGGTGAACGTCGCGGACTTCGAAGCCCGCACGCTCACGCGTCAAGCCGCCCGGTCCAAGTGCCGACACGCGGCGCTTGTGAGTGACTTCCGACAGCGGGTTGGTCTGGTCCATGAACTGCGACAGCTGCGACGAGCCGAAGAATTCGCGCACGGCAGCAACCGCCGGCTTGGCGTTGATCAGGTCGTTCGGCATCACGGTCGAGACATCGACCGACGACATCCGCTCCTTCACGGCGCGCTCCATGCGGAGCAGGCCGACGCGGTACTGGTTCTCGAGCAGTTCGCCGACCGAACGCACCCGGCGGTTGCCGAGATTGTCGATATCGTCGATTTCGCCCTTGCCGTCCTTGAGGTTTACGAGCGTCTTGACGACTTCAAGAATATCCTCGGTCCGCAGCGTCGTCACCGTGTCCTCGACGTCGAGGTCGAGGCGCATGTTGAGCTTGACGCGGCCAACCGCCGACAGATCATAGCGATCGGGATCGAAGAACAGGCCGCTGAACAGCGACTCTGCCGTTTCGAGCGTCGGCGGCTCGCCGGGGCGCATGACGCGGTAAATGTCCGACAGCGCCTGCTCGCGCTCTTCGGCCTTGTCGGCCTTGAGCGTGTTGCGGATCCACGGACCGGTGGCGACGTGATCGATGTCGAGCAGCTCGATCCGGTCGATGCCGGCCTTGTCGAGCAATTCGAGATTCTCGGCCGACACTTCGTCACCCGCTTCGATGTAGATCTGGCCGGTCGACTCGTTAATCAGGTCGTACGCCGAATAGCGGCCGAAGATTTCCTCGGTCGGGATCAGCAGGTCGGTAAGACCATCCTTGGCGGCCTTGTTGGCGGCACGCGGCGAAATCTTCTGGCCGTTGGCGAACACGATCTCGCCGGTCTTGGCGTCGATGATGTCGTACATCGGCTTTTGGCCGCGCCAATTCTCGGCCTGGAACGGGATGATCCACCCGCCTTGGCCGCGAACGAAGGTGACGCGGTGGTAGAAATAGTTGAGGATCTCTTCCGACGTCAGGCCGAGCGCATAAAGCAGCGCCGTCACCGGCAGCTTGCGCTTGCGATCGATGCGGACGTTGACGATGTCCTTGGCGTCGAATTCGAAGTCGAGCCACGAGCCACGGTACGGGATCACGCGCGCCGCAAACAGATACTTGCCGCTTGCATGCGTCTTGCCGCGATCGTGATCGAACAGCACGCCCGGCGAGCGGTGCATCTGGCTGACGATCACGCGCTCGGTGCCGTTGATGATGAAGGTGCCGTTGCCCGTCATCAGGGGCAT
>JAIEQX010000004.1 GCA_019747375.1 Beijerinckiaceae bacterium | reverse complement strand
CGGCATCGGGCCGGTCACGTCCGAGGCCGTCGAGGCGTCCGGAGCGGACGCCGCGCCGGCGCCCACATCGGCGCCGGTCGCCCAGGCCGCCATTCCGACGCCGGCTCAGCAGCCTGCTCCAGTTCCTTCCCATGCCGCCGCGCGCAGCGGCGAGGCCTGAACGCGAGGCCCGAACGATGGTCGACCCCCGCACATGACCGACGCCGATATCGAATCGACACGCGCGCCCCTGATCGAACATCTGGTGGAACTGCGTTCGCGCCTCATCAAGGCGCTGATCGCCTTCGTGCTGATGTTCATCGTCTCGTTCTATTTCGCCAAGGACATCTACAATATTCTGGTGATGCCCTTCGAGCAGGCGGCCGGACCTGACGCGAAGCTGATCTACACGGCGCCGCAGGAATTCTTCTTCACCCAGATCAAGGTCGGGATGTTCACGGCGGCCTTCGCGGCCTGTCCGGTGATCTTTTCGCAGATCTACGCCTTCGTGGCGCCGGGCCTCTACAAGCACGAGCGCACGGCCTTCGCGCCTTATCTCATCGCCACGCCGATCTTTTTCGCGCTCGGCACGATGCTGGTCTATTACATCGTGACGCCGAACCTGCTGCACTTCTTCCTCGCGATGCAGCAGTCGAAGGAGCCGGGCAGGGCGCAGATCGAACTGTTGCCGCGCGTCAGCGAATATCTGTCGCTGATCATGACGCTGATCTTCGCCTTCGGGGTGACGTTCCAGCTGCCGGTGGTGCTGACGCTGCTGGGCCGGATCGGGGTGATCAACGCCCAGTTTCTGAAGGAAAAGCGCCGTTACGCCATCGTGCTGGTGTTCATCGTGGCGGCGGTCCTGACCCCGCCCGACATTTTCAGCCAGTTCGCCCTCGCGGTGCCGGCGCTGCTGCTCTACGAGCTGTCGATCCTGTCAGTGGGCTATGTCGAGCGAAAACGCGAGGCGGACAAGCTGGCCCGCGAGGCGGAATCCGGGAGCGCCTGAGGGCGCTCCGAACGGCCGCCCTCTTGCATCCGCGCGCGCCCGATGCCATTGCGGACGCGCGGGTGACACGAAGGGCCTTCCATGTACGACATCAAGTGGATTCGAGAGAATGCAGCGGCTTTTGACGACGGCCGCCGCCGTCGCGGGCTGGAGCCGCTCTCGCCGACCCTGCTGGAGCTGGATGACCGCCGCAAGGCGGCCATTGCGCGCTCGCAGGCCGCGCAGGAGCGCCGCAACGCCGCCTCGAAGGAAATCGGCCAGGCCATGGCCGCCAAGGACGCCGCCCGCGCGGACGGCCTGAAGGCCGAGGTCGCCGAGCTCAAGACCCGCATGAGCGACTACGAATCCGAGGAAAAGGCCGCGGTGGCGGCTCTCGACGCGGCGCTCTTGGAGATTCCCAACACGCCGCTGGCGGACGTGCCGGAAGGCCGCGACGAGCATGACAATGTCGAAGCCCGCCGCTTCGGCTCGGCGCCGAAATTCCCGGACGGCTTCACCCCGAAAGAGCATTTCGAGATCGGCGAGGCCCTCGGGCTGATGGATTTCGAGGCCGCGACCCGCATGTCGGGCGCGCGTTTCGTGGTGCTGAAGGGCGGGCTCGCCCGTCTCGAGCGCGCCCTGATGCAGTTCATGCTCGACCTGCACACGGAGCAGCACGGCTATATGGAGGTGAACCCGCCGCTTCTGGTGCGCGACGACGCCATGTT
>JAIEQX010000275.1 GCA_019747375.1 Beijerinckiaceae bacterium | reverse complement strand
AGATTCTGGGACGTGATTTCGCCCCGAACGCTCTCGCGGTCGAGGCGGAGCGCGAGGGTTTTCTGCTCTCCGGATTCGCCGGGCTCCCGACCTTCCATCGCGCCAATGCGCAGGCGCAGTTCCTCTACGTCAACGGGCGCCCGGTGCGCGACAAGCTGCTCAGCGGCGCGGTGCGCGCGGCCTATATGGATTATCTTGCGAGCGATCGCCATCCCGCGCTCGCGCTGTTCCTTGATTGCGATCCCCACATGGTCGACGTCAACGTGCATCCGGCGAAAGCCGAAGTGCGCTTCCGCGATCCCGGGCTGGTGCGCGGCCTGATCGTCGGCGCTCTGAAGCAGACGCTTGCAGGCGCGCTGCACAGGGCCAGCAGCACGGGCGGCGCCCGCACGCTTGCGGCGCTGGGCCGTGAAGCGCCGGCATGGAGAAGCGCCGCGCCGGCGCCCATGAACTGGGATTGGCGCGCCTCGCCGGCGGCGCCGGCTCATCCCGGTTTTGCGGAAAGCGCCCAGGCGGCATTCGCGTCGGAGCCGCCGGCCGCCGACACGCGCACCCATGAAACCCCTGTCGCGCAGCTCGATCTCGCCTCTCCGCTCGGCGCCGCGCGCACCCAGCTGCATGACACCTATATCGTGGCCCAGACACGAGACGGCATCGTGATCGTCGATCAGCACGCAGCGCACGAGCGCCTCGTCTACGAGCGGCTGAAACGACAGCGGGAGGATAGCGGCATCGAGCGGCAGATGCTGCTCATCCCGGCCATCGTCGACATGGACGAGGGCGATGTCGCGCGCCTCCTCGAACATGCGGAGGCGCTGGAACGCTCCGGACTGGCGCTGGAAGGTTTCGGGCCGGGCGCAGTGGCGGTGCGTGAAGTCCCCGCCATATTGTCGAAAGCCGATCCGACGCGTCTCGTGCGCGACGTCGCCGACACTCTGGCCGAGGACGGGCAGGCGGTCTCGCTCGACAAGCGCCTGGATCACGTCCTCGCCACCATGGCCTGTCATCATTCCGTCCGGGCGGGTCGTCGCCTGACGGGCGAGGAAATGAACGCGCTGCTGCGCGAGATGGAAGCGACGCCCGGCTCCGGCCAGTGCAATCACGGTCGCCCGACCTATGTCGAACTGAAACTCTCGGACGTCGAAAAACTGTTCGGGCGAAAATAGCAGGCGTGCGGCGGGCCGTTCCGCTAGCCGCGCTGCAGGACGAGCATTTGCGTGTCGCCGGTCACGCGCTTCTCGAGCTGTGTGAATCCTTCAGGCGCAGGCACGTCAGCCTTGGCTTCCTCTTCCACGACGCACAGGGCGCCGGGCGCAAGCCAGCCGCCTTTCGCAAGCGCCGCAAGCGCGCGGGGCGCCAGATCGCGGCCATAGGGCGGATCGAGAAATGCGAGCGTGAATTGCGGCTGCGGCGGCATCGCGCCGAGTTTCGACGCATCCGTGCGGAACACGCGCGTCAGGCCCGCAACCCCCAGCGTCTCGATATTGGCGCGCAACAGCGCGCGGCCTTCGCTCGAATCGTCCACGAACAGGGCGTGCGACGCGCCGCGCGAGAGCGCTTCCAGACCGAGCGCGCCGGTGCCGGCGAAAAGATCGATGACGCGCGCCCCATCGCAGGCGTCGTCATAGGCATGCGCGAGAATGTTGAACATCGT
>JAIEQX010000354.1 GCA_019747375.1 Beijerinckiaceae bacterium | reverse complement strand
GCCTGTCTGGCCGGGCTTTATTGTTTCCTTCGCCATGCTATCTCTGCGCCATGCTGATCGAGGCGCCGGACTGCCCTCTGGTGAACGAGCTGCGTCCCTCCCCAAACCATGGCGAGCGGATCGGCTGCGTCACGCCGGACATGATCCTGCTTCACTACACCGGCGCGCCGGCGGGCGAGGCGCGCGCGGCGTGGCTGCGCGACCCCGGTGGGCAGGCGCTGGACTGGCTCGCCAACCCTTTGTCCTGCGTCTCCGCCCATTACCTCATCCACGAGGACGGACGCATCGTGCAGCTTGTCAGCGAAGCGCGGCGCGCATGGCATGCGGGCGCGGCCTCGTGGGGCGGCGAGAGCGACATAAATTCCCGCTCCGTCGGCGTCGAGATCGTCAACCTGGGACACGAAGCGGACCTGCCCCAGTTTCCGCTCGCGCAGGTCGAGGCCGTCATCGCGCTGTGCCGGAGCATCGCATCGCGCAATGGCGTGAGGCCCGAACGGGTGCTCGCCCATTCGGATGTCGCGCCGGGCCGCAAGGTCGATCCGGGCGAGCGCTTTCCATGGTCCAAGCTCGCGAAGGCCGGCGTTGGCCTTTGGCGCCCCGAGGCGGAGAGTCCACCGGGCGCGCGCGCGTATTGCGAAGGGGACGAAGGCCAGCCTGTTCGCGCATTGCAGGCGATGCTGGCGCTGTTTGGATACGGCGTGCAGATCACCGGCGTCTTCGATGCGCAGACGCGCGCGGTCGTGGAGGCCTTTCAGCGGCACTGGCGCACTTCGCGCGTCGATGGAATCGCCGATGGTTCAACCATCGCGACGCTGCGCGCGCTCATCGAAGCGCGCGGCGCCCTGAAACCGGCGGTAGCCTGAAGGAGGCGACATGAGCGCTTATCTGATAACCGGCGCCAATAGGGGCATTGGCCTCCAGCTTGTGCGGCAGGCGGCGGCCACAGGGGAGACGATCTACGCTGGCGCGCGCAAGCCTGATGAGGCGGAGGCTCTTGCGGAGCTCGCGAAGCTTTCAGGCGGGCGTGTGAAGATCATTCAGCTCGATGTCGGTGACGAGGCTTCCATCACCGCCGCAGCGAAGGCGCTCGCTGGCGAGCCGATCGGCACGCTCATCAACAATGCGGGCATCATGGGGTCGCGCAATACGGCGCTGCAGATGGACCCGGCCGAGTTCATGGACATCATGCGCGTGAACGTTCTCGGCCCGGTGCTGGTGACACGCGCCTTCCTGCCTAACCTGCGCGCGGCGCCGGGCGCGAAAGTTGCGGTGGTGTCGAGCCTCATGGGCTCGTTCAGCTACGAGACGACCAGCTACATCGCCTATTCCACGTCGAAGACGGCGGTGAACCGCATGTTCAACTCGCTGGCCCGCGAACTGGCGGGCGATGGAATCGGCGTCGCCATCCTCTCGCCGGGCTGGGTGCGCACCGATATGGGCGGGCCGAACGCGACGCTCTCCGTGGAGGAAAGCGCGCGCGGCCTGCTGCGCGAGATCGCGCGCACGGATGCGTCGCTGTCGGGCAAGTTCCGCGATTACGCGGGCGCGAAGATCACGTGGTGATTGGCCGCTGGGGGCGCCGTCATGGTCGGCGAAGGCCGACCATCCACGAAGTCGCGCGCGCGAACACAC
>JAIEQX010000071.1 GCA_019747375.1 Beijerinckiaceae bacterium | reverse complement strand
GGATGGGCCACGCACACCGCGCCCGTTGCCCATCCTTCGAGACGCACGCCTGCGGCGCGCTCCTCAGGATGAGGGCCCTGGTGTGACCTCGGACCTGTTCGATTTCGGCCCGATCCCAGCCATCCACACCGCGACGGTTGCCGCCCCGGCCGGGCACGCTTATATCGCCCCATGACCGACCGTTTGCTGATCGTCGATTTCGGTTCCCAGGTTACCCAGCTGATCGCCCGTCGCGTGCGCGAAGCCGGGGTTTACTGTGAAATCCTGCCCTTCCAGTCCGTCGACGACGCGAAGATCAAGGCGTTCGATCCACGGGGGATCATCCTCTCCGGCGGCCCGGCCTCGGTGACCGAGGGCCAGTCGCCCGCCGCCCATCCCGCCATCTTCAAGGCCGACGTCCCCGTGCTGGGCATCTGCTACGGCGAGCAGACCATGGCCAAGGAGCTGGGCGGCTCGGTCGAGAGCGGCCATCACCGCGAATTCGGCCGCGCCGAGGTCGAGATCAAGGCCTCGACCCGCCTGTTCGAGGGCGTCTGGCAGCCCGGCGACCGCAAGCAGGTCTGGATGAGCCACGGCGACAGGGTGACGAAGCTGCCGGCCGGCTTCTCCGTCGTCGCCACCAGCGAGAACGCGCCCTTCGCCGCCATCGCCGACGAGAGCCGCGGCTATTACGGCGTGCAGTTCCACCCCGAGGTGATGCACACGCCCGACGGCGCCAAGCTCTTGCGCAACTTCGCGCTGAACATCGCCGGCGCAAAAGGCGACTGGACCATGGCCGCGTTCCGCGAGCGCGCCATCGCCCAGGTCCGCGCCCAGGTCGGCAAGGGCCGCGTGATCTGCGGCCTCTCGGGCGGCGTCGACTCCAGTGTCGTGGCCGTGCTGCTGCACGAGGCGATCGGCGACCAGCTGCAGTGCGTGTTCGTCGACCACGGCCTGCTGCGCAAGGACGAGGGCGAGCAGGTCGTCCGCCTGTTCCGCGACCACTACAACATCCCGCTGATCCACGCCGACGCCTCGGAGACCTTCCTGAAGGCGCTGGCCGGCGTCAGCGACCCGGAGAAGAAGCGCAAGACGATCGGCGCGCTGTTCATCGACGTGTTCGAGGCCGAGGCCAGGAAGATCGGCGGCGCCCAGTTCCTGGCCCAGGGCACGCTCTATCCCGACGTGATCGAATCGGTCTCCTTCACCGGCGGACCGTCGGTGACGATCAAGAGCCACCACAATGTCGGCGGCCTGCCCGAACGCATGAACATGAAGCTGGTCGAGCCGTTGCGCGAGCTCTTCAAGGACGAGGTGAGGGCGCTCGGCCGCGAGCTGGGCCTCCCGGCCGACCTGGTGAACCGCCATCCGTTCCCCGGTCCCGGCCTCGCCATCCGCATCCCCGGCGACATCACGAAGGAAAAGCTCGACCTGTTGCGCGAGGTCGACGCCGTCTATCTCGACGAGATCCGCAAGGCCGGCCTCTACGACGAGATCTGGCAGGCCTTTGCAGTCCTCTTGCCGGTCCGCACCGTCGGCGTGATGGGCGACGGCCGCACCTACGACCAGGCCTGCGCGCTCCGCGCCGTCACCTCGACCGACG
>JAIEQX010000126.1 GCA_019747375.1 Beijerinckiaceae bacterium | reverse complement strand
TGTCGATCAACGGGCTGAAGCTCGCGGTGGTGCATGGCGGACTCTCCGACGTCAGCCGCTTCGTCTTCGCCTCCACGCCGGAGCGCGTGAAGGCGCTTGACATCGAGGCCGCGCAGGTCGACGGACTGATCGCCGGACATTGCGGTCTGCCGTTCACGCATATTCTCGGCGCCAGGCTCTGGCACAATGCCGGGGCGATCGGCATGCCGGCCAATGACGGCACCCCGCGCGTCTGGTTCAGCCTGATCTCGCCCGGCGCCGAACCGCGCAGTCTCGTCATCGAACATCTTGCGCTCGATTACGACCATGAGGGCGCGGCGCTGGCGATGCGCGAGGCGGCGCTGCCCGCAGGTTATGCGGACGCGCTGATCTCCGGCCTCTGGCCGAGCTGCGACGTGCTGCCCGCAGCCGAAGCCAAACGCACCGGCGAACGGATCGAACCGGTCTCGATCGACTGGAACGCGGATTCCCCGAAAGCGATGCTCTGGCCGGAGCATCCGTCCCCGCGACTTGCGCCGGGAAAATTCGTCGATGCGGCGCGCACGGCAAAAGGCGAGCGCCGCGCCAGCGTCGGGCTCAGCAAGCTCGAGACGCTGTGGATCAACACCGGCACGCTGTGCAACCTGTCCTGCGCGAATTGCTACATCGAATCCACGCCGCGCAACGACCGCCTCGTCTATATGACGGCGGCCGAAGTTTCGGACTATCTCGACGAGATCGCGCGCGAGAACATGCCGACGAAGCTCATCGGCTTCACGGGCGGCGAGCCGTTTCTGAACCGCGAGTTCTGCGCCATGCTGGACGACGCGCTCACGCGCGGCTTCGACGCGCTGGCGCTGACCAACGCCATGAAGCCGATGCAATTGCGCAAGGCTGAATTGCTGGAGCTGAAATCCCGCCACGGCGCGCGGCTGCAGATGCGGGTTTCGATCGACCATTACACGCCCGAGCTGCACGAACTCGAACGCGGGCCGCGCAGCTGGCGACCCACGCTCGAGGGCATGCGCTGGCTGACCGCCGAAGGCTTTGCGCCGAGCGTCGCGGGACGGCTCTATTCGGGCGAGGCCGAGAGCGTCGTGCGGGCCGGATATGCGGGGCTTTTCGCACGCGAGGGCCTGAGCATCGACGCCCACGATCCCGACCGGCTCATCCTGTTTCCGGAAATGGACGCCGGCGCGGACGTGCCTGAAATCACCGACGCCTGCTGGGGCATTTTGGGCAAGTCGCCGCAGGATGTGATGTGCTCGACGTCGCGCATGGTGGTGAAGCGGCGGGGCGCGGAAAAGCCCGCCGTTCTGGCCTGCACGCTGCTCGCCTATGACGCGCGGTTCGAACTGGGCTCAACCCTGAAGGACGCGGCGCAATCGGTGGCGCTGAACCACCCGCATTGCGCCACGTTCTGCGTGCTGGGCAGCGCGGCCTGCAGCCGCGGCTGAGCCGGCCGGTCAGGCGAAGCCTTCGTCCTTCAGGACCTTCGCGACCGCGGGGCGGGCCCGCATGCGCTGATAATGCGCCGCGAGGTTTTTCGGCATGGCCTGCTTGAGGCGGGAGTCGATCCAGAACTCGAAATAGAACAGGGCCG
>JAIEQX010000058.1 GCA_019747375.1 Beijerinckiaceae bacterium | reverse complement strand
CGCGCGAATCTCGCTCACAGGGAGTCAGCATCCGAGCCTCGCCGCAAGCCCCTCGAGATGTGTGAATGTCGTAGCCCGCGAGGGGAGGGTGGCCGCGAGCGTAAGCGAGCGGTCGGGTGGGGAGATGCCAGCGATCAACGCACCATCTCCCCACCCGGCTCGCTCCGCTCGCCCTGGCGGGGAGGGATGAGACCGGACGCGTCGCCTCGTTCGCGCGCCGATCTCAGCCAACCTTGATTCCGCAAAGTCTCCCGGCGCAAGCTTGCGAAAAACGGGAGGAAGCCATGAGCGTTGCCGAAGCGAGGCCGGCCGCGGCTGGCGGGGTTCCAAGCGCCGAGGAGCTGATTGGCCGCGCGAAAGCGCTGGCACCGAAGCTCCGCGAGCGTGCCGTCCGCGCCGAGCGCGAGCGCAACATTCCCCGCGAGACCGTCGAGGAATACCTCGACTCGGGCCTGATCCACACGTTGCAGCCCAGGCGCTGGGGCGGCTACGAGCATGACCACGAGACCGCGTTCGACATCGCCATCGAGCTCGGCCGGTCGACCTGCGGCTCGTCGGCCTGGTGCCTGAACTATCTGGCCGACCACGCCTGCATCCTCTCGCACTTTCCCGAGGAAGCGCAGCACGACGTCTGGAGCCGCAACAATGCGGCCTGCATCGCCACGTCGGCGAAGCCGACCGGCAAGGTGACGGTGGCGTCGGGCGGATACCGGCTCGACGGGCGCTGGGCGTGGTGCAGCGGGCTCCGCCATTCGCAGTGGATCATGATCGGCGGGCTCATCCATCGCGAGGGCGACCATCATCCCGACATGCGGCTGTTCCTGGTGCCGACCACGGGCGTGACGCAGGAGGACACCTGGTATTGCGCCGGCTTGAGCGCGACCGGATCGAACACGTCGGTCCTGGACAACGTGTTCGTGCCCGAGCACCGCAGCGTGTCGTTCTCGACGCTGCGCGATGCCTGCTCGCCGGGATCCAGGATCAACGCCAATCCGATCTATCGGACGCCGTTCATCGCCGTGCACAGCTATGCGCTGCTCGGGCCCGCCATGGGGCTTGCGCGCGGCGCCTATGCGGACTTCGTCCAATGGACCAAGGCGCGCTATCTGACCTACACCCAGCTCGCCATCGCCCAGCACGTGCCGGTGCAGATCAAAATTGCCGAGATCGGCGCGCAGATCGACGCCGCCGAGCTGCTGGCGCGCCGCGCCTTCGTCACCGCGCGCGCCGACTACACCGGCATGAGCATGGAGACGCGCACGCTCCTGCGCCGCGACTGGACCTACGCGCTGCGCATGCTGCGCGAGGCGATGGACGCGCTGGTCAAGATCAGCGGCTCGAGCGGGCTGATGGACGACAACCCGGTGCAGCGCTGCTGGCGCGACGTGCACGCCATCTCGTCCCATGTGGTGATGAACTGGGACGTGCCGGCGGAAAATTTCGGGCGCTCGGAATTCGGCCTCGGCCTCAACCCGGCCTACCCGATGTTTTGAGTAACCGTCTATGAAAGCGTAGATGGGGTAACGGGCGCCGGCCCTGACGCCCGAATAGCTGCGCGTTGGCAATGCAGCTTGCTTGGCAT
>JAIEQX010000333.1 GCA_019747375.1 Beijerinckiaceae bacterium | reverse complement strand
CTCCCAATAGGGGCACGGCTCTTCGAAATGGCCGATCCCGTGGTCTTCCAGCATCCGGCCGACCTCGATGGCGCGGCGCGGGGAATAGCAGGAGTTTCCATCAACCAGCTTCTCAACATCATCCCCAAGGGCATTGGAAACAATGGGAATAACAGACTCCGTGCGCCCCGGCCATTCGTCCCGGTCCCGCCCGCACTCTGCGCCGACCCGCCACTTGAAGGCGTCAAAGCCGCGCTCGTCCCGCAGCCGAAGGAAACGCGCCGCTTCATCCTCTGGCGTGATGTCGCGCTTCATCGAACTGGCATAGGCCCGCACCCGCCCCGGCGACCCGCCCAGCAGCGTTGCCACCGGCTGGCCCGCAACCTTGCCCCGCAGGTCCCAGACCGCCGTATCAAGGCCCGCCTGCGCCCGGCGCAGGTAGCTGCCGGGAAACTTGTGCTCGCGTTCAAAGATCAACCGCAGCGTATCCTCAAGGTCCTCGACCCGCGTCCCAAGGGCATGGGGTGCGATCTGGCGGTGAAAGACCTCGGCCGTGATGTCGGCCTGATAGGACGAGCATTGCCCCCAGCCAACCTCGCCGGTGTCTGCCGTGATCTTCACGAAGGCCACGAAGGCCGTGTCGAAGGTTTCGAGTTTCGCGATCCGCATGCCGCTCCTCCGCCGTGACCAGAGTCCCCGCTGCTGCCAGCGAAGAAAGCCGTCAGGCTTGATGAGCGGACCCTAACCGCCGCGGCGAAAGAGGCAAGGTATCCGGTCGGGAATAGGCTTGATTGTCCGCCATCACCCCGCTATGCCGCCTTCCGTCAACAAGGGGCGGAAACTCATGCGCGTTTACTACGACCGCGACTGCGATGTGAACCTGATCAAGGACAAGAAGGTGGCCATTCTCGGCTATGGCTCCCAGGGCCATGCCCATGCGCTGAACCTGCGCGACTCGGGGGCGAAGAATGTCGTCGTGGCGCTGCGCCCCGGTTCGACATCGGCCAAGAAGTGCGAAGCCGAGGGCCTCAAGGTCATGGACATCGCCGCCGCCGCCGCTTGGTGCGACCTGATCATGTTCACCATGCCGGACGAACTTCAGGCCGCGACCTACAAGGCCCATGTCCACGACAACCTGCGCGAAGGCTCGGCCATCGCCTTCGCCCACGGCCTCAACGTCCACTTCGGCCTGATCGAGCCGAAAAAGGGCGTCGACGTCATCATGATGGCCCCCAAAGGCCCCGGCCACACCGTGCGCGGCGAATACACCAAGGGCGGCGGCGTGCCCTGCCTTGTCGCCGTCCACCAGGACGCGACCGGCAAGGCGATGGAGCTGGGCCTCAGCTACTGCTCGGCCATCGGCGGCGGCCGCTCCGGCATCATCGAGACCAACTTCCGCCAGGAATGCGAAACCGACCTATTCGGCGAGCAGGCGGTCCTCTGCGGCGGCCTCGTGGAGCTGATCCGCATGGGCTTCGAGACCCTCGTGGAAGCCGGATATGAGCCCGAGATGGCCTATTTCGAATGCCTGCACGAGGTGAAGCTGATCGTGGACCTGATCTACGAAGGCGGCATCGCCAACATGAACTACTCGATCTCCAA
>JAIEQX010000183.1 GCA_019747375.1 Beijerinckiaceae bacterium | reverse complement strand
CATCTGCCAGGGCATCACCGGCTCGCAGGGCACCTTCCATTCCGAGCAGGCGATCGCCTATGGCACCAGGATGGTCGGCGGCGTGACGCCGGGCAAAGGCGGCACCAAGCATCTCGACCTGCCGGTGTTCGACACCGTGGCCGAGGCGGTCGAAAAGACCGGTTGCAACGCGTCGGTGATCTACGTCCCGCCGCCGTTCGCGGCCGATTCGATCCTCGAGGCGATCGACGCCGAGATCCCCCTGATCGTCTGCATCACCGAGGGCATCCCGGTGATCGACATGGTCAAGGTGAAGCGCGCGCTCACCGCGTCGAAGTCGCGGCTGATCGGCCCGAACTGTCCCGGCGTCATCACGCCCGGCGAGTGCAAGATCGGCATCATGCCGGGCCACATCCACAAGCGCGGCAAGATCGGAATCGTCTCGCGCTCGGGCACGCTCACCTACGAAGCGGTGGCGCAGACCACGGCGGCCGGCCTCGGCCAGACGACCTGCATCGGCATCGGCGGCGATCCGGTGAACGGCACGAACTTCATCGAGTGCCTCGACATGTTCATCCGCGATCCCGAGACCGAGGGCATCGTGATGATCGGCGAGATCGGCGGCGACGCCGAGGTGAAGGGCGCCGAGTTCCTGAAGGCGTCCGGCACGAAGAAGCCGGTGGTCGGCTTCATCGCCGGTCGCACGGCGCCTCCGGGCCGCCGCATGGGGCACGCCGGAGCGGTCATCTCGGGCGGCAACGATACGGCCGAGTTCAAGGTCGCGGCCATGCGCGCGGCCGGCATCAGGGTTGCGGAGTCTCCCGCGGCTTTGGGCGAGGAAATGCTTAAGGCCATGAAGGGCTGACAGGCGATACGGGCCGCCGAGCCTCTGCCAGGCGGCAATTGGATACGGGCCAGGGAGTAAGGGCCATGAGAGCAGAACAGACGTCGTTCCTGTTCGGCGCGAACGCGCCTTTCATCGAGGAACTCTACGCGCGGTTCCTCGCCGACCCGTCGTCGGTCGATGCCGAGTGGCAGACCTTCTTCGGCGCCCTGGCCGAGCAGAAGGGCGATGTGCTCGCCGAGGTGCGCGGTGCCTCCTGGGCGCCCAACGGAACGCGGGTGATCGGCGCGATCGATCCCGACGCCGTCCCGGCCGCCGCCAACCGCAACGTCAAGGGCGGCAAGGAAGCCGCCGCGGCCGCGCCGGCGATCGCGGGCAAGGCCGACGCCGAGATCCGCGCCGCGGCGCAGGATACCGCGCGGGCGCTGATGCTGATCCGCGCCTACCGGATCCGCGGCCATCTCGAGGCCGACCTCGATCCGCTGGGCCTCGTGCGCCAGGCGCCGCACCGCGAGCTCGATCCCGCGACCTACGGCTTCACGGAAGCCGACTGGGACCGCCCCATCCTGATCTTCGGCTCGCTGGCGCTGGGCGAATCCGCGACGCTGCGCCAGATCATGGAGCGCCTGCGCAAGACCTATTGCGGCAAGATCGGCGTCGAATTCATGCACATCTCCGATCCCGACCAGAAGGCGTGGATCCAGGAGCGCATCGAGCATATCGAGAACCACACCGAGTT
>JAIEQX010000279.1 GCA_019747375.1 Beijerinckiaceae bacterium | reverse complement strand
CAGCGCCGCAAACGTTTCGGGATTGGAAATGTCGAGATCGTGCGCCCAGGTCGCCGACAGAATCGCCTCGGCAAGCGCCGACGCATCAAGTCCGGAGGCCTGCGCGGCGATGACGGCGCGCGAGGCAAGGCTTGCATTGATGGGCCAGTGGCGCGGTTGCACATTCACAGGCAGATCGCGCCGCCTGGCCCATCTGGCCATGTCGGCGCGGCGCCAGTTCATGCGCGCCGGCGATTGCTTCGCCGGCGCGATCGTATCGACCGCCGCAAACAGGCGCACGACGTCGATGGGCTTGTGGACGATGCTTGCGCGCCGCCGCTCGGCCATGGCGCGCAGGGCGCCAAGGCCGAGGTAGGCGTAGCCCGACATGGGCGAGAAGAAGTGGACGACGCGCATCGCCACTGTCCCTTAGGCCGCGGCCTTGATCGGCAGGCCGCTTTCGATGGGGAGCGAAGGATCGCGCGACCATTCGTTCCACGAACCGAAGTACATGCGCACGTCCTTCACGCCCGCATTCTTGAGCGCCAGATACGTGTTCGACGCGCGGGCGCCCTTGAAGCAGTAGAGATAGACCGGCGTGTCGGGCGTGACGCCCACGGTCGCGCATTCGGCCAGGATCTCGTCCTTCGACTTGAACCGCGGCCCCTCGCCGGTGGGCTTCATCATGCGATACCATTCGAGCCAGCGCGCTCCGGGAATTCGGCCCTTGCGTGGGCAGAATTCCTTACCGTAGGGCGACGAGCTGTCCGCGATCCACTCATCCACGTCGCGTACGTCGAGAATGGCGATGTCGGGCGTCGACAGCGCGGCGAGCATCGTCTTCGCGTCGATGAGGATGGAGGCGCCAGCGGGATCGATGGGGAAGGTTGCCGCCATCGGCTTGGCTGCTTCCGTGGAGACCGGCAGGCCCGCCGCCGTCCAGGCGTCGAAGCCGCCGTGCAGCACCTTGGTCGAGGGATAGCCCAGCACGCCGAGCAGGTAATAGCCGCGGCAGGACTGGCCGAAGCCCGAGTTCATGGACTGCTCGTAGACGATGGCGGTTTCCTTGCCGGAAAGGCCCGCAGCGCCGAATGCGTCCGCGAACTTCGACTTCAGTTCCGCGATGCCTTCCGGCGTCGAAGTCGCCAGATACGTGAAGATTTCATGCATGTTGACGGCGCCGGGGATGTGGCCGGCGGCGTACGCGTCTGGATTGCGTGTGTCGATGATGACAACGGGCGACGACGCCATCATCGACGAGACTTCGGATGCGGATGCGAGAACGTCAGACATGCTTTGCTCCTACGCTCATGTGGGACTGGAAATTTCAGTCGGTCATTTCAGCCAGCATCTTCTGCAATTGCTTGGTCGCGGGCGTGACGATTCCGACGAAATAGGCTTCGCGCATGCGGCGCTGGGCGCGGTTGCTCATCATGTAGCCGCGCGCGCCCGAATGCAGCATCGCGGCGTGCGCGGCCGCCATGGTCAGCTCGCCGGCGTCGAGGCGCGCCTGCACGACGCGGCGCCAGTACGACGCGCTCGTCTCGTAAGGCATGGCGGCAAGTT
>JAIEQX010000216.1 GCA_019747375.1 Beijerinckiaceae bacterium | reverse complement strand
CACGAGGTGGTGGCCGATCCGCCGCCAGTCGAAGCGATCGGCGCAGGCGTCGTAGGCCGCGACCTGCCACGCATTCAACCGCGGAAAATCGTCGATGAGCTCGACCACGCCCTCGGCCAGGCTGGCATGGCTGTCATACAGTCCGATGCTTGTCCCCTCCTCCAGCGGCATGCCCGGCAGGGCAATGCGCATGGCGAGGATCGGCAGGCGGTTGAACACGTAGTCCAGTCCCTTGAGCTTGAAGCCGCCCAGAAGGTCCGGCACCAGCGCGAGCCGTGCCTGGCGCATGAAGGGCCGGACATCGTCGACCCGGCCGACGAAATCGACCGACGAGTAGCGCCGCCGCAGACTCTCGAGATAGGCCGGCTCCGCCTCACCCACCACCTGCAGCCCGATGCCCTCGCGGGCCAGCATGGCCGTGGCAGTGGCGAGGAAAGCTTCGGCCGCCGCGCGCTTGGGCGGCCAATCGAGGCTACTGACCAGGATGGCCCGCCGCGGCACGCCGTCGTCGATCGTGCGGGCTTCGACCCGGGGGCCGCTGAAGCCGGGCGGCAGGAAGACGATGGAGCGTCCCTGGGCATCGGTGGCGAACCGGCGACAGTCGTCGGGCGTGTTCGACGTCACCAGGTCGGCCGCGGCGACCAGCCGGCGCTCCAGCCGCCTGACCTTGAGATAGTCGACCGCCTTCACCAGACGGCGTAGCCCGCGGGACTGCTTGACGATACGCCGCCCGACCGTCCGTTCGTGATTGTGGGCAATGTAGACCACCCGCGGCGGCCGCAGGTTCTCCCGACAATGACGCATCACGCGGCTGAGCGCCCAGCCGCTGCAGATGCTGTCGAACACGATCGTGTCCCACGGCCGCTCTGCCAACGCCTCGTCGAGCAGCCGCCGCATATTCGAGGCATTGCCGCGCCGGGCGACGACGGGCATGGGCGACAGCAGCCGGCGCCATGCCGGCTGGACCTGCTCGTCGGCCAGCCGCCAGTCGATCGCCAGGAGCTTGGACACCGACCGCGGGTTCTCGCGCCGCGCCAACCCGACCACCCGCAAGGTGGCACCGGCATCACGCGCCGCCTCGATCAATCCCTTCGAATAGATGAGCTGGCCGTTGGTGGCCGGATCCGGATCGGCAAGCGTCAACCACAGGCACTGCATGGCGTCTCCTCGGCCAAAACGATGTGCAGGGCCCTTCGGCGACGCCAGTGATCAAGCTGTGTCGGTGCAACCGACATTCGCATCTGCAGCGATCTTTCGACTTTCGATTTTCACGACTGTTGCCATCCCAACACACTGTGCTGCAGCCACAATCTGGACACTGGCAAGCCCACAGGCCGCGTTCCAAAAATATGAAGAACAGCCCGTCATGGCGGGTAGCGAGATGGGTGTCTCGCAAAGGGAGGCTAAATGTCTCTGGCAGCGCCGGAGGAGACGTCAGTTGAAGCCGCGTTCGTATGCAACAAGTCGGAAAGCGTCCTGTCGGTCATCGAGAAGTGTCTCGATAACGGGTTGGGCTCATGCCTGGTCGTCGGCGACGACCATC
>JAIEQX010000368.1 GCA_019747375.1 Beijerinckiaceae bacterium | reverse complement strand
TCGCGCCAGATCTCGGTGATGCGGTCGATATCGGCCTGCGCCTTGGACCAGACCTTGAACTTCGGGAAATGCCCCTTGAGGTTCATCGGCAGCGCCGAGCGCAGCGACACGAAGCCCGAATGCATCTCGCCGCAGATCGCCCGGCAATGCGCCCGCTCCATCCGGTCCCTGGGCAGAAGCTCCGACTTCGGGGCGATCTCGTTCAGAAACTCGGCGATCGCCCAGGTGTCCCAGATCCGCGTGTCCTTGTAGGTCAGGCACGGCACCAGGACGGACGGCGACAGCAGCATGATTTCGGCGCGCGCCGAGGCGTCGTCCGGCGGGGTGATCACCTCCTCGAACTTGACGCCCGAGAGCTTCATCATCAGCCAGCCGCGAAGGGACCAGGATGAGTAATTCTTGCTGCTGATCGTAAGCGTTGTCGCTGGCATTAAGGAGCCTCACGTATTTGCCCGGTCAGGTGCAATAGGTATGCCATAAAGGCGAAGCTCATGGCACGGGCTTTGCTCGACAGATGCCTGCGACAACCGGGATCTTCATTCGGCATGATGTATGACGCCTATCAGGGTTACGCCGATCTCAGCCACCCGGTGCGCAAGCTCGCAGGCAGCAGCGAACAGATTCTCCGCTTGTGGAGCGCGTCCCAATTCGCCACGCCGATCCGCCGGATGGCCGCCTATTACGAACTGATACAGCTGGCAGGCTTCACCCATACGCGGCCCGATTTCGATATCCGCAAGATCTCCCTGCACAATGGCCAGGAGGCCGAGATCAGCGAGACGGTCGCGACATCGACGCCATTCTGCAACCTGCTGCGCTTCGCCCGCCCCGACGCGCCCGGAGCCCAGCGCGTGCTCGTCATCGCGCCCATGTCGGGCCATTTCGCCACGCTTCTGCGCGGCACGATCAAGACCCTGCTCCGCGACTACGAAGTCTATGTTACGGACTGGATCAACGCCCGCGACATCCCGGTCGGCGACGGGATCTTCGATCTCGACGCCTTCGTGCAGCACATCATCGATTTCACCCGCTTCATCGGGCCGCGATCCCATATCGTGGCGGTGTGCCAGCCGACCGTCGCGGCGCTCGCCGCCGTCGCCATCATGGCGCAGGAGAACGATCCCGCGCAGCCGGCCAGCATGACCCTGATGGCCGGCCCGCTCGACTGCCGCGTCTCACCCACCAAGGTGAATGAGCTTGCGACGTCGAAACCCATAGAATGGTTCAGGGAAAAGCTGATCGGAGTCGTGCCGCGCGCGCTGCCGGGCGCAGGCCGTCGCGTCTATCCGGGCTTCCTGCAGCTTGCCGCCTTCATGAGCATGAACACGGAGCGGCACGCCAAATCCTTCGTCGACATGTTCAAGAGCCGGGTCGAGGGCGATTTCGAAAAGGCCGACCAGATCCGCGCCTTCTATGAGGAATATTTCGCCATCATGGACCTCGACGCGGCCTTCTATCTGGAGACGATCGAGTCCGTTTTCCAGAAATGTGACCTTCCGAAAGGCAACATGCTTTTCAAGGGGCAGAAGGTCGCTCC
>JAIEQX010000315.1 GCA_019747375.1 Beijerinckiaceae bacterium | reverse complement strand
GCGGCTCGCCACCCTTTTCGCGACATCGATCGAGAACGTTGGTCGAGCACCATCCCATTCTCGCCTCCGGCGCAGGAGACACGTTGAGATAAAGCGGCGCCATGGCGCCGAGATCGTCGCATAGCGCGAGGATTTGGCCTGTGATCTCAGGCGGCATGATCTCGTTCACCGACGCGCGTTCGATATGCGGTCGGGACGGCTGCGTGTTCTGCGCCGCGCGGCCTCCGCTCATGCGGGACCGCCGTCGTCGTCGTCCCCATCCGCGCGCACGGCGTCGCGGACGCATTCGGCAAATCCCAGCAGCGAGAGTGCGCTGAAAACGGTGCCGCCCACGGCGTCGGTGCGCACGTAGTCCCAGGTGCCGTCGAGTCCCGCGGGGATGGCGGCGTTGGAATACAGCGCCGTTGTTTTGCTCCTGATGTCCTGTATCCGCCCGTAGAGCACGGTGCCGCCGTCATTCCACGTGACCGTGACGTTGGGCGGGTACGGAAGGCCGGCACCCATTCCTTCGCTGGCCTCCCACGTGGTGCGGAGCGCCTCCGCGAGATCGTCTTCGAACGAGCCGCGGCGTTTCGGGGCGGGTGCCGCGGGCGCTTCGCGCTGGCGGTCGACGACGTCGCACCGATGGGGCATCTTCAAAATGCGGGTGGTGACCCGTACGACCGAGGCGGCCTTGATCTGCCGGGAGGCCACTGCCGAAAGGATACGCGCCGCCTCGGTTGCGACCGCGGCATCCTGCTGCGGACCCGGGGCAACGACCGGCACGCGGTCTGCCTTCAGGAGGGCGTCGACGAAGAGCCGGATGTCGCGGCGGCCGCGTTGCAGGATCTGCCCGACTTCGCGCTGGAATTCGTCGGAGCGGTACGCCTCGGCGCGCGACGACGTTTCGAGGAATTGGATCATGCCCGTTCCTCCGCCATCGCGGCAGGGCTCTCTTCGAGCCACGTTTGGATCAGTTCCCACAGCGCGATCTCGCCGGCGAAGCCGGCAATTGTCCCCAAGATGTGGATGTCGTAGCGGGCGCGTTCGGCAGGACTGCCGATCGGTCGATTGTCCGTCCCGGGAGGCCGCTCGGCGGTCTTCTCGACATAGGCGCAAAAATCGTCGCGCCCGATCGAGCCGAACCTGCGATCGCCGAAGAAGTCCGTCAGACGGGAGGCCGCCTGCCTGACGCGTTCCGGAAAAATCGACGGAGTGCCGATCACCTGCCCGCACGCTTTGTTCACTCGTATTCCCATCGCCTTCTCCTGCCGCCGGCCTCATTTGGTTTAGTGGAACAAATGTGGCGCTGAAATGTCAGCGTGACAATAGTGACGCTGAACGGACTTGCTTGTACGGTTAACGGAAATGACGAATCTCACTGGGAGCGCGCCTCAAGCGCGAAAGATCACGTCGATGCGGTTGGCCGACGCGGTCGCCGCGGCGCTCGACGAGGAGCCGGACCGCGTGCGGTTGCAGCTCAAGACGATCCGCGCGGTGGGAGGCATCACATTCACTGGTTACGGCAGGGG